>NZ_JAAGNW010000051.1:0-658 GCF_010645215.1 Burkholderia multivorans | reverse complement strand
AGAGATTCTCGATGTTTAGTCGTATAACAGTTTGCATGGATTTCGGTGAATTCGATTGATCCGTTCGACGTTGCGATTAGCCGCATCGCGATCGTTGGGTGGTAAGAGCCACTGATCGATCCACTCGCTTTACAAAGTCTGTTTCGTGCCAAAGGCACTGATCTACCGTCGGCGCGTTACGCTACTGTGGATGCTCGACTGGCAACGACTTAGTCTGTTGCGAGATGCGTTTACGTCGTCGCGTGATACAAACATATGAAGCTTAACGGGGGAGCAAGGGAATGGACGTTGATGTTGATTTTTATGGGAAGAATGAGATTTACAGGAGCTGGGCCGACAATCGCATCAAATTTGGTCTCGCAACCGAAGCTAATGAAGGGCGTGGATTCAGGCCACCTACGAATAGGAAAACACCGGCTAGCCCGGCACCGTGAAAGACAGAACCATGAGTATTATGCAGCGCCCGCCATCCGGAACTTTCAAGTCATTTCAGGACGAACTGAACTCACGAATTTGTGGAGACTACGGCCGCTGGGTGCTCGTCAAGTTGTATTCAGGACGATGGGCTCCGGTGTGGTACGCGTGTCTCGATATGGAAGACTATTGCGAATTGATACTTGAGGAAGACGAATTTTTCCATGACGAGCCGCGCTTCGAT
>NZ_JAAGNW010000050.1:33637-37099 GCF_010645215.1 Burkholderia multivorans | reverse complement strand
TCCAGCATCCCAATGCCTGTAGTGCTTTGCGATCCAGCAATTTGGCCTCCAACGCCCGTTTCCACTGGCGTCAGATTACCAACTGCACCCAAAGCTTCCACGGTTTCCCGCGATGAACCTTTTTTTTGCCCGCGCGGGCAATTACCACGGATGCGCCGGATTCTTGTTATCGTCCTGCCATCGTGTCCTCGACAAGGCGATCCCATGGAATTCGATTACGACCTCTTTGTGATTGGCGCAGGTTCGGGCGGTGTGCGCCTGAGCCGCATCGCGGCTTCGCTCGGCGCGCGCGTCGGTATCGCGGAGGAGGAGCAGGTAGGCGGCACCTGTGTGCTGCGCGGCTGCATCCCGAAGAAGCTGCTGGTCTACGCGTCGCACTACGGCCATGAAGTGGAGGATGCGGCGGGCTTCGGCTGGAGCTTCGATCTCGGCAATTTCTCCTGGCCGGCGCTGATCGGCGCCAAGAACCGCGAGATCGCGCGCCTGAGCCAGGTCTACCTCGATCTGCTGAAACAGTCGGGCGTGAGCCTGCACGAAGGCCGCGCGACGCTCGCCGACGCGCATACGGTGGAAGTCGGCGGCCGGCGCCTGCGCACGCGGCACATCGCGATCGCGACCGGTTCGCGGCCGACGCTGCCGCCCGTGCCCGGCATCGAGCATGCGATCACCTCGCGCGAGGCGCTCGATCTGCCGGAGCTGCCCGCGCGCAGCGCGATCGTGGGCGGCGGCTATATCGCGGTCGAATTCGCGGGCATCTTCAACGGGCTCGGCGTCGAGGTCGACCTGTTCTATCGCGGCGAGCAGATCCTGCGCGGCTTCGACGACGACCTGCGCGGCTTCCTCGCCGACGAGATGCGCAAGCAGGGCGTCGCGATCCACACGCAGGCCGACGTGCGCGCGCTCGAACGCGCCGCTGACGGCGCGCTGACGCTGCGGGCCGGCACGCAGGCGCATGGCCCGTACGGGCAGGTGTTGTATGCGACGGGCCGCGCGCCGAACAGCGACGGGCTCGGGCTCGATGCGCTCGGCGTGGTGCGCGAGCCCGGCGGCGCGATCGAGGTCAACGATTATTCCGCCACGCGCGTGCCGTCGATCCATGCGATCGGCGACGTGACAGCGCGCCCGCAGCTCACGCCGGTGGCGACGCGCGACGGCGCGCTCCTGGCCGCGAACCTGTTCGGCGAGCGGCAGGTGAAGGCCGATCACCGCAACGTGCCGTCCGCGGTGTTCAGCCAGCCGGAGGTCGCGACGGTCGGCCTGTCGGAACGCGCCGCGCGCGCGACGCTCGGCAAGGTGGACATCTATCGCACCTCGTTCAAGGCGCTGCGGCACACCTTGTCGGGGCGCGACGAGCGCACCTTCATGAAGCTCGTGGTGGAGCGCGTCAGCCAGCGCGTGGTGGGCGCGCACATGGTCGGCCGCGACGCGGCCGAGATCGTCCAGGGGCTCGCGATCGCGATCCGCGCGGGCGCGACCAAGGCGCAGTTCGACGAGACGATCGGGATTCATCCGACCGCGGCCGAGGAGTTCGTCACGCTGCGCCAGCGCGCGCCGGATCTCGACTGACGCGCGCCGCTCACGGCGTGACCGACGCGACCGTGCCCGGCCGCGCGCTCGCGCAGTCGTGCCGATACTTCGCCATCAGCCGCTGCTGGGCGCTGTCGATGTCGTCCGGATAGTTGTCCGATTCGCCCGCCGACGGGTCGTAGCCGACCGACTCCAGTTCCGCCAGTTCGTTGACGATCTGCGCATGCGTGACGGGCCCTTTCGTGTGCACGAACGGATAGTCCGTGCATTGCTGCGGCGTGAGCGCCGCAGCCGCGTGGGCGGCGGCGCCGAACGCGAGCAGGACGGTACAGGCGAGGGCGTGGGAGACGCGTTTCATGAGGGGCTCCTGAGGGGCGGGTCGACGGTCCGGCCGGATGGCGCGGATCACGAAGCGCAGGCTAGTGGAGCGGCTTTGTCGAAACGGTAGAGCGAAGATGAAACTTGTTTCATGCGCCTCGAACCGGCGGCCTAAAAAATCCTTCACCTGGGTGTCCGCGTTCGGTTAGGCGCGAGCGCGTATCGTCGTATCCATCGAACGGGCCCGGCCCGCGTAACCCGACGGAGCAGACGATGAGACGGAGCCTGACGGCGTGCGTCGCGGCGATGATGCTGGCCATGCCGGCGATCGCGTGGGCGAAGGTGCAGGGCTCGGGCGGCCCGATCGCCGATGCGACGCTGATGCAGCGGCGCGTCGAACGCGCGTATCGCGCCGAGGCGCACTCGCGCGAGCCGAATGAGCCGCACGCGGCGGCGCGGCGCACGGCGGAGGCGGCCGCGCGCGGTTGAAGCCCGCGCGGAATCCGCCCGGACCGACAACGACGAGGAGACCGGCTGCCGGGTGACGATCGCGTCACCCGGCCGGGCGGCACGCATCGGGTGCGCACGCAATTAAATTTTTCTTAATGAAACGGATGCATGGCGGCCATGTGCGCGCGTGTAGTCTGCGAACGACCGCTGCCGACCCGGCACGCGGCGTTTGCCGGCACGGCACTGAAAGCACGAGCTGAATATGGCAACATGTACGCCTCTCCATAGCCAGTCGCGCGCGCCGCGGACCTTGGCTGACGATGTCGCGGCGCCCGGAACCCTGATGTCGCGCGTACTCACGATCGAAGATGACGAAATCACGGCGAATGAAATCGTCAGTGAATTGAAAAGTCGCGGCTTCACCGTCGAATGGGTCGCGAACGGCCGCGACGGCATGGCGCGCGCGATCAGCGAGGAATACGACGTGATCACGCTCGACCGGATGCTGCCCGGCGTGGACGGGCTCACGATCCTGATGACGATGCGCGGCATCGGCGTGCGCACCCCGGTGCTGATGCTGAGCGCGCTCGGCGACGTCGACGAGCGCGTGCGCGGCTTGCGCGCGGGCGGCGACGATTACCTGACCAAGCCCTTCGATCCGGAAGAGATGGCCGCGCGCCTGGAGGTGCTGCTGCGCCGCAGCCAGGTCTCGCCCGCGCAGTCCGCCACCACGCTGACGGTCGGCCCGCTCACGCTCGACCTGATCTCGCGCAAGGTGTACCGGCACGGCGAGGAAGTCGTGCTGCTGCCGACCGAGTACCGCGTGCTCGAATACATGATGCGCAACGCCGGCCAGACGATCACCCGCACGATGCTGTTCGAGGCGGTGTGGGGCTATCACTTCGATCCGGGCACCAACCTGATCGACGTGCACATGGGCCGGCTGCGCAGGAAGATCGACCCGCCCGACGCGAAGCCGATGATCCAGACCGTGCGCGGCGCGGGCTACCTGCTGTCGTGAGCCGCGCATCTTGACGGACTCGACACGCCAGGCGAGCGCCGCGCCGGGACGGCGCTGGTATTCGTCCACCTTCCGGCTGATCACGGTCTACGCGGTCACGTTCTCGATCTCGGTGATGCTGCTGCTCGGCTTCATCGCACGCGCGA
>NZ_JAAGNW010000050.1:24100-33627 GCF_010645215.1 Burkholderia multivorans | reverse complement strand
TATTTCGACTCGATGCCCGATACCGAGCTGGCCGACGCGATTCATCGCCGCCTCGAACACGAGCGCATGCATACCAATTACTACGGCCTGTTCGCCGCGGACGGCACGCATATCGCGGGCGACGTGATGGCGTTCCCGCCGGAACTGAAGACCGATCGCACCGGCAAGACGCTCAACCATACGCTGCGGATCGCTGGCGACCAGGTGCCGCCCGTGGTGCGGGCGATGGCGGAACAGCGCACGGGCGGCAAGACCCTGGTGCTCGCGCGCGACCTCACGCATATCCTGCGGATCCGCGAGGCGATCATCAACGCGCTGGTCGGCGGCGGGATCTTCTGTTTCGCGGCGGGCGTTGCGGGCGGGCTCGCGCTGAGCATCCGGCAGATGCGCCGGCTGAAGGCGATCCGCCAGGTCACGCAGCGCATCGCACAGGGCGACCTCGGCCAGCGCCTGCCGATCGGCGGGCGCGACGAGATCGACATGCTGTCCCATCTCGTCAATCACATGCTGGCCGAGGTCGAGCGCCTGATGAACGAGGTGAAGGGCGTATGCGACGGCATCGCGCACGACCTGCGCACGCCGCTCGCGCATGTGCACACGCTGCTCGCGCATGCGGCCGAACGCGCGGACCTGCACGACGACGCCGAGCTGACGCGCCTCGTCGAGCGCGCGCGCGGCGAGACCGACGCGCTGCTCGGCCGCTTCCGCGCGATGCTGCGCATCGCCGAGATCGGCACGCTGCAGCGGCGCGGCGGCTTCGAGGAAGTGCGGCTCGAAGCGCTGGTCGACGACGTGGGCGCGCTGTTCGAGCCGCTGGCCGACAGCCACGGGCTGCAGCTGGTGGTGCGCAGTGCGCCGGTCGCGTCGATCCACGGCGACCGCGCGCTGTTGTTCGAGGCGCTCAGCAACCTGCTCGACAACGCCATCAAGTACACGACGGCGGGCGGCATGGTCGGCATCGAGCTGCGCCAGACCGAGTATGGCCCGCGCATCGACGTGGTCGACAACGGCCAGGGCATCGCGGAAGAGGAGCGCGACGCGGTGCTGCGCTCGCGCTATCGCGGCAAGCGCACGGGCCATCTGGCGGGCTCGGGGCTGGGCCTCAGCGTCGTATCGGCGGTGGTGCACGTGCACGACTTCACGCTGCGCATCGACAGCGCGCATCCGGGCACCCGGGTGACGATCGAGTGCTGGCCGAGGGCGCTCACATGATGCACCGCGCCCGGGGAGTCTGAATGCGCACCCTGTTCGTCGCGCGTCCGCATCCCGATGCCGCGTGGCTGTACAAGGCGCTGCACGAAAGCGGGCACAGCCTGCAGCGCGCGGACGATCTGCGTGACGGGGTGTTCCTCGCGAGCCAGGAGGCGTTCGACACGATCGTCGTGCTGGTGTTCGAGCCGGCCGGCTATGCGGCGCTGCACGCCGCGCTGCCGGCGCTCGGCGCGCGCGGCGGCGCGGCGCTCGTCGTCGTGCTCGGGCCGAGCACGGCGCAGGATCGCGTCGCCGCGCTGCGCGCGGGCGCCGACGCCTGCTTCGGCCAGCCCTGCTCGTTCATCGAGATGCACGAGCGGATCCAGGCGCTGCAGCGCACGGCGGTCGCCCGCGCGGCCCCCGATGCGCCCGCGCCGCCCGCGCTCGCGCTCGACGCGCTCACGCGCGAGCTGGTCGAGGGCGAACTGCGGCTCGCGGTGACGCGACGCGAGTATCTGCTGCTCGAATGCCTGATGCGGCACGCGAATGCGCCGGTGCCGCGCGACCAGTTGATCCGCTACGCGTGGCAGGACCAGGAAGAGGTCGATCCGGCCAGCGTCAATCTCGTGGTGTCGCGGCTGCGCCGCAAGCTGGCCCGCCATCTGCCCGGCGTACGGATCGATACGGTCAGCCGCTACGGCTATCAGATCAGCACCGACCTGCAATGAGCGCGTTCGCGCGCCGCATGCTCCCTTTACACACGATCCGCCGCGTGAATTTCGCGCGGCGCGTCAATGCGCGCCGCCCGCGTATCCAACACAAAATCTGAAAGACTGAGTTGCGGGCGGCGTGCCGATTTGGCGTCGATATAGTGGCGTCCGCGCGATCAATGACAAGGATTGCGAACCATCGACAACAATCGAGACGTAAGGAAGACAGCCATGACCAAGACCTTCAGACTGAACTGCGCATTCGCCGCGCTGTTGTGCGCGGGCGCCGCACACGCACAGAGCAGCGTGACGCTGTACGGGGTGCTGGATACCGGGATCGACTATGCGAGCAACGTCAACGGCCAGCACCTGTGGCAGATGGCGAGCGGCGTGAGCGCGGGCAGCCGCTGGGGGCTGCGCGGCAAGGAGGATCTGGGCGGCGGCCTGATGGCGATCTTCGATCTCGAAAGCGGCTTCAATTCGACCGACGGCGGGCTCGGCAGCGGCCTCGCGTTCTCGCGCAACGCCTATGTCGGCCTGCAGAGCAGCACGCTCGGTACGGTCACGCTCGGCCGGCAGTGGGATCCGATCGTCGACCTGCTGGAGCCGTATTCGCTCAACGACTACTACGGCGGCTGGTATTTCTCGCATCCGAACGACATGGACAATCTCGACAACGGGTTCGCGATCAGCAACGCGGTCAAGTATACGAGCCCGACGATCGCGGGCTTCACCGGCGAGGCGCTGTATTCGTTCGGCGGACAGGCCGGCCAGTTCTCGACCAACGCGGCGTACAGCGCGGCAGCCGCCTATACCAACGGGCCGTTCTCGGCCGGCGTCGGCTACCTGCGCGTGAACGACCCGCAGCAGGCGGTCCAGAGCTACCAGAACGGCGCGGGCTACACGAACGCCGTGTACGGCAACTACCTCGCGAGCGCGCGCAGCCAGGGCATCTTCGCGGCGGGCCTGTCGTACCAGCTGGGTGCGGTCAAGCTGATGGGCAATTTCACGAACGTCGACTTCCAGCAGGGCGACGACGGGCAGGACGTGAAGTTCCAGAACTACGAGGTGGCCGGCACCTTTGCCGCGACCTCGGCGCTGAATCTCGGCGCGGGCTTCACCTATACCGAGGGACGCGATCACGCGACCGACGCCGAACCCAAGTACCAGCAGGTGAACCTGAGCGCCGAGTACGAGCTGTCGAAGCGCACTGCCGTGTATGCGCTCGCGATCTACCAGCACGCCACGGGCGGCGCGGTCGCGCAGATCGCGGGCTTCGATCCCTCGTCGAACGGCAAGCAGGTGGTGGGCCGGGTCGGGATTCGCCACTCGTTCTGACGCATGCATCGCGCCGGCAGGCGCGAAACGATACGCGCGCTGCCCGGTGGGCGGCGCGCGCGCCGTTTACGAACCGAAGAAGACGTTGCAGAAATCGGCCGGCCCGACGCACTCGCCGGGTGCGGCCGGTCGCGGCGCGGCACAGCCGGACAGCAGCGCGCCGGCCGCGACGCCGGCGAGCGCGAGGCGCGCGAGACGCTTGAAGGAACGGGAGAGTGTCATGCGGTGGGCGTGAGCGGGAAGGGACGCGCACGGACGCGCCCCGGCCGCACTGCGGCAACGGCGCGCGTCGTGGCGGGCGCGGACGTCAATGCGAGTAAAGCTCCTTGTTCAGGTACGCGAGCTGGCCGTCCTGCTCGGCGTGCACCAGTTCCTGGTAGACCTCGGCGCGGCTCTTTTCATGGATCGGCTGGCCATAGGGCGGCACCCAGCCGCCCGGTTGCGCGACCGAGGCGGTGGCCATCGGCGCGGCGGGCGCGCCGACCGACGCGACCTGCTGCGCGGGCGCGGCGCTCGACTGGGCGAAGGCGGGCAGGGCGGTGGCTGCGCACGCGGCGGCCACGACGATCATCAGCGATTTCATATTCGTAGTCCTATCGAAGTTCGTGGTTGACTGGCCGATTCGGGCGATCCCGGCGGGTTCGCGCCTCGGTTGAATGGAAGCATAGTCAAGCCGGTATGGCGGATCGGTAGTGCGGACGTGAAAACTTATTCATGGATGCGGCGACGCTCGCGGCCGGTTTGTCGGCGCGGCGCGCGCATCTGGAAAAAGCGCATCCGCAACATGAAGAAAGCTTCATGAAACAGGCCGTTTCGATCACCGACCTGTCATTCGTCGTCCCTACATTCCAGCTGTCGCATCGACGGCCGCACGGCCCGCCGATGCGCGGACCACCGACTATTTTTCCGGACGACGACATGACGAAGAGATGGGCAATCACGCTGCTGACGATCGCAGGCACTTTCACAACCGCGGCGCATGCGCAGAGCAGCGTGACGCTGTACGGCACGCTCGACACGGGCATCGATTACGTGAGCAACCAGAAAGCCGCGGGCGGCGCGGGACACGCGAGCTGGCTGATGGAGAGCGGGAACCTCAGCACCAACCGCTGGGGGCTGCGCGGCACCGAGGATCTCGGCGGCGGGCTGAGCGCGATCTTCGATCTCGAGAACGGCTTCAACCTCGATAACGGCAAGCTGGGCAACGGCGGCGATCTGTTCGGCCGGCAGGCCTGGGTCGGGCTCGCGAGCCGCGAGTGGGGCACGCTGACGCTCGGCCGGCAGTACGATTTCCTGGTCGACTTCGTCGCGCCGCTGTCGGCTACGGGCTCGGGATTCGGCGGCAACATCGCCGATCATCCGTTCGACAACGACAACCTCAACAACGACATGCGGATGAACAATGCCGCGAAATTCCGCAGCGCGACCTACGGCGGCTTCACGTTCGGGGGCGCGTACGGCTTCAGCAACGCGGCGGGCGGCTTCAGCAACAACAATGTGTACAGCGTCGGCGCGGCATGGGCGGGCGGCCCGTTCAACCTGGCCGTCGCCTACCTGCAGGCGAACCAGCCGGGCGGCGTGAACGCGCCGCAGAACGCGGGCGGCGCGCTCAGCAGCAGCGACGGCGACGCGCTCATGACGGGCGGCCGCCAGCGCACGCTCGGCGCGGCGGGACGCTATACGTTCGGCGGCGCGACGCTCGGGCTCGTGTTCACGCGCACGATCCTCGACGACCCGCGCCAGATCGCGCAGGGCGGCAGCTACGCAGCGCTGGCCGGCAACCTGCTGACCTTCGACAACTACGAGGTGAACGCGCGCTATGCGCTGACCCCGGCGCTGTCGATCGGCGGCGCGTACACGTTCACCGACGGCCGCTTCGAGGCGGCGGGCGCGAACGTGTCGCCGAAGTGGAACCAGGTGATGCTGCAGGCCGACTATTCGCTGTCGCGTCGCACCGATGTCTATCTCGAAGGCGTCTATCAGCACGTCAGCGGTGCGGACGGCGTTGCGGTGCTCGGCAACGCCTCGGTCTATTCGCTCGCGCCGTCGGCGAGCAACCGGCAGGTGATCGTCGCTGCGGGCCTGCGTCACCGCTTCTGGGCGGCGATGAGGGATGCGCGAGCGCCGCCGGCCTGCGCCGGCGGCGGGCGCGCCGGCCGTCATTGCGTCGCGGTCGAGGGCAAAGGCAGGGGCGACAAGGGACGGGCTGTTGCGGCCGCAACGGTGCTCGCCGGCGCGTCCGCGTCCTGCGCCGTCCAGCCGCCGCCCAGTGCGTCGATCAGCCCGACCGAGGCAAGCAGCCGCCGGGTCCGCAGATCGAGCGCCGTGGTCTCCGTATCCAGCTCGGTGGTCTGCGCGGTCACGACGTCGAGATAGCTGACCACGCCGTCGCGGTAGCGCGACATCGACAGCGCCAGCGTGCGGCGCGCGGCCGCCAGCGCCTCGTCCTCGCGCGCGGCCTCGTCGCCGAGATGATGCAGCAGCGCGAGATTGTCCTCGACCTGCTGGAACGCACGCAGCACCGTCGCCCGGTATTGCGCGCCGTTCTCCGCGAGCCGCGCGCGCGCCGCCTGCGTCAGCGCCTCGCGGCGGCCGCCGTCGAACAAGGTCATCACGAGGCTCGGGCCGACCGACCACATCTCGTTCGGCGCCGCGAGCCACGGCGACAGCGTGTCGCTCTGGAAGCCGCCGTCGAGCCCCAGCGAGAGATCCGGGAAGAACGCGGCGCGCGCCACGCCGATCCGCGCGTTCGCGGCGGCCACGCGCCGCTCGGCGGCGGCCACGTCGGGGCGGCGTTGCAGCAGCGCGGCGGGCATGCCGGCGGGCACGGACGGTACGGGCGCGACGGCGAGCGACGGCGCGAGCGAGAACGACGACGCGCTCACGCCGCTCACGGTCGCGATCGCATGCTCGTACAGCGCGCGCCGTGCGGTGATGTCCTCGGCGCGGGCCCGCGCGGCGTCGAGCTGGGTCTGCGCGCGCGACACGTCGAGGTCGGATGCGATGCCGCCCGCATGGCGGCTCAGCGTCAGCTGCAAGGCGCGCCGGTAGGTGCTGATGGTGTCCGCGAGCAGCTTCTGCTGGGCGTCGAGCCCGCGCAGCCGGAAGTACGCCTCGGCGAGGCTCGCCTGCAGGCTGAGCCGTACCGAGGCGAGATCGTCCGCGCTGGCCGCGAGCGACGCGCGGCCAGCCGCCACCTCGTTGCGCACCTTGCCCCACAGATCGAGGTCGTAGCGCAGGCCGACGTCGAGCGTGTTCGCGCCGTATACGGAGGGCTGATTCGCGCCGCGCAGCGGGCGGCGTTCCGATTGCCGGTTGCTCGATACGTCGGCGCTCGCGCCGAGCGTCGGAAACCAGCCGGCGCGTGCTTCGTCGAGATCGGCCGCGGCGGCGTCATGCCGCGCCATCGCAGCGGCGACGTCGGGATTCGCTATGGCCACCTGCGTTTCCAGCCGGTCGAGCACCGGGTCCTGATAGATCTGCCACCAGCCGTCGCGCGGGAGCCGGTCGGCGGGCGCGGCGCGCTGCCAGGCGCCGCCTTCCTTGAAGGCTGCGGGCGTCGCGGTGGCGGGCGGCTGGTAGAGCGGGGCGAACGAGCAGCCGGCGACGAGCGCGACGGCCGCGCACACGGCGCAGAGACGGAGTTCAACCATGGGCGCGCCCCGCGACGTGCGCCGCGTCGGTCGCGCGTGCGGCGAGCCGCACCGGATCGCCGGCGGCGAGCGAGTCGGGCGGATTGTCGATGACCTGATCGTCGGGCGCGAGGCCCGAGGCGATCTCGACGCGCGTGCCGAGATCGGTCGCGACGGTCACGGGCTTCAGGCGCGCGCGCCCACCCTGCCCGACCACCGCGACCTGCAGGCCGTGCTGCCGGAAGATCAGCGCGCTGGCCGGGATCGTCATCGCATGCGGGTCGGTCGGCAGCGCGAAATGCACCTCGGTGTACTCGCCGGGGATCAGCAGCCCGGCGTGGTTGTCGACCATCAGCTGCGCGAGCAGCGTGCCCGACGACGCGGCGATCGCGTCGTCGGTGTCGACGAGCTGCGCATCGAACTGCATGCCGGGATGCTCCGGCACGCTCAGCGTCGCATGCATCCCGGGGCGGATCGCGGCGGCCTCGCTCTGCGGCACGCTGACGTAGACGCGCAGCTTGTGCACGTCCGACACCGAGAACAGCTCGGGACCGGCGCCCGTGCCCGCGTCGATCAGCGCGCCGATGTCGGTCTTGCGCGCGGTGACGACGCCGTCGAACGGCGCGGTGATCCGCTTGAACGATTCGAGCGCCTCCAGGCGCCGCACGTTGGCCTGGTTCGCCGCGACGATCGCCTGCTTGGCGGCGAGGTCGCTGGTCTTTTCGTCGGTGGCCTGCTGCGACACCGAATCTTGCTGCAGCATCCTGGTCCAGCGCGCGGCGGTCGACGCGGCGAGCGTCTCGTTCGCGAGCGAGTTCTGCAGGTCGGCGCGCGCCTGCTGCAACTGCTGGTCCAGCTCGGGCGTATCGATCACGCCGAGCAGCTGGCCGGCCTTGACCTGCGCGCCGATGTCCGCGTACCACGCATGCAGGTAGCCGGACACGCGCGCATAGATCGGCGCGTTGACATAGGCGGACAGGTGGCCGGGCAGCACCAGCGTCTGGCCGCTCGCGCCGGGTGCAGGCGGATCCGCGACGACGGTGGGCACGGCCTGTTCGGCGGACCAGTTCGTCAGTTCCTGCTTCGCATGCACGCGGCCCGCGACGCCGGCGCTGACGATGCCGGCGGCGACGAGCAGGGCGCTCGCGCCCGCGAGCCGCAGGTGACGCAGTCGCTTCGGGGATTGGATCTCGATCTCAGTGGCCATGGGTGACTCCGGGCGCGGAATGGGAAGGTTGGGGTGGGGTGTCGTGGCCGGGCGGCGGGCGCAGCGCGTCGCGGCGATGCACGAGGCTGAACACGACCGGCACGAACAGCAGCGTCGCGATCGTCGCGCAGGCGAGGCCGCCGATCACCGCGCGGCCGAGCGGCGCGTTCTGCTCGCCGCCGTCGCCGAGGCCGAGCGCCATCGGCGCCATGCCGATGATCATCGCGAGCGCGGTCATCAGCACCGGCCGGAAGCGCGTGAAGCCCGCCTCCATCGCGGCGACGAGCGCATTGCCGGTGGCCGCGAGCCGTTCGCGCGCGAAGCTGACCACGAGGATGCTGTTCGCGGTGGCGACGCCCATGCACAGGATCGCGCCGGTGAGCGCCGGCACCGACAGCGGCGTGTGGGTCGCGAACAGCATCCACACGATGCCGGCGAGCGCGGCGGGCAGCGCCGTGACGATCACGAACGCGTCGCGCCACGAATGGAAGTTCACGACGATCAGCAGGTAGATCAACGCGATCGCGCCGACGAGGCCGAGCAGCAGCCCGGTGAACGCGCGGTTCATGGTCTGCACCTGGCCGCGCAGCGTGACGGTCGAGCCCTTCGGCAGATCGTGCGCGGTCGCCTGCACGATCCGGTCGAGGCGGGCGGCAACCGCGCCGAGGTCGCGCCCCTGGGTGGTCGCATAGACATCGTCGAGCGGTTCGACGTCGTAGTGCGACACCACGGCGCTGCCCACGCCGCGCGTGAACGTCGCGAGCGCGCCGAGCAGCTGCTGGCGGCCGTCCTGGCCCGTCACGGGCAGATTGCGCAGATCCGCGAGCGAGGTCATGCGGTACTGCGGCGTCTGCGCGACGATCGGATAGGACACGCCGTTGCGCGGATCGAGCCAGAAGGTCGGCGCGACCTGGCCCGTGCCCGACAGGCTCGCGACCAGCGAATTCGTCACGTCCTGTTCGGTGATGCCGAGCTGGTCGGCGCGCGTGCGGTCGACCGAGACCGTGAACTGCGGGTAGGTGCTCGCCTGCTGCACGCGTGCGTCGGCGACGCCGCCGATCAGCCGCACCCGCCTCAGCAGTTCGGTCGCGTAGCGCCGGTTGCCGGCCTGGTCGGGGCCGGCAACCTGCAGGTCGATCGGCGCGGGTGCGCCGAAGTTCAGGATCTGGCTCACGATGTCGGCGGGCAGGAACGAGAACGTCGTGCCGGGGAAGGCGCGCGGCAGCGTCTCGCGCAGCGTGCGCACGTAGCCGGCGGTGGGTGCGTGGTCGCGCCGCAGCGCGATCAGGATGTCGCCGTCCTGCGGGCCGAGCGTGCCGCTGTTGTTGTAGGTGAGGTTGATGCCGCTGTTCGGCAGCCCGAGATTGTCGATGATGTCGCCCAGCTGCGCGGGCGGGATCACGCCGCGCACCGCGTTCTCGATGCGGTCGAACTCGGCCGCGGTGTCCT
>NZ_JAAGNW010000050.1:23226-24090 GCF_010645215.1 Burkholderia multivorans | reverse complement strand
CGCCCGAATCGATGTCCGGGAAGAAGTTGCGGCCGAGCCACGGCACCAGCAGGAACGACAGCGCGACCACCGCGAGAAAGCCGGCGACGAAGCGCGCGCGATGCGTGAGCGCGAGCCCGAGCGCGATGCGGTAGACGCCGCGCACATGTTCGAAGCGCGCTTCGAAGCCGCGCTGGAAGCGCACGAGCGGATTGCGCGACGCGGGCGCGCCGCCGTGCGCGTGGCCGCCGTGCGGGGCCATCAGCGCCGCCAGTTCGCCGGAGGCGTGGCCCTGCGACGCATGCGGGCGCAGCAGATATTGCGCGAGCATCGGCACGAAGGTGCGCGACAGCACGAACGACGCGATCAGCGCGAAGATCACCGCTTCGGCCATCGGCACGAACAGGAAGCGCGCGACGCCGTCGAGCAGCAGCATCGGCACGAACACGATGCAGATGCACAGCAGCGACACGAAGGCCGGCATCACGATCTGCTGCGCGCCGTCGAGGATCGCGCGGCGCACGTCCTTGCCCTGTTCGAGGTGCCAGTTGACGTTCTCGATCGTCACCGTCGCATCGTCGACGAGGATCCCGACCGCGAGCGCGAGCCCGCCGAGCGTCATCACGTTCAGCGTCTCGCCGAGCGCCGCGAGCCCCGCGATCGCGGCGAGCACCGCGAGCGGGATCGATGCGGCGATGATCAGCGTCGAGCGCCAGCTGCCGAGGAACAGCAGGATCATCAGCGAGGTCAGCGCGGCGGCGATCACGCCCTCGCGCGCCACGCCGCTGACGGCGCCCTTCACGAAGGTCGACTGGTCGCCCATCGTGACGAGCTTCAGCCCGGGCGGCAGGGTCTGCTCGATCAGCGGCAGCTTCGCCTTGACGC
>NZ_JAAGNW010000050.1:20091-23216 GCF_010645215.1 Burkholderia multivorans | reverse complement strand
ATGTCGAGCGTCGATGCCGAGCCGTTCTTCAGGATGCTCATCAGCACGGCGCGGCGGCCGTCCACGCGCACGATGTTGGATTGCGGCGGATAACCGTCGCGCACGTGTGCGACATCGCGGATATAGATCGTCGTGCCGTCGATCGACTTGATCGGCAGCGCGTTCAGCTGCGCGACCGTGAGCGGGCTGTTGTTCAGCTTGATGTTGTATTCGAAGCCGCCGATCTTCTCCGTGCCGGCCGGAATGATCTGGTTCTGCCGCGCGAGCGCCGTCGCGACGTCCTGCGCGGACAGCTGCTTGGACAGCAGGGCCTGCGGATCGAGATCGATCTGCACCTCGCGGGTCTTGCCGCCGTACGGCGTCGGGATCGCGACGCCCGGCACGCTGAGCAGCTGCGGCCGGATGAAGTTGCTGGCGTAGTCGGCGAGCTGCTGCTCGTCGAGCGTGTTGCTCGTCAGCGCGAGCTGCAGCACCGGCACGGTCGACGCGTTGTAGTTGAGGATCTGCGGCGGCGTGGTGCCGGGCGGCATCTGCTTGAGCACGGTCTGCGACACCGAGGTCACCTGCGCAGTGGCCGTGCGGATGTCGACGCTCGGCTGGAAGAAGATCTTCACGATGCCGTAGCCGCGGAACGACTGCGACTCGATGTGCTGCACGTCGTTGACCGTGGTGCCGAGCGTGCGCTCGTAGTAGGTGACGATGCGGCCCGCCATGTCGTCGGGCTGCAGGCCCGCGTAGTTCCAGACCACGCTGATCACCGGAATGCGGATGTCCGGGAAGATGTCGGTCGGCGTGCGCAGCGCGGCCAGCGGGCCGACCACGAGGATCAGCAGCGCGAGCACGATGAAGGTGTAAGGCCGGTTCAGGGCAAGCCGGACGAGTTTCAGCATGAAGCTGCTCCGTTCAAAAGCATCGGTGAAGTCGCATGGGCGCGGCATGGGCCGGCCCGACGAGTGCATTCTGGGGAGCGGGGCCTAACACCCGGCGGCTAAATACATGAAACAAGTTTTAGGAAGCGCGGATGCGCGGGCTCAGCCGAGCAGGTAGCCGGAGCCGCGGATCGTGCGGATCATCGGCGGCTCGTCGGGCAGGTTGACCTTCTTGCGCAGCCGGCCGACGTGCACGTCGATCAGGTTGGTGCCGGGATCGAAGCGGCAGCCCCACACGGCCTCGAAGATCATCGTGCGCGTGAGCACGCGGCCCGCGTGGCGCATCATGAATTCGAGCACGCGGAACTCGGTCGGCAGCAGCTCCAGCTCGCGTGCGCGATGCGTGACCTTGCGGCGCACGAGATCGAGTTCGAGCGTGCCCGTGCGCAGCACCGTCTCGACTTTCGCGTGGCGCGGCCGGCGCCGCCTCAGCACCTCGATGCGCACGAACAGCTCGTCGTAGGAGAAGGGTTTCACCAGGTAGTCGTCGCCGCCTGCGCGCAGGCCCTGGATGCGGTGATCGACACCCGACAGCGCGCTCATCACGAGCACCGGTGTTTCGAGACCGACGCCGCGCATCGTCGACACGATGGTGAGGCCGTCGAGATCGGGCAGCAGGCGGTCGAGCGTGACGACGTCGTAGTCGCCGACCATTGCCTTCGCCATGCCCTCGCGGCCCGTGCGCGCGACGTCGACGGTCCAGCCGCGCGCGTTCAGCGTGTGCGCGATGTGTTCGGCGATCAGCGCGTCGTCCTCGATCGTCAGGATTCTCGGCATGGTGGGCAGCCCGCTCAGGCGGCCGCGAGCCGCGCCGGCGCCTTGTCGGGCGCGCGGTACTGGCCGACCGCGAAATCGATGAAGCTGCGCACCTTCATCGAGAGGTTGTTGCGGCCCGGGTACACGAGCGCGATGCGGCGTGCGCCGCCGTTGACCGCGTAGCGTTCGAGCACGGGCACGAGCGTGCCGCGCGCGAGATCCTCCTCGATCAGCGGCAGCGGCAGTTGCGCGATCCCCATGTGGTGGAGCGCCGCGATCCGCACCATGCCGCTGCCGGTCGAGGTCAGCGCGCTGCCGGTGTGGATGCGGTAGGCGCCGTCGGCGTCGGCGAATTCCCAGCTGCGCGAGGTGCCGTCGGAGACCGTCAGCAAGTTGTGGTCGTTCAGCGCGGCGGGATCGGCCGGCGCGCCGTGCCGCGCGAGATAGACGGGGGAGGCGACGGTGAGTTCGCGGATCGTCGTGAGTGCGCGGCTCACGAGCGTCGCGCCGGCGACGCGACGATCGTCGCAGAAGCACACGTCGTAGCCGCCTTCGATCATGTCGATGTGGGTGTCGAAGGTCGTGATGTCGAAGCCGACGCGCGGATGCAGCGCGCGATAGGCGGCGAGCAGTGCGCCCAGGCCCGCGCTCGCGAAGCTGATCGACGCGGCGATGCGCAGCGTGCCGCGCGGATCGCGGGTCGCGCGCACGAGATTCGATTCGACCTCGTCGAGCTTGTCGAGGATGGTGCGGCAGCCGTCGAGGTATTCGCGGCCGGCTTCGGTGAGCGAGAGGCTGCGCGTCGTGCGGTTCAGGAGCCGCATGTTCAGATGCGCTTCGAGCATGCCGACGCTGCGCGTGACCGCGGCCGCGGACATGCCGAGCTGCCGCGCGGCGAGGTTGAAGCTGGCGAGATCGACTACGCGCGTGAAGACGCGCATCGCTTGGAGCTGGTTCATGGTCGGGCGCGGGGTGAGGGGTACGCGGACATCATCGGGGAGGGTGGATGAAGCGGGGATGCTGTGTGGATTAAGGTTTTTTTAAGTTGGAGGGTGGTTGATGAAACTGGGGGAGGGGGCGTGAACGGCGGCGCAGCAGTTGAAGTGGCGCGATCGATTCAACGAATGAACGGGCAACGCGCGCCGGTGAGCGCGCGTTTTCTCGGGATAGGCATTAGGCGTGCGCCGATGGTGCGAGGCGATTCAGTTCGGTAGGCTGGCCGCTTCTTCCTGCTCTTCGAGATGCTGCGCGACACATGCATGGAGCCGTGCGAGGCTGTGCGGCGGCAAGGCGAAGCCGGTCCAGCCGAGCCCGGTGTGACGCAGGAACAGCACCGCGCCGCCGTAGAGCGGATGCTTTTCGGTGTACCAGCACGGATCCATTTCCATCACGTATTGCTGGTCGCGCGGCGGGATGTCGGGAATCGCCGGTTTCATCGAT
>NZ_JAAGNW010000050.1:6014-20017 GCF_010645215.1 Burkholderia multivorans | reverse complement strand
GTTGATCTTTTCGATGCGCATCGGGCCGGTCATGGCGCGCCTCCGTGGTGATAGCGGGATGGGGCGATTATCGGGCGCGGGGTGGTGGGGGAAGATGGAGAGTGGGCGGTGTGGGGATGAAAGTTTGTTTAAGGAGGGTGGTGCCGTGAGCGACCCATCGCCTGCGTGAAAGCGAGGTCGATAACCAGCCGACTGATTGTCTCGATCGACGGCGAGAATACGCCCGACGACCTTTTTCTAAATGGGGGTGGAACGCCAGGAGTGGCATCCACACTCGACGGATGTGTACGGTATAATTCCGTACAAAGGAGCTTGCCATGACGACTGCTACTGCCCGACTCGATCTTCGCCTTGAATCCCGTGAGAAGGATCGTATTGCCAAAGCCGCTGCGCTGCGGGGCATGGCCGTGTCTGCATTCGTGCGCGATGCCGTCCTGCGCGAGGCCGATACCGCTATTGCGGCCGATACCGTCGTCACGCTGTCGGTGGAAGAGTCGCGCCGCTTCCTTGCGGCGCTGGACGAACCGTTCCGCCCCAACGCTCGCCTGAAGAAAGCCATGGATGCCGCTGCGCGCCTGGCGAAGCGTTGACAGATGGCGCTTGAGTTTACGGTCCTCGATGGGCGTCATCACGACCGCGATCGTTTCACCTGCGGCGTTCCCGCACTGGACGACTATCTGCGCCAGAGGGCGGGCCAACATCAGCGCGACGGCATTGCCACGACTCATGTCCTGATCGACGACGCACAGCCGGCGTGCATCCTGGGCTATTGCGCGCTATCGGCGGCCCAGGTCCATTTGAGTGACCTGCGGGAGGCGGATCGCAAGCGTCTGCCTGCGTATCCCGTACCCGCGATGCGGGTAGGGCGACTGGCCGTATCGCATGCCGAGAAGGGCAAGGGCTACGGCCAATTGCTGGTGGGGCATGCGTTCAACCTGGCCCTGTCCGTGCGGCAGACGATGGGGGTGCGCGTGCTGGTCGTGGACGCGAAGGATGAGCGGGCGCTCGGGTTTTACGAAAGTTTCGGTTTTTGCCGGACGGCTGGCGCGGCGCTGACGCTGTATTTGCCTGTTGGCCGATCCTGACGTCGAACGTCTTCCAAGGCCGAAAGCATGGCGGGTGCGGCGCAATCGATCAGCGGGATCTTCGGGTGCGCTGCGCGGACATGCATCGGATCGAACCGTGAATGCCCGGGCAAGCGCCGCACGCCCCTCACTCCACCGTCACCGACTTCGCCAGATTCCTGGGCTTGTCCACATCCGTCCCCCGCGCACAGGCCGTGTGATACGCGAGCAGCTGCAACGGCACCACATGCAGGATCGGCGACAGCGGCCCATAGTGTTCCGGCATCCGGATCACGTGCAGCCCTTCGTCGTTGACGATCTGCGTATCCGCATCCGCGAACACATACAGCTCGCCGCCGCGCGCGCGCACTTCCTGCATGTTCGACTTGAGCTTTTCGAGCAGCGCGTCGTTCGGCGCGACCGTGACGACCGGCATCGCCTCCGTCACGAGCGCGAGCGGCCCGTGCTTGAGTTCGCCCGCCGGATACGCTTCCGCATGGATATACGAGATCTCCTTGAGCTTCAGCGCGCCTTCGAGCGAGATCGGATAGTGCAGGCCGCGGCCCAGGAACAGCGCATTCTCCTTGCGCGCGAATTCCTCGGACCAGGCGCTGATCTGCGGCTCCAGCGCGAGCACGCTGTTGAGCGCGGCGGGCAGGTGGCGCAGCTGCTTCAGGTAATCCGCCTCGCGCGTGGCGTCCACATGCCCGCGCAGCTTGCCGAGCGTGGCCGCGAGCACGAACAGCGCGACCAGCTGGGTGGTGAACGCCTTGGTCGACGCCACGCCGATCTCGGTGCCGGCATGCGTGAGAAACGCGAGTTCGGTGAGCCGCACCATCGCGCTCGTCGCGCCGTTGCACACCGCGAGCGTGTGCCGGTGGCCGAGCGCCTGCGCATGCTTGAGCGCGGCGAGCGTGTCGGCGGTCTCGCCCGATTGCGAGATCACCACCACCAGCGCGCGCGGGTTCGGCACCGATTCGCGATAGCGGTATTCGCTCGCGATCTCGACCTGGGTCGGGATCTTCGCGATCGATTCGAGCCAGTACTTGGCCGTCATCCCCGAGTAGTAGCTGGTGCCGCAGGCGAGGATCAGGATGCTGTCGATCTCGGCGAACGCCGCGGCGGCGTCCGGGCCGAACAGCGCCGGTTCGAACGCGTCGGCCTGCGGGATCGTGTCGGAGATTGCGCGCGGCTGCTCGAAGATTTCCTTCTGCATGAAATGCCGGTACGGGCCCAGCTCGACCGCGCCGCCGTACGCGCTGACCACGCGCACTTCGCGCTCGACCACCGCGCCGTCGCGGTCGACGATCTTCACGCCGTCGATCGACAGCTCGCACACGTCGCCTTCTTCGAGGAAGGTGAAGCGGTCGGTGCTGCCCGCGAGGGCGAGCGCATCCGACGCGAGGAAGTTCTCGCCGTCGCCGAAGCCGACGACGAGCGGCGACCCCTGCCGCGCGCCGACCACCGTATGCGGCTGGTCCTTGTGGATCACCGCGATCGCATAGGCGCCGTGCAGCTGGCGCGCGGCCGCGCGCACCGCGCTGAACAGGTCGCCCTGATACAGGCTGTGGACGAGGTGGGCGATGTTCTCGATGATGCCGTTGTGCACGAGCGCGAGCGCGTTCGACGAGAAGATCGGGTGCGCGTTGTGCGTGACGGGCGCGCCGTGCGTCGCCCAGCGCGTATGCGCGATGCCCGTGTTGCCCGTGAGGTGGGCGTCGCGCACCTGCGCGTCGAGGTCGGCCACGCGCGCGACGCTGCGCGCGCGCCTGGGCGCGTCGGCTTCGAGCACCGCCACGCCGCACGAGTCGTAACCGCGGTATTCGAGCCGGCGCAGACCTTCGATCAGAACCGGAACGATGTCACGTCGAGCCACTGCTCCAACGATTCCGCACATAGAAAATGATCCTTGGATAGAAGGCGGGCGCCCGTCCGGGCGCCCGCGCAAAGGGTTCTTTCAGTTCTTCTTCTTGACCGGCCGCACGTAGCCGGCCCGGGCGGTCTGCGTCTTGTCGTTGAGCACCAGCATGCCGTCGGCGACGTCCTTCCAGACGGTGGTGCCCGCCGCGATCGTCGCGCCCGCGCCGATGCGCACCGGCGCGACCAGCTGGGTGTCGGAGCCGACGAACACGTCGTCGCCGATCTCGGTGCGGAACTTGTTCGCGCCGTCGTAGTTGCAGGTGATGGTGCCCGCGCCGATGTTCACGCGCGCGCCGATGTCGGCGTCGCCGATGTAGGTCAGGTGGTTCGCCTTCGAGCCCGCGCCCAGCACCGCGTTCTTCACCTCGACGAAGTTGCCGACGTGCGCGTCGTCCGCGAGCTGCGCGCCCGGCCGCAGCCGCGCGTACGGGCCGACCACGGTGTGCGCGCCGAGCCGTGCGCCGTCGCTGTGCGAGAACGCGTCGATGCGCGTGCCCGCGCCGATCGTCGCGTTGCGGATCACGCAGTGCGGGCCGACCGTGACGCCGTCGGCGAGCGACACCTCGCCCTCGAACACGCAGTTCACGTCGATCGATACGTCGCGGCCGCAGGCGAGCGTGCCGCGCAGGTCGAAGCGCGCGGGATCGGCGAGCGTGACGCCCTGCGCGAGCAGCGCGTCGGCCTGGTTGCGCTGGTGGATGCGTTCGAGTTCGGCGAGCTGCGCCTTGCTGTTCACGCCGAGCGTTTCCCATTCCTCGTCCGGCTGGGTCGTGACGACCTCGAAGCCGGCCTCGATCGCCTGCTCGACCACGTCGGTCAGGTAGTACTCGCCCTGTGCGTTGTCGTTGCCCAGCGCGCCGAGCCACATCGCGAGCTGCGCGGTCGGCGCGACCACGATGCCGGTGTTGATCTCGGCAATCTTCAGTTCGTCGGGCGAGGCGTCCTTCTGCTCGACGATGCGCGTCACGCAGCCGCCCTGGTCGCGCACGATGCGGCCGTAGCCGGTCGGCTCGTCGAGCGTCACGGTGAGTACGCCGTAGCGCGCGTCGGTGGCGGCGTCGACGAGCCGCTGCAGCGTGCTCGCGCGCGTCAGCGGCACGTCGCCGTAGAGCACGAGGGTCGGCCGCGCGGGATCGAGGAGCGGCAGCGCCTGGCGCACCGCGTGGCCCGTGCCGAGCTGCTGTTCCTGCAGCGCGAACTGCACGTCCGGCGCGGCGACGGCGGCCTGCACCTGCTCGGCGCCGTGGCCGACCACGACCACGAGCCGGGACGGCCGCAGCGTGCGGGCAGTGTCGATCACATGGGAAAGGAGCGGCCGGCCGGCCAGAGGATGAAGCACTTTCGGCAGCGCGGAGCGCATGCGCTTGCCGGTGCCTGCCGCCAAAATCACGATATTCATGGCGCCAGTAAATAGGGAGTGTTCGAAGCCAGGGATTTTATCATGCGGGCGCGCCGGGCCGGGGCTGGCCTGGCGCGCCCGCGGCCCGGCGGGCGCGGGTTTACAGGTCGTCGAGCGGGACGAACTGCAGCGGTCGCGCGCCGCTCGCGGCGGCCGCGTCGTCCGCGTCCGAGCCGCACGGTTCCTCGTCGAACGCGATGTCGCCGCGCGGATCGGCGACGCCGGTCGCGCGCAGCGCCGCGAACGGGAACTGCCCGGTGTCCATCAGGTGCGACGGCACGACGTTCGAGAGCGCGCTGAACATGTTGTCGACGCGGCCCGGGAAGCGCTTGTCCCAGTCGCGGATCAGCGCCTTCATTTCCGCGCGCTTCAGGTTCGGCTGGCTACCGCACAGGTTGCACGGGATGATCGGAAATTCGCGCAACTCCGCGTATTTCTCCAGATCGGTTTCCTTCACGTACGCGAGCGGCCGGATCACGATGTTCTTGCCGTCGTCGGATTGCAGCTTGGGCGGCATGCCCTTGAGCTTGCCGCCGTAGAACAGGTTCAGCAGCAGCGTCTGCAGGATGTCGTCGCGGTGATGGCCGAGCGCGATCTTGGTCGCGCCCAGCTCGCTCGCGACCCGGTACAGGATCCCGCGCCGCAGCCGCGAGCACAGCGAGCAGGTGGTCTTGCCCTCGGGCACGAGCCGCTTGACGATGCTGTAGGTGTCCTGGTTCTCGATGTGGAACGGCACGCCGAGCCGGGTCAGGTACTCGGGCAGCACGTGCTCGGGGAAGCCCGGCTGCTTCTGGTCGAGGTTGACGGCGACGATCTCGAAGTTGATCGGCGCGCGCTCGCGCAGCCGCAGGAGGACGTCGAGCAGCGCGTAGCTGTCCTTGCCGCCGGACAGGCACACCATCACCTTGTCGCCGTCCTCGATCATGTTGTAGTCGCCGATCGCCTGGCCGACCTGGCGAGCGATCCGCTTGAACAGCTTGTTGTTCTCGTAGGCCTCTTTCTGCTCGCGGCGCGTGAGCGGCGGGCGGCCGGCGTCGGTCACGGCAGCGGCCGGGGCGGCGCCGTGCGATTCGGGGGTATGGGGCGCATTCATGCTCGCTCCTGATCCTTGATGCGGAAAACTTCGACGCCTACGGCGTCGCAATCGGGGTAGGCGTCCGGTTTCTCGGTGGAGACGCGCACCGCGCGCACGGCGTCGTGCGCGAGCAGGTGCGCCGCGATCGCGTCGCACAGCGTCTCCTGCAGGTGGATGTGGCCGCGCGCGACGCAATGCGCGACGCTCTGCTTCATCAGGTCGTAGTCGACCACTTCGCGCAGCCGGTCTTCGACGGGCGTGGTGCGCGCGAGCGGCACGAACACGTCGATGTTGATGACGACCCGCTGCTTGCCGCGCTTTTCGTGGTCGAACGCGCCGATGTCCATGAGCAGGTCGTGGTCGCGCAGGAAGAGTCTGCGGCAATCGGCAAGCCGGGGGTCCAGGAGAGCGGCAAACATGGTCGTTCCAGTCAAATTGGCGTGCAGGCACGCAAAACGGCGCGGCAAAACGGCGGCCGTCCGGCCGCGCGCCCGGCTGCGCCGGTCAAAACCCGTTCGCGGACGGCGCCAGCTGCGCGCCGCCGTCGAGATCCAGCGTCGCGCCCGTGACGCCCGCCGCGTCGGCCAGGTAGCAGGCCGCATCGGCGAGCGCGTCCGGCGCGCTCGCACGGCCGCGGATCAGCCCCGCGACCCGCACCCGCGGCGCGAACGCGAGCGCCTCGGCCGGAATCGCGCGGTGCAGCGCGGCCTGCGCCAGCGCATACGGCAGCGGCCCGGACGTCGGGTGAAACAGGGCCTGATCGAGTACGAACAGCACGGCGGCGCGCAGCGTCTCGTCGTCACGCGCGGCCTCGGGCGTCGCGTCGTGCAGCGCGCGCGCCAGCGCGAGCGGGGCGGCGACATTGCGCGCCGTCGCGTCGAGCAGCGCCGCGTAATCGTCGGCGCGGTCCGGCGCGAGCGGCGTCGGCAGGCTCACGACGCACGCGGGCCGGCCGAGCGCAGCCGCGCAGGCGGGGATCAGCCCGCGCGCCTCGCTTTCCACGGCCAGGTCCGCGATCAGCACCGCGACGCGCCCGCCGTACGCGCCGAGTTCCGCGGCAAGCGCGGCGGCGGCCTCGGCCGCGCCGGCGTCGACCGCGAGCGCGACGTCCCAGCCCCGACGGGCGAAGCCCGCGGCGAGCGCGCGACCGTCCGTCTGCGCGGCGTCCGTGCGCACGGCGCCCGTCTGCACGGCGCCCGTGTGCACGGCGCCGGCAATCAGCACGGCGCGCGCGGGGCGGGGGACGGACGTGTCGGCGGAAACGGTCATTTACAATGCCGGGATGAACCCGAAATCTCACGAACCCGCTAGTTTACCTGCTCCCGGCCCCGACGCGCTCGTCCAGTCCGAAACCCTCGCCGCGCGGCTGCATGCCGAGATCGCGGCGGCGGGCGGCTGGCTGCCGTTCTCCCGTTACATGGAACAGGCGCTGTACGCGCCGGGCCTCGGCTATTACAGCGGCGGCGCGCGCAAGTTCGGGCGGCGCGGCGACGACGGCAGCGATTTCGTCACCGCGCCGGAGCTGTCTCCGCTGTTCGCGCAGACGCTCGCACGGCCGGTCGCGCAGGCGCTCGAACTGAGCGGCACGCGGAGCGTGATGGAGTTCGGCGCGGGCACGGGCCGGCTCGCGGCGGGGCTCCTGAACGCGCTCGACGCATTGGGCGCGGCGCCCGACGAATACTGCATCGTCGATCTGTCGGGCGAACTGCGCGCGCGCCAGCGCGACACGCTCGAAGCCGACGCGCCGACGCTCGCCGCGCGGGTGCGCTGGCTGGACGCGCTGCCGGCGCGCTTCGAGGGCGTGGTGATCGGCAACGAGGTGCTCGACGCGATGCCGGTGCGGCTCGTCGTGAAGGGCGAGGCGGGCTGGCTCGAACGCGGCGTCGTGACGGATGCGGCGGGGCGTTTCGGCTTCGACGACCGCCCCTGCGGCGCGGACCCGCTGATCGCGGCGTTCGACGATCCGTCGCTGCCGGCCGGCTACCTGACCGAGATCCACGACGCGGCCGTGGGGTTCGTGCGCACGGTGTGCGCGATGCTCGCGCGCGGCGCGGCGCTGTTCGTCGACTACGGTTTCCCGCGCCACGAGTACTACCACCCGCAGCGCGCCGAAGGCACGCTGATGTGCCATTACCGGCATCGCGCGCACGGCGATCCGTTCCTGTATCCGGGCCTCCAGGACCTGACCGCGCACGTCGAGTTCAGCGGCGTCTGCGAGGCGGCCATGGCGACCGGCGCGGATCTGCTCGGCTATACGTCGCAGGCGCGCTTCCTGCTGAACGCGGGCATCACCGACGCGCTCGCCGCGCTCGACCCGGCCGATGCGCAGGCCTTCCTGCCGGCCGCGAACGCGGTGCAGAAGCTGATTTCGGAAGCGGAGATGGGCGAGCTGTTCAAGGTGATCGGCTTCGCGCGCGGGATCGACGGCACGCTCGACGCGTTCGCGCGCGGCGACCGCTCGCACACGCTGTAGGCGGCGCACCGTGTTCCGCTGGCTGCTCACCACCTTCCTCGCGGTGATGATCCTGACGCGGACCTGGCCGTGGCTGTCGAAGCTCGGCGTCGGGCGGCTGCCGGGGGATGTGACGCTCAGGATCGGCGCGCGCGTCTATCCGTTTCCGTTCATGTCGACGCTCGTGATCATGGCGATCGTGTCGGTGATCGCGCGCCTGTGGTGACGGTGGCGGCGCGCCGTCACAGTTCCAGCTCGCCGAGGATCCGGTGCGCGAGCGCCTGCGCCTCGGCGAACGCTTCTTCCTCGTTCGGGCTCGTCGCCTCGACTTCGTAGCGCGTGTTGTCGGGCGCGCCGCCTTCGTCGCGGGACAGGATCACGTAGCCCTGGTAGCGGCCGTCGTCCGTCTTCCGGGCATGCGCCTTGGCCGTGTAGATGCCCTTGGTGTAGGTGTTGCCGTCCATGATGCCTCTCCTGCAATAGGACGGCTCCATCCTAGCACCGCGCGGCCGCGCCTTCAGCCGTTCCGTCGTTCCATCGATCAATCCGATCGGTCGGCCCTTCAATCGAGCAGCGCGACGACCTCGTCGAGCGTCGGCGCGTGCGCGCCGGTATGGCGGCACGCGGCCGCGCCCGCGGCGAGCGCAAACGCGAGGTGCTCGCGCCAGCCGCGCTGCGGCGTGCGCATCAGGCTGAACAGCAGGCCGCCGATCGACGCGTCGCCCGCGCCCACCGTATCCGCGACCTCGACGCGCGGCGGCTCGGCGCTCAGCGTCTCGCCGTCCGCATAGAGCGTCGCGGCCCGCGCGCCGCGCGTGACGAGCAGCGTGGCGGCGGGATTCATGGCGCGCAGCTGCGCGATCGCCGCGTTTTCGTCGCCGCCGAACAGGTGCAGCAGATCCTCGTCCGAGACCTTGATCAGATCGGCCAGCGCGGCCATCTTCTCCAGCGTCGGGCGGTAGCCGGTCGCCATCAGGTTGCGGTAGTTCGGATCGAAGCTGATCTTCACGCCGCGCGCGCGCAGCGCGCCCGCGAGCGCGATCAGCGTCGCCCCGAGCGGCTCGCGCACGAGGCTGATGCAGCCGAAATGCGCCCAGCCCACCGCGTCCTCCCAGCCGGCCGGCAGCTGCGCGGGATCGAACGCGAGATCCGCGCTGTGCTCGCCGATGAAGAAGTAGGCGGGCGGCCGGGTCTCGTGGACGATCGCGAGCAGCGGCGCGCGATCGACGCGCTGCAGGAAGCGCAGGTCGAGGCCGGCCGCTTCGCTCGCCTGCCACAGCACGTCGGAGAAGCAGTCGCGGCCGAGCGCGCCGGCGCAGGCGCTCGGCACGCCGAGCCGCGCGACCGCGCGCGCGACGTTCCAGCCCGCGCCGCCCGGGCGCGACACCCACTGCGCGCCGTCGGTGCGCACCATGTCGGTCAGGATGTCGCCCGCCGAGACGAACTGGGGAAGGGCGGCCTGGCTCATTGCGCGGACTCCGGTTGCGGGTGGGCGAGGGCGGCGGCCGGCAAAGCGTTCAGCACTTCGTAGCATGCGCCCATCGTGTGATAGTCGGTCTTCCCGGCAGGGCTTTTCTCGTCGCTGTACTTGCGGTTGTCGCAGGTGAGGATCCGATACCACGCGCCGTAGCGGTGATCGACGAAGTGCGCCCAGCTGTAGCGCCAGATCTCGTCATACCAGTCCCAGAAGCGCTCGCTGCCGGTGCGCGCCGCGAGCAGCGCGGCGGTCGCGAAGGTCTCGGCCTGCACCCAGAAATACTTGTTGTGGTCGCAGATCGTGTAGTCGGGGCCGAAGCCGTAGTACAGCCCGCCGTGATCCGCGTCCCAGGCGTGCGCGAGCGCCGCGTCGAACAGCTCCACCGCGCGCGGCAGCAGCCACTCGAGCGGACGGTGCCGTTCGAGGATCAGCAGCAGCTTCGCCCACTCGGTCTGGTGGCCCGGCTGGAAGCCCCACGGGCGGAAGATGTTCGAGCTGTCTTCCTTGTTGTAGTCCCAGTCGACCGACCAGTCCGCGTGGAAGTGCTCCCACACGAGGCCCTGCGACAGCGCGGCCTGGCGGCGCGTGATGTGGGTCGCGAGCAATTCCGCGCGGTCGAGGTACAGCGGCTCGCCGGTCGCCTCGTAGGCGGCGAGCAGCGCCTCGGTCGCGTGCATGTTCGCGTTCTGGCCGCGATAGCCGGACACGCGCCAGTCGGGCGTCGCGTCGTCCATGTAGAGGCCGCCGCGTGCATCCCAGAAATGCCGCTCCATCAGCGCGAAGGTGTCGGCGATCAGCGGCCGGGCCTCGTCGACGCCCGCCATCGTCGCGTGTGCGGCCGCGAGCAGCACGAAGGCGAGCCCGTAGCAGTGGCGCGTGCCGTCGAGCGTCGCGTGCTTGCGGCCGTCGCGCCAGTCGAGTTCCCAGTCGTAGCCCTGCAGGGCGGCGTCCCAGTGCGCGTCGCGCAGGAAGCGCAGGCCGTGGCGCGTGTAGTCGAGATCGCGCGGGTTGCCGAACTGCCGGTAGGCCATCGCATAGTTGAAGACGAAGCGGCAGCTGCTGACGAGGTGGCGCGTCGTGCGGTCGTACACCGAGCCGTCGTCGCGGAAGAAATGGAAGAAGCCGCCGCTCGGGTCGAACACCGTCGGCGCGTAGAAGCGCAGCGTGTCCTGTACGTGCGACCGCAGGAAGGCCGGGTCGCGGAAGCTCGCAACGGAGGGCGCGGGCGTGGCCGGCGCGTCGGGCGCCGGGCAGGAGGAGGGCGAAGCGGAAGTCGTCATGATCCGATGACCGAGGTGAGGATGGGCGTCGCCTGTGCGACGCCGAGACTGCTGGCCCGCGCGACCAGTTGCACGGGCAGGCTGATTTCGCTGCGCTCGGGCGCGTCGGCGAGCAGTAGCTCGACGCCGAGCCGGCCGAGCGCCTCCTTGTCGACGGCGAGCGTCGTCAGCGGCGGCGCGGCATGCGCGGCGGCGGGGATGTCGTCGAAGCCGACGAACGCGATGTCTTCCGGCACCCGCACGCCGCGCGCCACGCACACGCGCAGCGCGGCCAGCGCGGCGGCGTCGTTGAAGGCAAACACGGCGTCGGGGCGCGGCCCGGGGGCGTCGAGCAGCTGCTGCATCGCGCGCGCCGCGCCGGTGTCGGGGTCGAGGCCCGCGTCGATCGTCACCTCGAGCGACGGGTCGAACAGCAGGCCGGCCTCGAAGAACGCGCGGCGGTAGCCGAACGCGCGCTGGGCGATGCTGTAGTGCGCGAGCGAGCCGCCGATGAACGCGAGGCGGCGGCGGCCGGCCGCGAACAGATGCCGCATCGCGAGCGCCGCGCCGCCGTGGTTGTCGATGTTCACCGAACGCAGGCCGGGCGCCCACAGGTCGATCAGCACGAGCGGGCGGCCGGTCGCGGCGAGCGCTTCGAGCGTCTCCGGCTCCATGAAGCCCGCGACCGCGATCGCGTCGGGCGCGTGCGGGCGCATCTGGCGGATCACGTCGTCGGTCGGGCCGGCCGTCAGCAGCGTCGGCACGATGCCGCGCTCGCGGCAGGCGTCCTCGACGCCGTGCAGCACGTGCGAGAAGAACGGCGTCGCCGCGAAGTTGTTGTGCTGCCGGTGCAGCAGGAAGGTCAGGCGCCGGATGCGGGGCCGCAGCTGCGCGGGATCGTAGCCGAGCCGCTGCGCGACCTCGACGATCCGCTCGCGGGTCGCTTCGGACAAGCCGGGCTGGTTCTTGAGCGCGCGCGACACGGTGCCGATCGATACGTTGGCCGCATGCGCCACATCGCGAATGGTCGTGCCCATGGTCCGGATCCGGGTGTTTAGGGTGACGGCGATTGTATAGTAAAAAGATCGTCGATCAAGCTGAAATCCGATGCGGAAAGGGCGGTAAATACCCGTATTTAAACGGATAAACTCCATTTTTGAGTTTAGTAAAAATACTAAACAGGCAATAAAAGAAGAGGGAGTTTACGGTTTCGTGGCAGAGGTGACCGGGCGCGCCACCGCGCGCCGGCGAAGGTCGCCCGGCCGCGCGGCGAGCGGCCGCCGGCGTCAGTCCAGCTCGACGGGCGCGGCGTCGCCGCGCGCGCGCAGCCAGGCGCTGCCTTCCTCGCTGTCGATCAGGAAATAGCCGCCCGGCTGCTGCTTCGCGCGCCGCTTCGCGAGCGCGGCGACCGACGCGATCTCGTCGCTGCCGTAGCGCAGCGCGCGGCCGGCCGCGGGCGGCACGTGCACGCAGCCGATCGCCATCGTCACGAAGCCGTGGAAGGCCGGGTTGCCGTAGCGGTCCTCGCCGCGAAGGCCGCCCGCGAGCCGGTCGGCCGGCGCGTAGAAGCGCTGCGCGCCTTCGTTGAAGTGGCGGATCGCGCGCTTCACGCGGGCGGTCCAGTCGGCGCTCTGGAACAGCACGAGGAAATCGTCGCCGCCGACGTGGCCGAGGAAGTCGCGGGTCGGGTCGCACACGTGGGCGAGCACGGTGGCGGCGAACTTCAGCACCTCGTCGCCCTGCCAGTAGCCGTACTGGTCGTTGAACGGCTTGAACTGGTTCAGGTCGACGTAGCACGCATGGAAGCCGGCCTCGTTGTCGACGAGGCGCGCGATGTGCGAACTGATCGGGATGTTGCCGGGCAGGAAGGTCAGCGGGTTCGCGTAGCGGGCCGCCTCGATCCGCACCTCGGTGACCGCGCGCACCAGGTTCTCGCCGGTGCCGAGGCCGAGATAGCAGCCGCCTTCGGTGATCACGAAGCCGTCGGCCAGGTAGCGCTGGTCGTTGCTCGTCAGCAGCTTCGCCATCTGCTCGACCGTCATGGTGTTCTCGATGATCACGGGCGCGTCGTTCGCGAATTGCAGGCAGGCCTTCTTGCCGAACACCTCGCGGTGATAGGGCAGCGCGTAGCGATCCATGAAGCTGCGCCGGTTGATCAGCGCGATCGGGTGGTCGCCCTCGACGACCGCGACCGCATGCAGGTCGGGCAGGCGATTGAACAGTTCGAGCACGTCGTTGTTGGTGGCGCGGCGCGGCAGCGCGGGCGCGCTGATCAGCATCTTCGCGACCACCGTGCCGCTGCCCGGGCGCGGCGCGGGCCCGGTGCGGGTCGCGCCCGGCAACACGGCGATGTGCTGCGCGCGGATCGCATCGTGCGCGTCCGGCGCGACCTGGCGCGCGGGATGCGCGTGCGGCAGGCCGAGGAAGAAGCCCTGCCCGCAGCCGATGCCCATGTCGCGCACGACGATCAGGTCCGCCTCGTTCTCGATGTCGTGGATGAAGAAGCGGTCGATCTTCACGACGTCGGGATGCAGGCTCACCCACAGGTTCATGCTGGCGTTGGCGGTGCCGTAGTCGTCGAGCGCGAACTGGACGCCGGCCTGGCGCAGCGCGGCGATCGCGGACGCGAAATCGCCGACGTCGGGGATCGCATTCTGCTCGGTCAGCTCGATGACGATTCGTTCCGCGTTGAAGTCCATGCGCTGCAGCAGGGCCTGCGCGTGTTCGCGTACGGTCGCGAACTGCAGGATCGCGTTCGCGCTGAAATTGAGGAACAGCTTGCCGTCGCACGCGAGCGTGGCGAACGCCTCGATGCAGACGGCCGCGGCCGCGTGTTCGAGCGCGATCGACGCGCCTTCGCGCGCGGCCTGGGCGAACAGCGCGGCCGGCGGTTCGAGCGGCGAGCCGGCCGGGCCGCGGATCAGGCCTTCGTAGCCGATGATCGCGCCCGTCCCGATGTCGACGATCGGCTGGAACACCGCGGTGAGCGCGCGGGCCGCGATCAGCGAGGCGATGCTGACGGAGTCGGTGGCGGCGCGGGCGGGTGAGGGCATGAGGTGGACGATGACGACGGAACGCCGGCCTTAACGGCAGCCGGGCGCGCGAATTGAATGAATTTTTTGTGACGCGATGCACCGTCGTGGGGGGCGCGTGCGGGCAAACGATTGCAGCGGGGGCGCGCGTCGGCCGGGGCGGGAAATGACGAGCGGCGGGAGCCGGCCGGCCTGCGCGGATCGGGGGCGGCCCGCCGCGTTCGCTGGACGGGCTGCGGAGCGCGCGCATCGTACCTTTCACCTGCCGGGCGGATCGCGTGATCGATCGCCGGCAAGCGGCTGGAGCGTGGGTGCCGTGATGCGC
>NZ_JAAGNW010000050.1:2425-6004 GCF_010645215.1 Burkholderia multivorans | reverse complement strand
TTTTAGGAATGCGATGGGTGGCGAGGGGTTCAAATGGACGGTGGCCGGCTCGGCACATGTGGTTCGCCGACATGTCGGCCGAGGGCCGGCCGGACGCCGCGCCGGCAGGACGAGCCGCTGCCGCTCATCCTGATCCGGCCGCGCGCCTCACCGGTCGCGGGTGCGCAGCGCGTTGCCGCCGCTGCTGCCGTGCGTCGCTTCGCCTTCATCCGCGCCGAGGTCGCGGGCGCCCCAGCGTTGCGCGAGCGCCGCGCAGGTCATCAGCTGGATCTGGTGGAACAGCATCAGCGGCAGCACCACCGCGCCGACCGCGTGCGCCGCGAAGATCACCTTCGCCATCGGCACGCCGGCGGCGAGGCTCTTCTTCGAGCCGCAGAAGATGATCGTGATCTGGTCCGCGCGATTGAAGCCGAGCCGCTTGCTGACGAACATGGTGAGCAGCAGCGCGATCGCGAGCAGCACCACGTTGACGACGATGAGCCCGAGCAGCGCGCTGGGCGGGATCTGGTGCCAGAGCCCCTGGTTCACGGCCTCGCTGAACGCCACGTAGACGACGAGCAGGATCGAGCCCTGGTCGACGAAGCGCAGCACGCCGCGGTTGCGCTCGATCCATGCGCCGATCACGGGGCGCAGCAACTGGCCGGCGACGAACGGCACGAGCAGTTGCATCACGATGCTGCCGATGGTGCTCCACGGCGAGGCGCCGCCGCCCGCCTGCGAGGTGATCATGAGGCCGACCAGCGCGGGCGTGAGGAAGATGCCGAGCAGGCTCGACGCGGACGCCGAGCAGACCGCGGCCGGCACGTTGCCCTTCGCGATCGAGGTGAAGGCGATCGACGACTGGACCGTGGAAGGCAGCGTGCACAGGAACAGCACGCCCGCGTAGAGCGCCGGCGTGACGAGCGGCGACAGCAGCGGCTTGAGCGCGAGGCCGAGCAGCGGGAACAGCGCGAAGGTGCTGAGCAGCACGACCGCGTGCAGCCGCCAGTGGGTCGCGCCGGCGATGATCGCCTCGCGCGACAGCTTCGCGCCGTGCAGGAAGAACAGCAGCCCGACGGCGATGTTGGTCGCCCAGTTGAAGGCGTGGGCGGCCGGGCCGTGGCACGGCAGCAGGCTCGCGAGCACCACGGTGCCGACGAGCGCGAGGGTGAAGTTGTCGGGGACGAAACGGGGACGGGCCATGACGGAATCCGGATAAGGGCGGGGACGCTTGCGCGTCCCGGATGCGCCATTGTCCGGGCTGCCTATTAAATAGGCAAATTCATTCGATTAATGAGCTCGATGAATGCTAATGCCTGGGGCGCGATCCCTCGAATGTGGCTTAAAAAATACAGCGGCTTACGGCCCGAATGTCAAATGCGGCGCCTTGCCAAGCCCGTCCGAGGCGGCGGAAAAACCGGAAAAACCCAGCAGTAACACGGTGTTACACCGGTGCCGGCGGACTAACATTTTTCGTCTCGACACGTTTGCGGCGCCCCCATAAATTACTGCTGAAAGGCTCCCGTACCGCGTGTCGAGCGGACAGGCGCGGGAAATCGGCAGGTAATCAGGATGATGACGGCACGTGCAAGGCGGATGATCGGGCGATGGGCGGCGGGCGCACTGGGCGTGCTGCTGGTGTCGCTCGCGTGCGCGCAGCCGCCGCACGGCGGCGGCCGCGGTTTCGGCGGCGGCTACGGGGCTGCGCACGGCGGCCCGGGCGGTGCTCGCGGCGGCGAGGCCCGGCCCGGCGCGAACGCCTATGGCCAGCCGCGCTGGGGCCTGCGTCCGACACCGGCGTATGGCCGTTACGCCACGCAAAGCCCGTATCGCCCGATCAGCGCCGAGGCGCGCGGCGTGCCGCATCCGCCCGAAGGCGTGGTGCCGATGCGCGCCGGCTCGATCCGCGCCGACGTCACCCGCTACAACGAAGAACGCGGCGGCCGGCCGATGCCGCCGCCGCGCACGCAGGAAGACGCAGGGCGTCCGCCGTTCTTCTCGTCGTTCTACCGCAACTGACCCCCGTCGCCGGGCGGCGCAGCGCGCCGTCCGGTGATGCAAATTCGCCACAGTCCCTCCGCAAATCCCCCGCACCCATCCCGGCTTAGGTATCTTTCGCGCCGCGCAGCCGCAACGGGCGCGCATGCGTCGGGCTCGACGCCGGATTCGTCTGCCGCCGCGCGCCTGCTCGCGCGGTGCGCGAAAGCTTCTTGTCAGGTGGTTTGCCCCCGCTTTCGTCTGCTGAATCCCGCCAAAACGCGGGGATGTTAATGCGGACGCTATACCCGCAATAAGCGCCCTCTTTTTTGACCGGAAAAATGGTCCGTAAAGATGGCAGCGCCCCATTCGACGCAGGCCTCCGCCCGTACCAACAACAACGCGCTTGCGCCGCCTTTTTTCGACAAACACGTGGAGATCCAATGAAGTCACTTGCCAGCCGGGCGCTGCATACCTCTTTCGCGTTCGCCGCCGCGGCGACGCTTGCCGCCGGCGCGACCGGCGCGCATGCGCAATCGAGCATCCAGTTGTACGGGCAGGTCGACGCCTGGGTCGGCGCGCAGAAATTCCCGGGCGGCGAGCGCGCGTGGGGCGTGCAGGGCGGCGGGATGTCGACCTCGTACTGGGGCGTGCGCGGCACCGAGGATCTCGGCGGCGGCTACAAGGCGATCTTCACGCTCGAGGACTTCTTCCGGCCGCAGAACGGCAACTACGGCCGCTTCAACGGCGACACCTTCTTCGCGCGCAACTCCTACGTCGGCCTCGAGACCCCGTACGGCACCGTCACCGCGGGCCGGCTGACGACGCACCTGTTCGTGTCGACGATCCTGTTCAATCCGTTCATCGACTCGTATGTGTTCTCGCCGATGGTCTACCACGTGTTCCTCGGCCTGGGCACGTTCCCGACCTACACGACCGACCAGGGCGTCGTCGGCGATTCGGGCTGGAACAACGCGGTGTCGTATACCACGCCGAACTATCACGGCCTGAGCGGCAGCGTGATGTATGCGCTCGGCAATCAGGCGGGCGGCAATGCGTCGAAGAAATGGAGCGGCCAGTTCCTGTACTTCAACGGCTCGTTCGCGGCGACGGCCGTCTACCAGTACGTGAACTTCAACAACAACCCGGGCGACCTCGGGCCGCTCGTGGCCGGCATGAAGAGCCAGGGCGTGGCGCAGCTCGGCGTCAGCTACGACCTCAAGTTCGTGAAGCTGTTCGGCCAGTACATGTATACGAAGAACGACCAGATCTCGGGCAGCTGGCACGTGAACACCGCGCAGGGCGGGGTCACGGTGCCGCTCGGCGCGGGCAGCGTGATGGCGTCCTACGCGTATTCGCGCGACGCGGGCGGCCTCGACCAGACGCGCCAGACCTGGGCGCTCGGCTACGACTATCCGCTGTCGAAGCGCACCGACGTCTACACGGCCTACATGAACGACCGTTTGTCCGGCATGTCGAGCGGCAATACGTTCGGCGCCGGGATTCGTGCGAAGTTCTAAGCAATCGCGCCCCGTAGTCCGTCATGTTCGCGGCGTCACATAAGTGACGCCGTTTTGCTTTTCTTGACGATTTCGTTTCTCAGCCTTTGTTACAGTTGCTCGC
>NZ_JAAGNW010000050.1:0-2415 GCF_010645215.1 Burkholderia multivorans | reverse complement strand
GCGAGCATTTTCGATGGATACCCTCGTCAGCATGAATGTATTTCGCTTCGTCGTCGAAGTGGGCAGCTTCGTCGGTGCGGCGGAACGCATGCAGATGTCGGCGGCGATGGCGAGCAAGCACGTGATGCACCTCGAGCAGCAGCTCGGCGCGCGGCTGCTGCATCGCACGACGCGCCGCGTCGCGCCGACCGAAGCCGGACGCGAATACTACGAACGGCTCGTGCAGGCGCTCACCGAACTCGACGAGGCCGGGCAGGCCGTCGGCGCGGCGAGCGTGGTGCCGCAGGGGCGTTTGCGTGTCACTTCGCTCTCGGCGTTCGGCCTGCGACACGTGATGGATGCCGTGACCGACTACGCGGCGCGCTATAGCGACGTGACCGTCGAGATCACGCTGTCCGATCGCGTGGTCGAACTGATCGACGAAGGCTACGACGTGGCGGTGCGCGCCGCGCCCGCCGGCATGAAGTCGTCGTCGCTGGTCGCGCGCCAGATCGCCACCGCGCACATCCTGCTGGTGGCGTCGCCCGATTACCTGACGCGGCACGGCACCCCGACCACCCTGGCCGATCTCGAACACCACAACTATCTGCGGCGCGATCCGAACGCCACCACGCCCGATGCGATGGCGACGGACGTCGCGGCCGCAGCGCGCGTGTCGCTCGCGGGCAACCTGATCGTCAACCATCTCGAAGGGCTGCGGGTCGCGGTGCTGGGCGGCGCGGGCATCGCGCTGCTCGGGACCGAGGTGGTCGGCGAAGACATCGAGGCGGGCCGCGTCGTGCCGCTCCTGCTCGACGTGATGCCGCCGCGCGAATTGCCGATCTATGCGGTGTATGCGAGCCGTCGCCATGTCTCGGCGAAGGTGCGTTCGTTCGTCGATTTCCTCGCCGATCGCTTTGCCGGGCAGTCGCTGTGCCCGTCGATCGAAGAGCGGCTCAAGGTGCTCGCGCTGCCGCGCATGAAGCGGATCGGCTGAGCGGCGCGGCGTCGCGCGCGGTACGCTTCACGAAAAAAAGGCGCGGCCTCAGGGCCGCGCCTTTTGCATTTCAGGCCGCGCGGGAAGCCGCGGCGTCAGCCGCGGATGCCGAGGCGCGCCTTCGCGTCCTGGTATTCGCGCGTGAGGCGTGTGACGAGTTCGCCGACCGACGGCACGTCGTCCATCAGCCCGACGCCCTGGCCTGCGCCCCAGATGTCCTTCCACGCCTTCGCCTTGTCGGAGCCGAAGTTCATCTTCGACTTGTCCGCTTCGGGCAGCTCGTCCGGGTTGAGGCCCGCGTTCACGATGCTCTGGCGGATGTAGTTGCCGTGCACGCCGGTAAACAGGTTCGTGTAGATGATGTCGGACGAGCTGGCGTTCAGGATCGCGTGCTTGTAGTCGTCGACCGCATGCGCTTCCTGGGTCGCGATGAAGCGCGTGCCCATGTACGCGAGATCGGCGCCCATCGCCTGCGCGGCGAGGATCGAGCCGCCGTTCGCGATCGAGCCCGACAGCACGATCGGGCCGTCGAACATCTTGCGCACCTCGCCGACGAGCGCGAACGGCGAGGTCGTGCCCGCGTGGCCGCCGGCGCCCGCCGCGACCAGGATCAGCCCGTCGACGCCGGCTTCGAGCGCCTTCTGCGCGTGCCGCAGGTTGATCACGTCGTGCAGCACGATGCCGCCGTAGCTGTGCACCGCGTCGACGATCTCGCGCGCGGGCGCGCGCAGGCTCGTGATGAAGATCGGCACCTTGTGCTCGACGCAGACGCGGATGTCGTGTTCGAGCCGCACGTTCGACTGGTGGACGATCTGGTTGACCGCGAGCGGCCCAATCACGGCGTCCGGATGGCGGGCCTTGTGTTCCGCGAGCTGCGACTGGATCTGCGTGAGCCATTCGTCGAGCAGTTCGGCCGGGCGCGCATTCAGCGCCGGAAACGAACCGACGATGCCCGCCTTGCACTGCGCGAGCACCAGCTCGGGATAACTGACGATGAACATCGGCGACGCGATGACAGGCAGCGCGAGATTTTGCAGGACGGCGGGCAAAGCCATGGTGAGTCTCCGTGATCGTTGCCGCGTGCAGGCGGCGGATTGAGCCACGCGATGCGATTCGCAGGAAGGCTACGCAGCGGGTTGGCTGCATATTAATACGAACGATCGTGCGATTGTAGGGCGAAGCGCGCAGCGGCGGTGTCGAGGGAGTGTTCTGCTTCTACGGATTGTCCGGGAAAACGGCCGATGAGGTGCGATTTGCCCTCCTACAATAGGCAGCAACAACAATTCCAGAGAACAAGACCATGTCGTTTGAGGAGTTCGCGCCGTTCAGGGCCGATGCGCAGGGCGTCGAGATTTTCGGCGTCAAGGGAGGCGCGGGACCGCCGCTGCTGCTGCTGCATGGGCACCCGCAGACGCACATGATCTGGCATCGCGTGGCGG
>NZ_JAAGNW010000005.1:91117-110817 GCF_010645215.1 Burkholderia multivorans | reverse complement strand
ATCGATGTTCAAGGGCTACCTGCGCTTCATCTGCAATCGCCGGTGCCAGCAGATCGGCCTCGATCCGCTGTACCCGAACGAGGAAAACCCGTTCCCGTGGATGAGCGAGATGATCGACCTGAAGAAGGAACGCAACTTCTTCGAAACGCGTGTGATCGAGTATCAGACGGGTGGCGCCCTGTCCTGGGAATAACCCGGCGGCGCTGTCGAGTCACGACGATGAACAGGCCGGGCGACTTGCCCGGCACAAGGTTTTAGGAGCAAGAACGCCTGATGCAAAGCATGCCCGGTGCCTTAACGGCCCACAAACATGATAGGCACTTTGCGAACCCTTCAGTGGGATGGGCAAACTTCCCTCCGGAAAAAGCCGGCCGCCACGTGGCCCCCGGCTTGATCAAGCGATTAGGGGCGGCGGCGCGACACGTGCCGGCCGCCGACTTGATTTGGCGCGCCGTGCCGTCGAGCACGGCGCGCCATACCGTATTCATTAGCGTAAGCGCGCAGCACCTGCGTACGCCGATGAATAGCCCGCTTCGTAGCGCACGTCCTGATAAACGTCCGCGGGAAGCGGGTTTTGACGAAGGGTGTAGTTTGAACTGACTCTCATCTGAACCTGAAGGAGAACATGATGGCACTCGCCAAGAAGAAACCGGTTGCCAAGAAGGCAGCGGCAAAGAAGGTTGTGGCAAAGAAGGCAGCACCGGCAAAGAAGGTTGCAGCTAAGAAGGTCGCCGTGAAGAAGGTCGCCGTGAAGAAGGTTGCAGCCAAGAAGGTCGCGGTGAAGAAGGTTGCTGCGAAGAAGGCAGCGCCGGCCAAGAAGGCGGCAGTGAAGAAGGTTGCAGCCAAGAAGGTCGCGGTGAAGAAGGTTGCTGCGAAGAAGGCAGCGCCGGCCAAGAAGGCGGCAGCGAAGAAGGTTGCAGCCAAGAAAGTCGCGGTGAAGAAGGTTGCTGCGAAGAAGGCAGCGCCGGCCAAGAAGGCGGCAGCGAAGAAGGTTGCAGCCAAGAAGGTCGCGGTGAAGAAGGTTGCCGCGAAGAAGGCAGCGCCGGCCAAGAAGGCGGCAGCGAAGAAGGTTGCAGCCAAGAAGGCTGCGCCCGCGAAGAAGGCTGCGCCTGCTGCGAAGAAGGCTGCCCCCGCCGCGAAGAAGGCTGCGCCCGCCAAGAAGGCTGCCGCACCGAAGAAGGCTGTCGTGAAGAAGGCTGCGCCGGCAACCACGGCGTCGACGGCATCGGTTGCACCGGCATCGGGCGTGAAGACCGCGCTGAACCCGGCTGCTGCATGGCCGTTCCCGACCGGCAGCCGTCCGTAATTGCTGTCCAGTCGGACGCTGCTATCTAGATAGCGTGTCCGCGGATTGAGTAGGCCTACTCAAACCGAAATCCCGCCACGGCGTGCCGTCGGCGGGATTTTTTTATGCCTGCGCGCAGGCGGGACGCTTGGCGCGCAGGCATAAAAAAAACGCATGCGCGGGTTACGCGCATGCGTCGGATCGCGGCTCGCGCCGCGTGCTGAGGTCAGTCTGCTCAGTGCGTGACGCGGGTCACGCCGCCGCTCGACAGCAGCCGCACGCGTTCGCCCGCACGGAACACTTCCGCCGTCGCCGCTTGCGTGATCGAGCGCAGGTCGCCGTTGTCGAGGCGCACCGTGATTTCGACACCGTTGGCATTGCTCAAACCCTGGCCGAGCGCATTGCCCGCGACCGCGCCGGCGAGACCGCCCGCGCTGGCGGTCAGGATCGAGCCCTTGCCGCCGCCGATCGCGCTGCCGGCCACCGCGCCGAGCGCGCCGCCGCCGAGCGTGCCGATCGCCGCACCGCCGCCTTCGCCTTCGATCTTCACCGCGCGCACGCTTTCGACCGTGCCGAGACGCACGGTTTGTTCGCGCTGCGCCTGGCCGACGCTATAGACGTCGGCCGACCCCGGCGGCGTGAAGCAGCCGGTCAGCGTTACCGAGGCGACCAGCATGGCCGCGAGCGTCAGGGTTTTCTTGTTCAACATGTGTCGTGCTCTCCAACTCTTTCAGTTCATTTGAGACTGTAACCGAACGCGGTTTCAAAGCGAGCGTTGATTTCCGCGCGGCTCGGTGCGTAGGTTTGCGGCCCTTGGGCCGCGATCTTGAGTGAGCCCATCAGGCTGGCGAGGCGGCCGGTGGTCGCCCAGTCCAGCCCGCGCTCGACGCCGTACAGCAAACCACCGCGGAAGGCGTCGCCGCATCCGGTCGGATCGACGATGCGCTCGGCCGGAACGACCGGAATCTGCTCGTCGCCGCCCTTGAGGCGGATGGTCGCGCCGTGCTCGCCGCGCGTGATGATGAGGGCCTGAACCCGACTGGCGATTTCGTCTTCGGACCAACCCGTTTTGTCGCTCACCAGCTTGGCTTCGTAATCGTTGACAGCAACGTAAGACGCAAGTTCAATGCTGCGGCGCAATGTAGCACCGTCGAACAGCGGCAGGCCCTGGCCCGGATCGAAGATGAACGGCACGCCGGCCGCCGCGAGTTCCTCGGTGTGCTGGACCATGCCCTGGAAACCATCCGGGCCGACGATCGCGAGCTTGATGTCCTTCGCTTCACCCGCATGGTTCAGGTGGGACTGCATCATCGCGCCCGGGTGGAACGCGGCAAGCTGGTTATTGTCGAGGTCGGTCGTGATCATCGCCTGCGCCGAGTGCATCTCGGGCAGCACGCGCACGTGTTCCTTCGACATGCCGAGCTGGTCGAGACGGTCGAGGTAGGGCTGCGCGTCGACTGCGCCGAGCGTGCCCATGATGCGCGCGTCGCCGCCCAGCAGGTGCAGCGCGTAGCCGATGTTGCCCGCGCAGCCGCCGAATTCGCGCCGCATCGTCGGCACGAGGAAGCTCAGGTTGATCATGTGCACCTGGTCGGGCAGGATGTGCTCCCGAAAGCGCCCTTCGAACGTCATGATGCTGTCGTAGGCGATCGAACCGCAGATAAGCGTAGCCAAGATAGCGTCCTTAGATATTGGATATGAGTAGTTTTTGCTGGCCCGGATGCGCGGCGCACGGCAATCGCTCGGAATGGACCGGGAGGATCAGTTCAGTGCGGCGAGCGCGGCGTCGTAGTTCGGCTCGTCCTTGATCTCGCCCACGAGTTCAGCGTGCGTGACCTTGTCGTGCTCGTCGAGCACCACCACGGCGCGTGCGGTCAGCCCGTTGAGCGGGCCGCTCGTCACGTCGACGCCGTAGGCGCCGGCGAAGGCGCGGCCGGCGCGGAAGGTCGACGCGGTGACGACGTTCGCGAGGCCTTCGGTCGTGCAGAAGCGGGTGGCTGCGAACGGCAGGTCGCCCGACACCACGATCACCACCGTGTTCGCGAGCTTGCTCGCCGCTTCGTTGAACTTGCGGGTCGAGGTGGCGCAGGTCGGCGTGTCGAGGCTCGGCACGATGTTCAGCACCTTGCGCTTGCCCGCGAAGCTGGCGAGCGACAGGTCGGCGAGATCCTTGCCGACCAGCTTGAAATCGGCGGCTTGCGAACCGACGGTCGGGAAGGTGCCTGCGATCTCGATCGGGTTGCCGCCCAGCGTGACTTTGCTCATGTTCGTGCTCCGGAATGATGCGTCGACGTGACGCACGGGTTGAAGGCAGGCGCGCAAAGGCGCGCCGTTTTACGGATAAAAGATCTGGACGCGGAAATTCGAGGCGGTGACGTCACCCGTCTCGACCCGGACGACCATGGTCTGCGTCGCGCCCGCCGGGATGCCCGCGTCGACCGACGCGCCGGGGCGGACATAATCACGCGGCGCGAGTACGCGGCGCACCGCGACGCGGTTGGCCTCGTCGAGCAGCGTCAGTTCGATCGCAGGATAGGCGAGTGCGACCGAGTAATGATTGGTGAGCGGCACCTTCAGTTCCAGCACGTGCGGCCCGTCGAGCTGGCGCAGGTCGGACGCGTCGAGCCGCAGCCCGTCGATCGCGCGCGGCGGCGCGACGTGGCAGCCGAGCGTCGCGCAGGCCCGCGCGAACAGCGTCTGGCTGGTCGGCCAGTAGACCATCGCCTTTTCGCGCTGCCACCACGCGAGCTGCACGATCAGCAGCAGCGCGAGCGTCAGCGCCAGCCCGATCACGAAGCCGCCCAGCACCCGCAGGAACCCGCCGCGGCGCTGCGGCGCGCGGGTCTCGCGCGTCATCGCGAAGTGCTCGCGCGCGTCGTCGGTGGGCGCGGTTGCAAACGGGACTTCCGGAGGCGACGTGAAGTGCGGCTCGCGGTGATCGCGATCGCCGTCGGGCGCGGCGAACGCAGCGGCGGTGGCCGCGAGGGTCGGCTCCAGCGCGGCGGGCGAGGGCGATGTGTCGTGCTCTGCCGCGGGCGGGGCCGATTCGGGGGCATGCTGCTGCCCGGCCGCGGCCGGAAGCGGATCGGGGGCGGCGTGCGCCGGTTCGTCGGCGACGAACGGCACCGGCGCACCGGAGAAGCGCGCAACCGCGCTCGCGCCATCGGCGCCGGGGCCGCTGCGGTCCGGCAGCGCAAGCGGCACGAGCGGCGCGGTGCTGACGTTCGCGCCGCTGTGCTGGAGGGTCGGGTCGGTGCCGCCGTCGAGCCAGGGCGCCCACATGTCCCACGCGCCGGGCGCGAAATCCTGCTCGTGATCGGGCGAGGCGGTCGATTCGGTCGTCGCGAACGGGTGGCTCGGGATGACCACGGGGGGCACGGCAGGCCGTGCTGCGTGCGCCGGTTCAGGTTCGGCCGGCGCCGCCGCGTCGGGCGTGAGCGGGTGTTGCGTGGCGAGCGGGACGTCGGGCGTCGCCGTATGTTCGACGGCCAGAGCGTCGTGCGGCGTCGGCGCGTCGTGCGCGGGTGCTGCAGGCGCGTCGGCTACCGTCGCGGCGATCTCGTCGCGTGCTGTCGCGGTATCGGGCGCGGGTGTTTCGTCGACGGTGGGGCGTGCCGTGGCCGGATCGTGAGCGTGCGAGGCTGGTGCAGGCGCGTCGGTAACGGGCGCGGCGATTTCGGCTGGCGCTGTCGCGATATCGGGCGCAAGTGCTTCATCGACGGTGGCGCGTGCCGTGGCCTGCGCGTGAGCGGCCGGCGTGGGCGCGTCGGTAGCGGGCGCGGGGATGTCGTGCGCGGGCGCTTCATCGAAAGCGCGCCGGGCCGTGGCCGGATCGTGAGCGTGCGAGGCTGGTGCAGGCGCGTCGGCAACGGGCGCGGCGATTTCGTCGGGCGCTGTCGCGATATCGGACGAGGGCGTCTCATCGACGGCGGGGCGTGTCGCGACCGGATCGTGAGCGGGCGTCGCGTCGTCGCGCGCTTCGGCCGGAGAAGCAGGCGCAACATGCGCGGGCGGCTCTGCGGCAGGCGCGTGGCGGGTTGTCGCGTCGTCGGCGAGCGGGGCGGCGTCGGGCGACGCGGCCGGGCTGTCCGCGGCGCGCGCGGCGGCTTCGAGCAGCGGCTCGGGCTCGACGAGCGAGCTGGCCGCGTCGAATACCTGCTGGCATTGGCCGCAGCGCACGAGCCCGCCGTGCAGCGTCAGATGATCCTGCCGCAGCCGGAAGACGGTTTCACAATGAGGACAGCGCGTCGCGAGGAGCATGGGTAGCCGGGCGGCCAGCTGGGCCTGAGTGAAAGACAGCGCTTATTCTAATGGCTTTCGCGTCGCGTTCCGGCCAGGCAGACCCAACCTTCGTGCTCGCGCCACACGGCGATGTCGATATAGCGCGCATAGACGCTCGCGACTTCTTCCGCCTGGCGCGCCAGCACGCCCGACAGCGCGAGCTGCCCGCCCGGTTTCACCTTCGAGGCGAGCATCGACGCCATCAGCTTGAGCGGGTTCGACAGGATGTTCGCCACCACGATGTCGAATTCACCCGCCGGGCAATCGTCCGGCAGCCCGTAGGTCACGTCGGCGTGGTTGCGCACGCTGTTCTGGCGCGCCGATTCGACGGCCTGCGGATCGATGTCGATGCCGGTCACCGGCTGCGCGCCGCACTTGCGCGCGAGAATCGCGAGGATCCCCGAGCCGCAGCCGTAGTCGAGCACGGACTGGCCGGGCCGCACCGTCTGCTCGAGCCATTCCATGCAGAGCCGCGTGGTCGGGTGGCTGCCCGTGCCGAAGGCCAGGCCCGGATCGAGTTCGAGCACGAGCGCGTCGGGATCCGGCGCAGCGTGCCACGACGGCACCACCCAGATCCTCTCGCCGATCGGGATCGGCTCGAATTGCGACTGGGTGAGCCGCACCCAATCCTGTTCCGCGACTTCGCGCACGCTGAAGGCGGGCGTCTCCGGCAGCCCCAGCGCATTGGCGGCGGCGGCGAGCAGCACCGCCGGCTCGTGCTGCGCGTCGAGCAGCGCGACCACGCGCGAACGCTGCCATGCGGTGCGCTCGGGCGTGAGGCCGGGCTCGCCGAAGAGCGGCTGCTCGTCCGGCGTGTCCGCATCGGCGTCCTCGACGGACACCGACAGCGCGCCGAGGTCGAGCAACGCGTCCGACAGGGCTTCCGCGTGCTCGCGCGCGAGTTCGACGACGAGTTCCCGATAGCTCATGCTTACGCTTCTTCCCGTGCGACCTTCTGGCGTTCGGCCAGACGGTTCTCGAGGTAGTGGATGCTGGTGCCGCCCTCGACGAACTTCGCGTCGAGCATCAGCTCGCGGTGCAGCGGAATGTTGGTGTTGATGCCTTCGACCACCATTTCCGACAGCGCGCTGCGCATGCGCTGGATCGCCTGGTCGCGGGTCGCGCCGTAGGAGATCAGCTTGCCGATCATCGAATCATAGTTCGGCGGCACGAAATAGCCGTTGTAAGCGTGCGAATCGACGCGGATCCCGGGGCCGCCCGGCGTATGCCACGACGTGATCCGGCCCGGCGACGGCGTGAACTTGAACGGATCTTCCGCGTTGATCCGGCACTCGATCGCGTGACCGCGGAACTGGATGTCGCGCTGGCGGAAGCCGAGCTTCTCGCCGGCCGCGACGCGGATCTGCTCCTGCACGATATCGACGCCCGTGATCAGCTCCGTCACCGGATGCTCGACCTGCACGCGCGTGTTCATCTCGCTGAAGTAGAACTCGTTGTTCTCGTACAGGAACTCGAAGGTGCCCGCGCCGAGATAGCCCATCTTCTTGCAGGCGTCCGCGCAGCGATCGCCGATCCGGTCGATCAGGCGGCGCGCGATGCCGGGCGCCGGCGCTTCCTCGATCACCTTCTGGTGGCGGCGCTGCATCGAGCAGTCGCGCTCGCCGAGCCAGACGGCGTTCTTGTGCGAATCCGAGAGCACCTGGATTTCGATGTGGCGCGGATTCTCGAGGAACTTCTCCATGTAGACCTGCGGGTTGCCGAACGCACGGCCGGCTTCCTCGCGGGTCATGTTGACCGCATTCACGAGCGCGGCCTCGGTGTGCACGACGCGCATCCCGCGCCCGCCGCCGCCGCCCGCCGCCTTGATGATGACGGGATAGCCGACCGCGCGCGCAATTTTCACGATCTCCTTCGGATCGTCCGGCAACGCGCCGTCCGAACCCGGCACGCAGGGCACGCCGGTGCGGATCATGCTCTGCTTCGCGGTGACCTTGTCACCCATCATGCGGATCGTGTCGGGACGCGGGCCGATGAAGGTGAAGCCCGATTGCTCGACGCGCTCGGCGAAATCGGCGTTCTCGGACAGGAAGCCGTAGCCGGGGTGGATCGCCTCGGCATCGGTGACTTCGGCCGCGCTGATCAGCGCCGGCATGTTCAGGTAGCTGAGGTTCGACGGTGCCGGGCCGATACAGACGGCTTCGTCGGCGAGCCGCACGTATTTCGCTTCCTTGTCGGCTTCCGAATAGACGACGACCGTCTTGACGCCCAGCTCGCGGCATGCGCGCTGGATACGCAGCGCGATTTCGCCGCGATTGGCAATGAGGATTTTTTCAAACATAGCGAGTATTCGTCTCTTCAAGGGGCGCGCGCGAGGCGCGCCTTAAGAGGATCGGCGACGCGCAGCGCGAGGGCGCGGCGGTCCGCGAGGCTGTTCGCGCGACGGCTCGTCAGCCGATCACGAACAGCGGCTGGCCGTACTCGACCGCCTGGCCGTTGTCGACGAGGATTTCCTTGATGACGCCTGCCTTGTCCGATTCGATCTCGTTGAGCAGCTTCATCGCTTCGATGATGCAGAGGGTCTGGCCTTCCTTCACGGTGTCGCCGACCTGGGCGAACGGATCGGCGCCCGGCGACGGTGCGCGATAGAAGGTGCCGACCATCGGCGAGGTGACCACGTGGCCCTGCGGCGCGCCGGCCGCGGGAGCCGCGCCGGCCGCAGCCGGTGCGCCGACGTCGGCCGCGAGGGGCGCGGCGGCCGGGGCCATGCTGGCTTGCGGGGCAAAACCGGTCGATTGCTGGACATAGACCGGCGGCGCGTTCTTGACGATGCGCACCTTGCCTTCGCCTTCGGTGACTTCCAGCTCGGAGATGCCGGATTCGGAGACGAGGTCGATCAGAGTTTTCAGCTTACGAAGATCCATCGGGAATTCCCCTTTTCAATACGTGAAACGCCGGTTTGAACCGGCGTTGAATCGAGTTCTTGATCAATCAGCCGCGCGACGCGCCTTGCAGCTTGTCGAGCGCGTAGTCGAGCGCGTAAAGGTAACCGCGCCAGCCGAGGCCGCAGATCACGCCGTCGGCGAGATCGGACAAATAGGAGTGTTGCCGGAACGGCTCGCGGCGGTGCACGTTCGACAGGTGCACTTCCACGAACGGTACCCCGACGCCCGCGAGCGCATCGCGGATCGCGATGCTCGTGTGCGTATAGGCGGCCGGATTGATCAGGATGAAGTCGGTCTGCTCATTCCGGGCCGCCTGGATCCGATCCACGAGCGCACCTTCATGATTGCTCTGGAACGATGCCAGTTCGGCGCCGGCCTGCTGCGCCCGCTCGGTCAGCGCCTGATCGATCTGCGCAAGCGTCACGCGGCCGTACACCTCCGGTTCCCGGGTGCCGAGAAGGTTCAGGTTGGGGCCGTGCAGCACCAGCAATCGTGTCATGGTCGCTTCTTTTTCTGCGGAATTGCGCGAACTTTAGCGCTGATTAGAGAAATTTGTCTAGTTTTGCCGAATGGCCGACGGCGCGCGACCAGCGTAGCGCATCGTTTCGCGATTTAACAATCGGCTAACTGCATCGATTTTGATGTCAATCAGGCTGGTTCTGCGCATAACGCGCATAACCATAATTCGCGCGATCAGAGCGCGTCGAGCGTGCGTTTCAGTGCATCCGGCTGAATTTGCCCTAATTTTGTCTCGCGAACCTTGCCGGTTTCGTCGATGACGACCGTGAAGGGCAGCGCGCCCGCGCTGTTGCCGAACTGGCGGGCGAGGTCCGCGCCCGCGTAGCCGCTGACGAACACCGGGTAGTCGACCTTCACCTTTTGCAGGAAGGCCTTCACGTTCTTCTCGGAATCGACCCCGATCCCGATGAAACGGATGCCCTTCTTGCGGTATTCGTGCGACAGGCGCACGAGTTCGGGCATTTCCTCGACGCACGGGCCGCACCACGAGGCCCAGAAATTGACGACGACCTTCTGGCCCTTGAAAGCGGTCAGCGCTTGCGGCTTGCCGTCGGCGTCGGTCATCGGCGCGGCCCACAGCATGTCGACCGCGTTGCCTTTCGCGGGCGCGGCTTCGGCCGTGTTTTCGAGCGAGCCGCCGCGCACCCAGTGACCGGCGGCAAAGCCGCCGACGATGGCGATCGCCGCGACTGCGGCGCCCGCCAGGATTCGTTTGGTATTCATCATCCGTTCAATTCCGCGTTCAAAGGGGTGCCGGTGCCGCCGAGCAGCGCGCGCAGCGCGTTCGCGTCGGCCCGCGCGAGCCGGCCGCGCGCGTCGGCCCGGACCGCACCGCGCAGATCGTCGCTTGTATACAGTGAGACATGCAGGCCGACAGGCTCCGCGGCGCGGCGCTCGCGCCACAGGAAGCTCAGCGTCTCGACCTCGCCGCGCCCCGCGAAGTGGCGGGTCTCGGACACGTCGTACTGGATGTTCTCGTTCAGCAGATAGATCGCCACGTCCTTCTGGCTGTCGGAGAAGGTCTGCAGGTGGATGTCCGAGTGCGCGTTCGCGGTGCCGTTCAGCACCGCCCCCGTCACATACGGATCGAACTGTGCGAGCCGCTCCATCCAGGCGAGCGCGACCTCGCGCAGCCGCCGCAGTTCGGCAGGCTGCGTGTCCGACTGGAATAGCGCCAGGTATTCGTGCAGTTCCGCTTCGATCTGGTCGTTATCCGGCAGCCATTCGCCTGCAATCCGCGTATCGCCGATCAGCTGGCGCGCAGCCTTGCGCTTGGCGCCGGCGTAATCGAGCCCATCTTCGGCGATCAGGCGGGCCGCGGCCAGGGCGATTTCCTCGCGCACGCGACGCGGATCGAGTGAGGGTTTTCGAGACATGATGCGTCCATCATACTAGATCGGCCCGCCGCGACCCGCGCGACGGCCCGCGGTGACGGCGAGACCGATGCGGCGAGACCGTCAGTTACAATAACGGCCTTCGCGCGGCGGCAGGCGCGCCGCCCATGGCGGGCGGCGCGCGCCGTTGCCGGGCCCACGTCTTCGACTCTACGCCGATGCGGCGCGACTGTTCTATGCATATCCACATTCTTGGCATCTGCGGCACCTTCATGGGCGGTCTCGCCGTGCTTGCGCGCGAGGCCGGCCATACGGTCACCGGGTGCGACGCGGGCGTCTATCCGCCGATGAGCACCCAGCTCGAGGCGCAGGGCATCCAGTTGATCGAAGGATACGGCGTCGAGCAGCTCGACCTGAAGCCGGACCTGTTCGTGATCGGCAACGTGGTGTCGCGCGGCAACCCGCTGATGGAGGCGATCCTCGACCGCGGGCTGCCGTATACGTCCGGTCCGCAGTGGCTCGGTGAGCACGTGCTCGCCGGCAAATGGGTGCTGGCCGTCGCGGGCACCCACGGCAAGACCACCACCAGCTCGATGCTCGCGTGGCTGCTCGAGGACGCCGGCCTCAACCCCGGCTTCCTGATCGGCGGCGTGCCGCTGAACTTCGGCGTGTCGGCGCGGCTCACCGATTCGAGCTTCTTCGTGATCGAGGCGGACGAATACGACACCGCGTTCTTCGACAAGCGTTCGAAGTTCGTCCACTATCGGCCGCGGACCGCGATCCTGAACAATCTGGAATTCGATCACGCCGACATTTTCACCGATCTCGCCGCGATCGAGACGCAATTCCATCATCTGGTCCGCACCGTGCCCGGCCTCGGCCGGCTCGTGAGCAACGGCCGCGAGGCGGCGCTCGACCGGGTGCTCGCGCGCGGCTGCTGGAGCGAGGTCGAACGCTTCGGCGTCGACGGCGGCTGGCAGGCGCTGCCCGCCGAGGACGGCGTGCCGGTCGACGAGCGCTTCGCCGTGTATGCGCGCGGCGAGCGGGTCGGCGAGGTCGACTGGGCGGTGCAGGGCGAACACAACCGCCAGAACGCGCTGGCCGCGATCGCGGCCGCGCGCCATGTCGGCGTGCCGCCCGCGCAGGCCGCTGCGTCGCTGTCGACGTTCCGCAACGTGAAGCGCCGGATGGAGGTACGCGGCAGCGTCGACGGCGTGACGGTCTACGACGACTTCGCACATCACCCGACCGCGATCGAAACCACGATCGCCGGGCTTCGCGCCCGGATCGGCAGCGAAAATACCCGGATCCTCGCCGTGCTCGAGCCGCGCTCGAACACCATGAAGCTCGGCGTGATGAAGGCGCAGTTGCCCGCGAGCCTCGCCGACGCCGATCTGGTGTTCGGCTACGGCGCACCCGGCAGCGGCCGCGACGCGCTCGGCTGGAGCCTCGCCGATGCGCTCGCGCCGCTGGGCGCGAAGGCGCAGGCGTTCGACGACCTGCACGCGCTGGTGAAGGCGGTGACGGCCGCCGCGCGTCCCGGCGACCAGGTGCTCGTGATGAGCAACGGCGGGTTCGGCGGCGTACACCAGTTGCTGCTCGATGCGCTGTCGGCGCGCGGGAGCGCCGCGTGATCCTGTATCTGCACGGATTCCGCTCGTCGCCGCAGTCCTTCAAGGCGCAACTGCTGGCCGCGCGGCTCGCCGAATTGGGGCGCGCGGAAATCTGGCGCTGCCCGGCGCTGCCGGTGTCGCCGCTCGAAGCCGTGGCGGCCGCCGAGGCCGCCGTGGCCGGCGCGGCGGCTGGCGAGGTGACGGTGATCGGCAGCTCGCTCGGCGGCTACTACGCGACCTGGCTCGCGGAACGCCACGGCTGGCGCGCGGTCCTGCTGAACCCGGCGACCACGCCGCAGCGCGACCTCGGTCACCATCTGGGCGAGCAGCCCCTGTGGCACGGCGGCGGCAGCATCGTCGTCGAGCCGCGGCATCTCGACGAACTGGACGCGCTGCGCGTCGCGGCGATCACGCGGCCCGAGCGCTACTATCTGATCGCGGCGACGGGCGACGAAGTGCTCGATTACCGCCAGATGCTCGCGCACTATCCCGGCGCGCGCACGCGAGTGATCGAAGGCAGCGATCACGGCATCAGCGAATTCGCCGATTATCTCGACGACGTGCTCGCTTTCTGCGACGCCCGCTAGTCGGTCAGTCGGCCGGGGCGGCCCGGCCAACCGCATACACCATCCAACGCGGCGCGGCGTTTCCCTCGCGGGAGGCGCCGCGCCCTGAAGTCTGAACGAGAGTACTGAGTGAACGTTTTCTTCGAGGAATCGGGCAGTTTCAAGGCGGGCAGCGTGCTGTCGCGCCAGGGCGACGCCTTTCAGGTCGAATTGCCGGGCGGCCGGCGCGCGAAGGTCCGCGCGAAGGACGTGCTGATCGAATTCGAAAAACCCGCCGCGGGCGAACTGATGCAGCAGGCGGACGCCGCCGCGCAGCAGATCGATCTCGATTTTCTGTGGGAATGCGCGCCGGAGGAGGAGTTCGCCTATGGCGCGCTCGCCGACGACTACTACGGCGCGGGCTACGGCGCGGTCGAGCGCGCGGCGCTGGTGCTGCGCCTGCACGGCTCGCCCGTCTATTTCCGCCGCAAGGGCCGCGGCCAGTATCAGCGCGCGCCCGAGGAGCAGCTCAAGATGGCGCTCGCCGCGCTCGAACGCAAGCGCCAGCAGGCGCTCGTGCAGGCGGGCTACGAGGAGGAACTGAAGGCGGGCCGGCTGCCCGAGGCCTTCGCGGGCAAGGCGCTCGCGCTGCTCACGCGGCCGGACAAGAACTCGATCGAATACAAGGCGCTCGAATCGGCGGCCGGCGCGCGCGGCGAATCGGCCGCGCGGCTGATGCTCGAATGCGGCGGCATTCCGTCCGCGCGCGCGCTGCACGAGGCGCGCTTCCTCGCGGAATTCTTCCCGCACGGCACGGGCTTTGCGCCCGTCACGGTCGGCGCGCTGCCCGATGACCTGCCGCGCGCGAACGTCGAGGCGTTCTCGATCGACGACGTGACCACCACCGAGATCGACGATGCGTTCTCGGTCGAGCACCTGTCCGACGGCCGGATCCGGATCGGCGTGCACATCGCGGCGCCCGCGCTCGGCGTGACGCGCGGCGACGCGGTCGACGCGATCGCGCGCGCGCGGCTGTCGACCGTCTACATGCCCGGCGACAAGATCACGATGCTGCCGGACGACGTCGTCGAGGTGTTCACGCTGAAGGAGGGCGACTACCGTCCGGCGCTGTCGCTCTACATCATCGTCAATCGCGAGACGCAGGAGATCGTCGCGAACGAGACCCGCGCCGAACTCGTGTTCATCAAGCACAACCTGCGCCACAACACGCTCGACGAGCTGGTGACCGAGGAATCCCTCGCGGCCGGCAGCGGCGAGTATCCGCACAAGGACGACATCGCGGTGCTGTGGCCGCTCGCGCAGGCGCTGTTCGAGAAGCGCCAGGCCGCGCGCGCCGGCTACGGGCTGAAGCGCGAGGTGCAGCGCAACACCGACTTCAACTTCTACGTCGAAGGCGAGCACGTGACGATCACGCCGCGCCGGCGCGGCTCGCCGCTCGACCTGATCGTGTCCGAGCTGGCGATTCTCGCGAACTCGACCTGGGGCGCGTTCCTGCACGACCACAGCGTGCCCGGCATCTACCGCTCGCAGCGCGCGTTCGGCATGCCGAGCGGCCCGAAGCGCACCCGCATGCAGACCACCGCCGCGCCGCACGAAGGGCTGGGCGTCGCGCAGTATGCGTGGAGCACCTCGCCGCTGCGCCGCTACGTCGACCTCGTCAACCAATGGCAACTGCTCGCGTGCGTGCAGCATGGCGTGACCGCCAAGCTCGCCGCGCCGTTCAAGCCGAAGGACGCCGACCTCTACGCGGTCGTGCAGGGCTTCGACGACACCTACGGCGCGTACGCCGACCACCAGCGCCGCATGGAGTACTTCTGGTGCCTGCGCTGGATCACGCAGGAGGGCCGCAAGCAGGTGGCCGCGACCGTCGTGAAGGGCGATCTGGTGCGCCTGGAGGAAGTGCCGCTGCTGCTGCACGTGCCCGCGCTCGGCGTGCATGCGCGCGGTACGCGCGTGCTGCTCGACGTGATGTCGATCGACGAACTGACGGTCGAGGCGTCGGTGCGGCTCGTGAGCGTGCTCGACGCGCCCGTCGTGTCGGGCGGCGAGTCGGCCGACGATGAGGACGAGGCAGGCGACGAAGTGCCGGGCGACGGTTCGCCGGGCGACGAATCGCCGGGCGACGAAACCCTGCTCGACGCCGCCGACGCGTCGGCCGAGAGCGAAGCGGAAGCGCTTGCCGAGGCGCAGGGCGAGCAGGCCGACGCCGCGCCGGCGGGCGAACCCGCCGCGGACGGCAACCCGGAGCGGGCGGCATGAACGCCGTGCGCGACCAGTATGCGGTGATCGGCAATCCGGTCGCGCACAGCAAGTCGCCGTTCATCCACACCCGCTTCGCCGAGCAGACGGGCGAGGCGCTCGACTACACGCACCGGCTCGCGCCGCTCGACGGCTTCGTCGCATCGGTGCGCGCGTTCGTCGCGGCCGGCGGCCGCGGGCTCAACGTCACGGTGCCGTTCAAGCTCGAGGCGCATGCGCTGGCCGACACGCTGTCGCCGCGCGCGGCCGCGGCGGGGGCGGTCAACACGCTGCGCATCGATGCGGCGGGCATCCATGGCGACAACACCGACGGCGTCGGGCTGGTGCGCGATATCGAGGCGAACCTCGGCGTGCGTCTCGCCGGCGCGCGGATCCTGCTGCTCGGCGCGGGCGGGGCGGCGCGCGGCGTGGTGCTGCCGATGCTCGAACGCGCGCCGTTGTCGCTGACGATCGTCAACCGCACGGCGAGCAAGGCGGAGCAACTGGTCGGCCAGTTCGCGCAGGCCGCGCACGAGGCGGGCTGTGTGCTCGCGGGCGGCGGGGCCGAGCGGGTCGAGCGCGCGCCCTACGACGTGATCGTCAACGCGACGGCAGGCAGCCTCGACGCGGCGCTGCCCGATTGCGACCCGGCTGCGTTCGGCGCGGCGACGCTCGCCTACGACATGATGTACGGCGCGCAGCCGACGGTGTTCATGCAGCACGCGACGGCGCTCGGCGCGCGCGCGGCCGACGGGCTGGGCATGCTGGTCGAGCAGGCGGCCGAGTCGTTCTACGTCTGGCGCGGCGTGCGGCCCGACAGCGCGCCCGTACTGGCCGCCCTGCGCGCGGCCCTGAGCCGGTCTTGAGCGTGCTGCCGCGACACGGCGGCGCGGCCGGCGTCGGGGTGGCGCGGCGCGCAGGTCCGCTGCGCTGGCTGGTCTACGCGTCGCTCGTGCTGGCCGGCGCGTGGGGCGCGACGCAGCTCTATTATTTCGCGCAGATCGGCCTGTGGGCGGTGCTCGATCCGTCGTCGACCGCCTTCATGCGCGCCGACGCGTGGCGCTTGTCCGCCGCGCAACCGCCCGTCGCGATCCAGCATCAGTGGGTGCCGTACGAGCAGATCTCGCGCAACCTGAAGCGCGCGATCAGCGCGTCGGAAGACGCCGACTTCGCGAACAACAACGGCTACGAGGTCGATGCGATCCTGCAGGCGTGGGAGCGCAACAAGGCGAAGGGGCGGATCGTCTCCGGCGGTTCGACGATCAGCCAGCAGCTCGCCCGCAACCTGTTCCTGTCGAGCCAGAAGAGCTATATCCGCAAAGGCCAGGAGCTGATCATCACCTGGATGCTCGAGACCTTGCTCGACAAGGAGCGCATCTTCGAGATCTATTTGAATTCCGTCGAGTTCGGCAAGGGCGTGTACGGCGCCGAGGCCGCCGCGCGCTATTACTACCGGGTGCCCGCGAGCCGCCTGAGCGCATGGCAGGCGGCGCGGCTCGCGGTGATGTTGCCGAATCCGAAGTATTTCGACGCCCATCGCGGCTCGCCCTATCTCTCGCAGCGCGCGGGCGTCATCACGCGGCGCATGGGCGCGGCCGCGCTGCCGGCCTCGCAGTAAGCCGGGCGCGCCCGCGCATTCGTTTTTCCTCCTCGGGTTTCTTCGCCTTCGCGAAGCGTCGCAGAACGCGCCTTTCAAAACGACTACGCGTCGTCTGTTTCGATTACTTCATCTATTTCAGTCTCCTGATCAGTGGCCTTCTGTGGTCGGTCATTGGTAACCAAAGTGTGCGCGGGATTGTCGGTTTCAGCGCCGTCGACAGCACTGCCAATGAAATAGTCAGGTGAATGAATGGCTTTGGTCTGAATCAAAAATGCTTAATTGAAAGGACAAAATTCCACCCATTTCTTTCAAATGTTTCCGTATTTTTCAAAACGAATTGCCTCGCGTATATTGGCCCTCGCCTTGGCTTATCGGCCGATCGAGCAAGGTGGGGGGCCGCCTGACCGGCAGCTCAGCACGACAACACGAAAAGAAGGAAAACGACTATGCCAGCGAGTAAAACGAAGCTGTTATTAGGAATGGTTTTCTCTTCGCTGCTTCTGGCGGCATGCAATGGCGACGACGGTGGTCCGGTCGCGAGCGCCGCCAGCGCGAGCAGCACGGTGAACAACAGCGCGGCGGCATCCGCCGACCAGCCTTACGCCGACCCCAATCGTTATTCGTCCAGTCCCCGCGCGTCGCTGAGCGCGGCGGCGGCCACCGAGAAGGCGGCCGTCACGCATCACCAGATCACGCTGAACGGCAAGACCCTCAGCTACACCGCCACCACCGGGCATCTGGTCGCGCGCGATCCGCAAACCGGCCAGCCCGAGGCCTCGTTCTTCTACGTCGCGTACACCGCCGACAACCAGCCGGCCGCGAAGCGCCCGGTCACGTTCTTCTACAACGGCGGCCCGGGTTCGTCGACGGTCTGGCTGCACCTCGGCTCGTTCGGGCCGAAGCGGATCGAGACGAGCGACCCGAACACGCCCTCGCAATTCCCGTTCGTCGACAACGCGGAAAGCCTGCTCGACACGACCGACCTCGTGTTCGTCGACGCGGTCGGCACCGGCTATTCGGAAGCGGTTGCGCCGAACACCAACCAGACCTTCTGGGGCGTCGACGAGGATGCCGGCGTGTTCCGCGATTTCGTGGTCCGCTATCTGGCCGCGAACCAGCGCGGCGCGTCGCCGAAGTATCTGTTCGGCGAGTCCTACGGCACGCCGCGCACCGACGTGCTCGCGAACCTGCTCGAGACCGCAGGCGTGAAGCTCGACGGCGTCGTGCTGCAATCGTCGATCCTCAACTACAACAGCAACTGCGACATGGCGAGCAGCGGCGTGGGCAACGGCAACGACGGCACGAGCGCGGTCAGCTGCGCGGGCTACGCGCCGAGCTATGGCGAGGTCGGCGCGTACTACCGGCTCGACAACCCGAACCCGACCAACCCGGCGCAGTACGCGGACCAGATGCGGCTCCTGACGGCCGGCACCTACGTCCCGGCGGTGAACGCCTATCTCGCGAGCAACACGCCGCCGAGCGCGGCGCTCGTGACGACGATGGCGAACGCGACGGGCGCGAAGGCCGCGCTGTGGAATGCCGACTTCAACCTGCTGCCGACGACCTACGACAACAGCTACCAGCTCGCGTTGATCCCGGGCACGCTGATCGGCCGCTACGACGCGCGCGTGAACGTGCCGGTGAACAGCCCGCTTGCCTCGGAGGGCGACCCGTCGAGCACCTTCATCACGCAGCCGTTCACGAGCACGATCGGCACCTATCTGCCCAACGTGCTCAAGTACTCGGCGAAAACGGCCTATGCTGTAGAGAGCAACGCGATCAATACCTGGGACTGGAGCCACGACGGGCTGGCCATGCCGGACACGATTCCCGATCTGGCCGCGGCGCTCACGCTCAACCCGTCGCTCAAGGTCCTGTCCCTGAACGGATATCACGATCTCGCGACGCCGTTCTATCAGACGGAGCTGGACCTGGCCCGTCTCGGCACGCAGCCCAACCTGACCTTCCAGCACTACTCGGGCGGACACATGATCTATCTGGACGACACGTCGCGGCCGCTGGAGAAGGCGGACCTGGTGGCGTTCTACCAGGCGGCGCCCGCCGCGCGCTGATGCCCCGGCCGGCCGACGGATGCGCGCGCGGCGCGCGCCGTCGCACGGCCGATGACCTCATTTCCAATTGGAGCCTGACATGAAGAAACAATCGCTCATCGCCTGGTCGGCATTGTGCGTCGCGGGTCTGGCCATGGTCCCGGCGGCGCGTGCGCAGGACAGCGCGGACGCCGCGCCGGATCGCGCCGCCCAGGCGCAGCTCGGCGACCCGTACGTGCCGCCGGCGGCGCGCAAGCCGACGGCCGGCACCCAGACCACCGGCGCGGCGCTGCACGCGCAGGTGGTGGACAAGCTCGCGCGCCAGTTCGCCGCCGCCGACACGCGCAATACCGGCAGCGTGACCGAGGCGCAGGCGCGTGCGGCCGGCCTCGGCTACGTCGCGAACAACTTCAAGCAGATCGATACGAACCGCAGCGGCCGCGTATCGTTCGGCGACGTGCAGCGCTACATGCAGACGCAAAGCGCGACGCAAAAATAAGCGCCGCATCGCTGCCCCTCGATGAATCCCTGGGGCGAACGGGCTCTGCCGGACCAACGGCAGGGCCCGTTTTCATTGTCCCCCGATTTTTCGCGCGTAGGATCGAAAATCCCAATATCTGACCAATGCATTCAGATATTGGATATCGAAATGACGCCCCCTACAATCCGGAGCACATCGAACTGCTTCGGTGGATTCGCGCCGCGCGGCGCGCCCGAGGCCGGATATGGAGATCCATCCATGACGCTTGCCGGGCCGCTCGCCCAGTACCAGCCGCGCATCGCGCCCGCCGTCCGGCGACGCGATGCGGCGCGCGGACGCGGGTCTGATCTCCGACGGAGTCCATTCGCATCATGAACAAATCCCATGTGACGCTTGCCGTGAACGGCGCCACCCAATATCACGTCACGCCCGACGACGCGCTCGCCGACAGCATCGGCGCGACCGGCACGCCGCTCGACCTGGCGGCGCAGCAGGCCGGCACGCAAACCTTGCTGCGCGGCCTGGCGATCCTCGAAGCGGTCGCGGGCGGCGCACGCGACATGCGCGCGATCGGCGCGGCGCTCGGCACGACCCGCAGCACCACGCACCGGCTCGTCAGCAGCCTGGTGCAGGCGCGCTACCTGCGCCAGGTGCAGGGCGGCTACCTGCTCGGGCCGAAGCTGATCGAACTCGGCACGATCGCGCTCGAGCAGATGCCGCTCACGGCCGTCGCGCGGCCGCACCTCGAGGCGCTCGCGGAGGCCACGCTCGACACCATCCACCTCGGCGTGCGCGACGGCGACGACGTGCTGTACATCGACAAGATCCC
>NZ_JAAGNW010000005.1:73846-91107 GCF_010645215.1 Burkholderia multivorans | reverse complement strand
GATCCCCGGCACGCGCGGCCTGGAAATGCGCTCGCGGATCGGCCACCGGATGCCGCTCGCCTCGACCGGCATCGGCAAGGCGATGATGCTCGATCTCGAACCGCAGATCTGGGGCGACCTGTTCGACGCCTCGAAGCGCGCGCTGGCCGGCGTCAACTTCAAGCCCGACCGGCGGCCCGACACGAACACCTTCCTGCAGCGCATGGCGCACTACGCGGCGGGCGGCTACACGTTCGACCTGGAGGAGAACGAAACGTCGATCCGCTGCGTGGCCGCGCCGGTGCGCGACGCGTCGGGCGCGATCGTCGCGGCGCTGTCGGTGGCGAGCACGATTCCGTACATGCCGCTCGACCGCATGGACGAACTGATTCCGCTCGTGCAGCGCGAGGCGCGCGCGATCTCCGCGGATCTCGGCTGGAGCGCGCCGCAGACGACGCGCCGGATCAATCGAGACCCGTGCACGTGCGGCCGGCGTCATGAGCCTGCCGCGCGCGGCCGATGCGCACGCGTTCGACGCGGTGTTCGAGGAGGTCTGCGGCGCGTGGCTCGACCGCGCGCCCGGCGTGCCGACGCTCGCGGCCGGCATGGTCGGCAGCGCGCAGGGCTGGCGCGAGGCGCCTTACGTGGCCGCGCCCGCCGATGCCGATGCGCTCGCGGCCGCGCTGGTGCGCGTCGATACCGCGCGCGGCGCGTCGTTCGCGATCGTGCCGGGCGTGCTGATGCCGGGTGCGCTGCCCGACGTGATGCGCGGCGAGGAAACCCAGATCCTCGGCGCGCTCGCGGGCGATCCGTCGCTCGGGGGCGAAGCGGGCGGCGCGCTGATCGGGCTGCCGGGCACGCATGCCAAATGGGCGTGGGTGCGCGGCGGCCGGATCGAACGCTTCCATACCTATATGACGGGCGAGCTGTTCGCGGCGCTGCGCGATCACACGATTCTCGGCCGCACCATGCAGGCGGACGCGCCGCCCGACGAAGCCGCGTTCCGGCGCGGCGTCGCGGTGGCCCGCGAGGCGCGCGACGCGGGCCTGCTCGCGACCGCGTTCAGCACCCGCACGCTGGGCCTGACCGGGCGGCTCGCGCCGTCCGCGCAGCCCGACTATCTGTCCGGCCTGCTGATCGGCCACGAACTGCATGCGCTCGACGCGATGCTGGCCGGCCACGCCGCGCCGCTCGCGCGCCAGCCGCTGCGCCTGATCGGCGAGCCCGCGCTGTGCGCGCGCTACCGGATCGCGCTGGCCGAGTTCGGCTGCGCCGGCGCGCGCGTGGTGGAGCACGCGGCCGAGGCCGGCCTGTGGCGCGTCGCCGTGCAGGCGGGGCTGGTCGACGCCGCGCGCTGCGCGACCCGATGAGCCGTCTTTACCAAGGATCAGAAACGATGTCAGCCGAACCGAACCTGCCCGCGCCGTACACGCCGCACGCGGGCCTGATGCAGGCCTTCGCCGCGTGTCCGCTGATCGCGATCCTGCGCGGCGTGACGCCCGGCGAGGCCGCGCAGCACGGCGTCGCACTGTACGAAGCGGGCTTCCGCCTGATCGAGGTGCCGCTCAATTCGCCCGAGCCGCTCGCGAGCATCGCCGCGCTGCGCGCCGCGCTGCCCGCCGACGCGCTGATCGGCGCGGGCACCGTGCTGCGCGTCGAGCAGATCGACGCGGTGCGCGACGCGGGCGGCGCGCTGATCGTGATGCCGCACGCGGACCTCGACGTGATCCGCCGCGCGAAGGCGCTCGGGCTGGCGTGCACGCCCGGCGTCGCGACGCCGACGGAGGCGTTCGCGGCGCTCAAGGCCGGCGCGGACGCGTTGAAGATGTTCCCGGCCGAACTGCTGGGCCCGGTCGCGGTGAAGGCGTGGCGCGCGGTGATCGACGCGGCGGTGCCGCTCGTGCCGGTGGGCGGCGTGACGCCCGACAACCTGGGCCCGTACCTGGCCGCGGGCGCGAACGGCTTCGGCCTCGGCTCGGCGCTGTACCGGCCCGGCCAGGCGAGTGCGGCAACCGACGCGCAGGCGCGCGCCTACGTCAACGGGCTGCGCATCGCCCGGCGCGGAACGGCGCGATCAACCGCCTCGCGGGCAAGACGGCCTTCGTCACCGGCGCGGGACGCGGCATCGGCGCGGCGATCGCGCTCGCGTTCGTGCGCGAGGGGGCGGCCGTCGCGCTCGCGGAACTCGATCACGCGCGCGGCCGGGAGACGGCCGCCGCGATCGAGCGCGCGGTGCCCGGCGCGCGGGTGCGTGCGCTCGGCGTCGACGTCACGTGCGCGCAGGCGGTGCGCGACGCGGTGGCCGAGACGGAGCAGGCGTTCGGTCCGCTCGACATTCTCGTCAACAACGCAGGCGTCAACGTGTTCAGCGAGCCGCTCGCGCTCAGCGAGGACGACTGGCGCCGCTGCTTCGCGGTGGATCTCGACGGCGTCTGGAATGGCTGCCGCGCGGCGCTGCCGGGCATGACCGAGCGCGGCCGCGGCAGCATCGTGAACATCGCGTCGACGCACGCGTTCTCGATCATCCCGGGCTGCTTTCCGTACCCGGTCGCGAAGCACGGCGTGCTCGGCCTCACGCGCGCGCTCGGCAGCGAATACGCGCCGCGCAACGTGCGCGTGAACGCGCTCGCGCCCGGCTACATCGACACCGCGCTCACGCGCGACTGGTGGGACGGCCAGCCCGACCCGGCGGCCGCGCGCGCCCGCACGCTCGCGCTCCAGCCGATGCGGCGCATCGGCCGGCCGGACGACGTCGCGATGACGGCCGTATTCCTCGCATCCGACGAGGCGCCGTTCATCAACGCGACCTGCATCACGATCGACGGCGGGCGCGCCGCGCTGTACCACGATTGAGCCGAGCCGGCGGCCCGACGGGGCCGCCGCACCCGGCGCGCGACGGCCGCGCGCGCGCCGGGGCCGACAGAAAGAAGCGGCCGGATCCGATTGGATTGAGACAAGGAGACAGGCGAGATGAAACGCAGAGTGTTTGTGACGCTGGCGGCCGCATGCGCGGTGCTGGCGGGCGGCCCCTTCGCGCACGCGGCGGACCCGGTGAAGATCGGCTTTCTGGTCAAGCAGCCCGAGGAGCCGTGGTTCCAGGACGAATGGAAGTTCGCCGAGCTGGCCGCGCAGCAGAAGGGCTTCACGCTCGTGAAGATCGGCGCGCCGTCGGGCGAGAAGGTGATGAGCGCGATCGACAACCTCGCCGCGCAGAAGGCGCAGGGCTTCATCATCTGCACGCCCGACGTGAAGCTGGGGCCGGGCATCGTCGCGAAGGCGAAATCGCACGGGCTCAAGCTGATGACCGTCGACGACCGCCTCGTCGACGGCGCGGGCAAGCCGATCGAGGCGGTGCCGCACATGGGCATCTCCGCCTACAACATCGGCAAGCAGGCCGGCGAGGGCATCGCCGCCGAGATCGAGCGGCGCGGCTGGAACGTGAACGAGGTCGGCGCGATCGACATCACCTACGAGCAGCTGCCGACCGCGCACGACCGCACCGCGGGCGCGACCGACGCGCTCGTCGCGGCAGGCTTCCCGAAGGCGAACGTGGTCGCCGCGCCGCAGGCCAAGACCGACACCGAGAACGCCTTCAACGCGGCCAACATCGCGCTCACCAAGAATCCGCAGTTCAAGCACTGGGTCGCCTACGGTCTCAACGACGAGGCGGTGCTGGGCGCGGTGCGCGCGGCCGAGGGGCGCGGCTTCAAGGCGGCCGACATGGTCGGGATCGGTATCGGCGGGTCCGACTCCGCGCTGAACGAGTTCAAGAAGCCGCAGCCCACGGGCTTCTACGGCACCGTGATCATCAGCCCGAAGCGCCACGGCGAGGAAACCACCGACCTGATGTACGCGTGGATCACCACGGGCAAGGCGCCGCCCGCGCTGACACTGACGAACGGCATGCTCGCGACGCGCGACAACGTCGGCGAAGTGCGCGAGAAGATGGGGCTTGCGTCGAAGTAAGGGACGGCCGCGCGCGGCCCTCGCGGGCGGCGCGCGGCACGGGCATCGGGACAGTGGAGGCGACGTGACGGCGGCACTCTGTTTTGACAATATCGGCAAGCGCTTTCCCGGCGTGCGCGCGCTCGACGGCATTTCGTTCGAGGTGCACGCGGGGCAGGTGCATGGCCTGATGGGCGAGAACGGCGCGGGCAAGTCGACGCTCCTGAAGATTCTCGGCGGCGAGTATCAGCCGGACGCGGGCAGCGTGCGGGTCGACGGGCAGGCGGTGCGGTTTCCGAGCGCCGCTGCCTCGATCGCGGCGGGCGTCGCGGTGATTCACCAGGAACTGCAGTACGTGCCCGATCTCACCGTGGCCGAGAACCTGCTGCTCGGCCGGCTGCCGAGCCGCTTCGGCTGGGTGCGCAAGGGCGACGCGCAGCGCTTCGTGCGCGAGCGGCTCGCGTCGATGGGCGTCGACCTCGATCCGCGCGCGAAGCTGCGCCGGCTGTCGATCGCACAGCGCCAGATGGTCGAGATCTGCAAGGCGCTGCTGCGCAACGCGCGCGTGATCGCGCTCGACGAACCGACCAGCTCGCTGTCGCACCGCGAGACCGAGGTGCTGTTCAAGCTCGTCGACGACCTGCGCCGCGACGGGCGCGCGCTGATCTACATCTCGCACCGGATGGACGAGATCTACCGGCTGTGCGACGCCTGCACGATCTTCCGCGACGGCCGGCTGGTCGCGTCGCATACCGCGCTCGCCGGCGTGTCGCGCGACACGCTGGTGAGCCAGATGGTCGGGCGCGAGATCAGCGATATCTACCATTACGCGCCGCGCCCGCTCGGCGAGGTGCGGCTCGCGGTGTGCGCGCTCGACGGCGAGGCGCTGCGCGAACCGGCGAGCTTCGAGGCGCGCGCGGGCGAGATCGTCGGTTTCTTCGGCCTCGTCGGCGCGGGGCGCAGCGAACTGATGCGGCTCGTCTACGGCGCCGATCGCAAGCGCGGCGGCGCGCTGCTGCTCGACGGCGCGCCGATCGAGGTGAAGCGCACCGGCGACGCGATCCGGCACGGGATCGTGCTGTGTCCCGAGGACCGCAAGGAGGAAGGGATCATCGCGATGGCGACGGTCGCGGAGAACATCAACATCAGCTGCCGCCGCCACACGCTGCGCGCGGGCATGTTCCTCGACCGGCGCCGCGAGGCCGAGACCGCCGAGCGCTTCATCGCGCTGCTGCGATGTCGGCGCGAAACACGAGATCTATCAGGTGATGTACGAACTCGCGGCGCGCGGCTGCGCGATCGTGATGGTGTCGTCCGAGCTGCCCGAGGTGCTGGGCGTATCGGATCGCATCGTCGTGATGCGCGAGGGGCGCATCGCGGGTGAACTGGCGCGCGCGCAGGCGAGCGAGCAGGCGGTGCTGAACCTCGCGCTGCCGCAGGGGCCGGCGGCGCGCGCCGCATGACGGCAGGCGGCCCGCGCGCGGCGCGGGCATGAACGGACGACACCGCGCGGCAGCGCCGCGCGACGCAGGAGCGAGAACCATGCAAGTCAGAGAAAACCTTCCGCAAGCCGCGCCGCATCCGGCCACCGACGAGGCACGGCCCGCGCGCCGGCACGCCTGGGGGCAGCTGCTCGGCGACTACAGCCTGATCGCGATCTTCGTGGTGATGTTCGTCACGATGTCGCTGACGGTCGATCACTTCTTCTCGATCGACAACATGCTCGGCCTCGCGCTGTCGATCTCGCAGATCGGCATGGTCGCGTGCACCATGATGTTCTGCCTCGCGTCGCGCGACTTCGACCTGTCGATCGGCTCGACCGTCGCGTTCTCGGGCGTCTTGTGCGCGATGGTGCTGAACGCGACCGACAACACCTTCGTCGCGATCGTCGCGGCGGTCGCGGCCGGCGCCGCGATCGGCTTCGTCAACGGCGCGGTGATCGCCTACCTGCGGATCAACGCGCTGATCACCACGCTCGCGACCATGGAGATCGTGCGCGGGCTCGGCTTCATCGTGTCGAAGGGGCAGGCGGTCGGCGTGTCGTCGGACACCTTCATCGCGCTCGGCGGCCTCACGCTGTTCGGGGTGTCGCTGCCGATCTGGGTCACCCTGCTGTGCTTCATCGTGTTCGGCGTGATGCTGAACCAGACCGTGTACGGCCGCAACACCCTCGCGATCGGCGGCAATCCCGAGGCCTCGCGCCTCGCCGGGATCAACGTCGAGCGCACCCGGGTCTGGATCTTCCTGGTCCAGGGCGCAGTGACCGCGCTCGCGGGCGTGATCCTCGCCTCGCGGATCACCTCCGGCCAGCCGAACGCCGCGCAGGGCTTCGAGCTGAACGTGATCTCCGCGTGCGTGCTGGGCGGCGTGTCGCTGCTCGGCGGGCGCGCGACGATCTCGGGCGTCGTGATCGGCGTGCTGATCATGGGCACGGTCGAGAACGTCATGAACCTGCTCAACATCGACGCCTTCTATCAGTACCTCGTGCGCGGCGCGATCCTGCTCGCGGCCGTGCTGCTCGATCAATTGAAGAATCGCGGCGCGCGCGACTGAACGCGCGCCGCACCCAGGAGACCCGGCATGACCCCAGAAGCTTCCGCTCGCGATGCGCACTATCCGAGCCTCGTCGACCGCGCCGTGCTGATCACGGGCGGCGCGACCGGAATCGGCGCGGCCTTCGTCGAGCATTTCGCGCAGCAGGGCGCGCGCGTCGCGTTCGTCGATCTCGACGCGCAGGCGGGCGAGGCGCTCGCCGCGCAGCTCGCCGGCGCGCGCCATGCGCCGCTGTTCGTTGCCTGCGACCTGACCGACACCGACGCGCTGCGGCGCGCGGTCGAGGCCGCGCGCGCGCACTGCGGCCCGCTCGCGGTGCTCGTCAACAACGCGGCGAACGACGTGCGTCACGCGCTTGCCGACGTGACGCCGGCCTCGTTCGACGCGGGCATCGCGGTGAACCTGCGGCACCAGTTCTTCGCCGCGCAGGCCGTGATCGACGACATGAAGCAGCTGGGCGGCGGCTCGATCGTCAATCTCGGCTCGATCAGCTGGATGCTGAAGAACGGCGGCTACCCGGTGTATACGATGGCGAAGGCGGCGGTGCAGGGGCTCACGCGCGGTCTCGCGCGCGAGCTGGGGCCGTTCGGGATCCGCGTGAACACGCTGGTGCCGGGCTGGGTGATGACCGACAAGCAGCGCCGCCTGTGGCTCGACGATGCGGGGCGCGCGGCCATCCAGGCCGGCCAGTGCCTGGGCGCCGAGCTGCTGCCCGCCGATCTCGCACGCATGGCGCTGTTTCTCGCGGCCGACGACAGCCGCATGATCACCGCGCAGGACCTGGTGGTGGACGGCGGCTGGGCCTGAGCGCCGCGCAGGCCGCACATCGAGCGCCGCCCCGAGCGCCGCGAACGCTGACTGACGAGGAGCTTCTGATGACCGGCACCGCCTCCCGCGCCTTCGATTCGACCACCCAGACCCGCCGCGCGCGGCTCGCGGCCGCCGCGCAGCCCGTCAGCCCGGGCCCGCAGACGGCCGCGGTCGCGCACGGCGTCGGCGCGCCCGATGCGTCGGTCGTCACGCTCGCGACGCCCGAGCTGCGGCTCGACGTCGCGCCGCACCTGGGCGGCGGCGTCACGCGCTTCGACTGGCGCGGCGACGGCGCGCCGTCGCCGCTGTTCCGGCACTGCGCGGCGCCGCGCGAGGATACCGATCCGAACGCGCTCGCCTGCTATCCGCTGCTGCCGTACTCGAACCGGATCGGCGAGGGGCGTTTTCGCTGCGACGGCCGCGAGGTCGAGGTGGCGCGCAACCGTGCGGACGAACGTTGGCCGATCCACGGCGACGGCTGGCTCGCGCGCTGGCGGGTGGAGGCGGCGAGCGACACCGGGCTGCAGCTGTCGCTCGACCGGCGCGACGGGCAGCCGTACGCCTATCGCGCGACCCAGGTATTCGCGCTGGACGGCGCGCAGTTGTCGATCACGCTTGCGATCGAGAACGTCGGCCGGCAGCGGCTGCCGTTCGGGCTCGGGCTGCATCCGTTCGTGGTGCGCGACGACGCGACGGAACTGGCGGCGGCCGCGAGCGGGTTATGGCTCGCGCGGCCCGACTGGCTGCCCGAGCGGCACGTGAGCGTGCCGCCCGCCTGGCAGTTCGGGATCGCGTACCCGCTGCCCGAGCGGCTCGTGAACCATGCGTTCACGGGCTGGGGCGGCCGCGCGACGATCGCGTGGCCGCGCCGGGGCCTGGCGCTGACGGTGTCGGCCGACACCGACTGCTACGTGCTGTATACGCCGCGCGGCGAGGATTTCTTCTGCTTCGAGCCGGTCGATCATCCGATCAATGCGGTGAATCTGCCGGGCGGCGCGGCCGCCCACGGGATGACGCTGCTCGCGCCCGGCGAGCGGCTCGCGCGCCGGTTCAGCTTCAGCGTCGCGCGCACCGATGCGCGCGCGGCGCTGCTCGCACGCGAGGCGGGGCGGCGGGGCGGGTAAAATACGGGCTTCCTCCAACCGGTTTGCCGCGAGTGCCCGTCATGTCTTCCCCGCTTACTTTCATCGATTCGCTGCGCGCCGCGTGGCAACGTACGGATTCGCTGCTGTGCGTCGGTCTCGATCCCGAGCCGAGCCGTTTCCCCGCCCAGTTCGCGAACCAGCCGGACGCGATCTTCGATTTCTGCCGCGAGATCGTCGACGCGACCGCGCCGTACGCGAGCGCCTTCAAGCCGCAGATCGCCTATTTCGCCGCGCACCGCGCGGAAGACCAGCTCGAGCGGCTGATCGCGCACATTCACCTGCAGCATCCGGGCCTGCCCGTGGTCCTCGACGCGAAGCGCGGCGACATCGGCAGCACGGCCGAGCAGTACGCGCGCGAGGCGTTCGAGCGCTATCGCGCGGACGCGGTCACGGTGAATCCGTACATGGGTTTCGATTCGATCGAGCCGTACCTGAGCTACGAGGACCGCGGCGTGATCGTGCTGTGCCGCACCTCGAACCCGGGCGGTTCGGACCTGCAGTTCCTCGACACGGGCGGCCGCCCGCTGTACCAGGTGGTCGCGGAGCTGGCGGCGAGCAAATGGAATGCGAAGACGGGCCAGCTCGGCCTCGTGGTCGGCGCGACCTTTCCGAACGAGATCGAGGTCGTGCGCGGGCTGGTCGGCGACATGCCGCTGCTGATCCCGGGCGTCGGCGCGCAGGGCGGCGACGTGCGCGCGACCGTCGCGGCGGGCCGTACCGCGGACGGCTCGGGGATGATGATCAATTCGTCGCGCGCGATCCTGTACGCGGAGTCGGGCGAAGGCTTCGCCGAGGCGGCGGCCCGCGTCGCGCAGCAGACCCGCGACGCGATCAACGCGCACCGCCGCGCGTAAGGCCTTGCTTCGCGCGGGCCCGTGCGGCCCGCGTGTTGTCCGCTCAGCGCTCCTGCTCGTCGAGCAGCGTGAGGAGCCCGCGCAGCGCGTGCGCGGCCGCCTGGGTGCGGATCTGCTCGCGGTCGCCCTTGAAGACCACGGTTTCCACCGTGGTGTGCAGCCGGTTGCTCCAGCCGAACGACACGGTGCCGACGGGCTTGTGCTCGGAGCCGCCGCCGGGCCCGGCGATGCCGGTGACCGACAGCGCGACCTGCGCGCGGCTGTTGCGCAGCGCGCCTTCGGCCATCGCGCGCGCGACCGGCTCGCTGACGGCGCCGTGCCGCTCGATCAGCTCGGGCGGCACGCCGATCATCTCGCTCTTGGCCTGGTTCGAGTAGGTGACGAAGCCGCGCTCGAACCAGCCGCTGCTGCCCGAGATATCGGTGACCGCGGCGGCGATCAGGCCGCCGGTACACGATTCGGCGGTGGCGAGCATCAGGTGCTGGTCGCGCAGCTGGTTGCCTGCGCGGATCGCAAGCTGGTGGACAACGGAATCGGTGGGCATCGCAAGGGTTCCGGGGTCGGTGGACGGCGCGTCAGTTGATGGCCGAGCGCCACAGCGCGATCACGAGCAGCGTCATGAACGCCGCGACGAGATCGTCGAACATGATGCCCAAGCCACCTTTCAGGTTGCGGTCGAAATAGCGGATCGGCGGCGGCTTCACCATATCGAAGAAGCGGAAGACGAGGAACGCGCCCAGTTGTTCCAGGAAGGTCGCGGGCGCGACGAACAGCAGCACGAGCCAGATCGCGACGATCTCGTCCCAGACTGCCGGGCCCGGATCGGCGATGCCCATCCGCTTCGCGGTGAAGCCCGTCATCCAGATGCCGGCGACGAAGCCGACGACGATCAGCGCCCACCACTCGGGCACGGTCAGGTAACGGTTCAGCGCGACGAACGACAGCCAGCCGAACAGCGTGCCGAAGGTGCCGGGCATGAACGGCGCGAGGCCGCTGCCGAAGCCGAGCGACACGATGTGCACCGGGTGCGAGAACATGAAGCCGACGGTCGCGCGGCGGCGCGCGACGCGCTGCACGTCGGGGCCCGCCGGATCGGGGCGGGCGGGCGCGGGCGGCGCGTCGGGGGTAGGGGACTGCGTCGGGTCAATGTGCATGAAAGTGGTCGAAGCCGTGCAACGAAAGGGACAGCGGCGCGCCTTGGGCGTCGCGCCAGGTGATGGCGGGCGCGTCGGCCGGTGCGGTCAGGCCGCTCATTGTACCGATCCGGGTGACCGCGACGCCGGCCTGCGCGCCGGCCGCCTCGATCGCCGCGCGCGCGGCGGGCGCGGCGGTGAAGCACAGCTCGTAGTCGTCGCCGCCCGCCAGCGTGCAGCGCTGCTGGATCTCGGCGGGCAGCGTCGCGAGCGCGGCCGAGCGCGGCACCGCGTCGACCGCGACGTCGGCGCGCAGGTTCGAGCGTTCGAGAATATGCAGCAGATCGCCCGCGAGGCCGTCGGAGATGTCGAGCGCCGCGTGCGCGACGCCCGCGAGCGCGAGGCCGAGCGCGATGCGCGGCTCCGGCCGCTCGAGCGCGCGCTGGAACGCGGCGGCTTCGGCCGCGCCCGCGCGCCATTCGCCGCGCGCGACGCCGAGGCCCGCGCGCGCGTCGCCGAGCGTGCCCGACACCCACACGTCGTCGCCCGCGCGCGCGGCGTCGCGGCGCAGCGCCGCGTCGGGTGCGCTGTCGCCGAACACGGTCACGCACAGGTTCAGCGGGCCGCTCGTGGTGTCGCCGCCGATCAGTTCGCAGTCATAGCGGTCGGCCAGTTCGAACAGCCCGTCGGCGAACGCGGCGAGCCAGTCCGCGTCGGCGTGCGGCAGCGCGCAGGCGAGCGTGAATGCGCGTGGTTGCGCGCCCATCGCGGCGAGGTCGGACAGGTTCACCGCGAGCGTCTTGTGGCCGAGCGCGTGCGGATCGATGTCGGGGAAGAAGTGCCGGCCTGACACCAGCATGTCGGTCGAGATCGCCAGCAGGCGGCCGTCGCGCGGCGCGAGCAGCGCGCAGTCGTCGCCGATGCCGAGCGCGGCGCGCGCGCGCGGCCCGCGCGCGCGGCGCGCGAAGAAGCGGTCGATCAGGGAAAATTCGGAGAGCGGGGCGGCGGTCACGGCGGACGGATTCGCAAGCGTTGACGGGATGGACATTGTAAGGCTGTCCTACGGGTTTGCCCGGGGCGTTCCATGCGTTTTGGTCGCGGCAGTTGCACCCGAATCGACGGCTTCGTGCAAGGTATTGGCGCTACAATGTGCCGAACAGTTATTCTAATCCGGTCACACTGACTCATGCCCACCACGCCTTCCCCGAAAGTCGACCTGCGCGAAGCCGCACTCGATTACCACGAATTCCCCACCCCCGGCAAAATCGCGATTGCGCCGACCAAGCAGATGATCAACCAGCGCGATCTCGCGCTCGCGTATTCGCCGGGCGTCGCGTTCGCCTGCGAGGAGATCGTCGAGAATCCGCTGAATGCGGCGCGCTTCACCGCGCGCAGCAACCTGGTCGGGGTCGTCACGAACGGCACGGCGGTGCTCGGGCTCGGCAACATCGGGCCGCTCGCATCGAAGCCGGTGATGGAAGGCAAGGCGGTGCTGTTCAAGAAATTCGCCGGCAGCGACGTGTTCGACATCGAGCTGAACGAATCCGACCCGCACAAGCTGGTCGACGTGATCGCCGCGCTCGAGCCGACCTTCGGCGGCATCAACCTCGAAGACATCAAGGCGCCCGACTGCTTCATCGTCGAGCGCGAATGCCGCAAGCGGATGAAGATCCCGGTGTTCCACGACGACCAGCACGGCACCGCGATCGTGGTCGCGGCGGCGGTCACCAACGGCCTGAAGGTGGTCGGCAAGGACATCAAGCACGTCAAGCTGGTCGCATCGGGCGCGGGCGCCGCGGCGCTCGCGTGTCTCGACCTGCTGGTCGACCTCGGCCTGCCGCTCGAGAACATCCTCGTCACCGACCTGGCCGGCGTGGTGTACAAGGGCCGCGCCGAGCTGATGGACCCGGACAAGGAACGCTTCGCGCGCGAGACCGACGCGCGCACGCTGTCCGACGTGATGGTCGGCGCGGACATCTTCCTCGGGCTGTCCGCGGGCGGGGTGCTGAAGCCGGAGATGGTGAAGGGCATGGCCGAGCGTCCGCTGATCCTCGCGCTCGCGAATCCGACGCCGGAAATCCTGCCGGAGGCGGCGCTCGCGGTGCGGCCCGACGCGGTGCTCGCGACGGGCCGCACCGATTATCCGAACCAGGTCAACAACGTCCTGTGCTTCCCGTTCATCTTCCGCGGCGCGCTCGACGTCGGTGCGACGACGATCACGCGCGAGATGGAGATCGCGGCCGTCAACGCGATCGCCGAGCTGGCGGAGCAGGAGCAGAGCGACATCGTCGCGACCGCCTACGGGATCCAGGATCTGTCGTTCGGGCCGGAATACCTGATTCCGAAGCCGTTCGATCCGCGCCTGATCGTCAAGATCGCGCCGGCCGTCGCGCGGGCCGCGATGGACGGCGGCGTCGCGACCCGGCCGATCGAGGACATGGACGCGTACAAGGTGCATCTGCAGCAGTTCGTGTACCACAGCGGCACGACCATGAAGCCGATCTTCCAGATCGCGCGCGGCGCGCCGGCCGAGAAGAAGCGCGTGGTGTTCGCCGAGGGCGAGGAGGAGCGCGTGCTGCGCGCCGTGCAGATCATCGTCGACGAGAACCTCGCGAAGCCGATCCTGATCGGCCGGCCGGCGGTGATCGAACACCGGATCCAGCGCCACGGCCTGCGCCTGACGCCGGGCGTCGATTTCACCGTGGTGAACACCGAGCACGACGAGCGCTACCGCGATTTCTGGCAGACGTACCACAAGATGATGGCGCGCAAGGGCATCAGCGAGCAGCTCGCGCGCGTCGAGATGCGCCGCCGCACCACGCTGATCGCGTCGATGCTGGTCAAGAAGGGCGAGGCGGACGGGATGATCTGCGGCACGATCAGCACCACCCACCGCCACCTGCACTTCATCGACCACGTGTTCGCGGCGATGAACGGCCTCGTGCTGCCCGGCCGCCAGATCTTCCTCGTCGACACCCATGTGAACGTCGATCCGACCCCGGAGCAACTGGCCGAGATCACGATCATGGCGGCGGAGGAAGTGCGCCGCTTCGGCATCGAGCCGAAGGTCGCGCTGCTGTCGCATTCGAACTTCGGCACGAGCAATGCGCCTTCGGCGCAGAAGATGCGCGATACGCTCGCGATCCTGCAGGAACGCGCGCCGCACCTGGGCGTCGACGGCGAGATGCACGGCGACGTCGCGCTCGACGCGGCGCTGCGCAAGGAGATCCTGCCGACCTCGACGCTCGAGGGCGAGGCGAACCTGCTGATCCTGCCGCACATCGATGCGGCGAACATCGCCTACAACCTGCTGAAGACGGCGGCCGGCAACAACCTCGCGATCGGGCCGATCCTGCTCGGCGCGGCGCAGCCGGTGCACGTGCTGACCGAATCGGCGACGGTGCGGCGTATCGTCAACATGGCCGCGCTGCTCGTGGCCGACGTGAACGCGGTGCGCTGAGCGCCGGACAAAAAAAGCGTGCCCGTGTGACGACGGGCACGCTGCCGGGCAAGGCGGGGGGGCCGCCGTCCCGAATCGACTACACAATGCCTGGCCGCCCTCGGGCCGCAAGGAGTGACGGGGAGGCAGATACCCGTCATGACCAGCACTGCGAAAACAATCTTATCCTGTATGGGATAAAAATTATCCGAACGGGTGGTTTTTTGCGGCATTGTCTTAAGTTGTTTCCTTTCAATTCCCAAACGATCATTGATTCGAAAGGACAATAGCGCTACGCTTACGCCTTTCTTGGTCGTCAACCTCTTGATTTAACAGCGGGAACCCGGTTCATGGCACGCAAGTGGCTCCGCAACGGCGCGCTCGCGTCCGTCTTCGCGATCGTCGCGATGGGTAACGTCGGCACCCCGACGGGCAGTCTGGTTTCCGCCGCCTATGCGCGGGAGTCCGTCCCGGCGAACGGGGCGGCAGGTCAGGTCGACACGGTCGGCACGGCCCGCTTGCCGCGCGAAGCCGTGGCGACGCTCGGCCTGATCGGTTCAGGCGGGCCCTATCCGTATCCGAAGGACGGTTCGGTGTTCGGCAACTACGAGCGTATGTTGCCGAAGATGAAGCGCGGCTATTATCACGAGTACACGGTGCCGACCCCGCGCGCGCGCAACCGCGGCGCCCGGCGCATCGTGTGCGGCGGGCCTCTGCGGCGGGTCGACAACTGTTATTACACCGACGACCACTACGCCAGTTTTAAACGTATTGTTGAATGACATCGGGATGAGCGGCATGAGCGACACCATCTACGCGCACGATACGTCGGCGGCGGATCTGTTCGCTGCCGGCGACGGCAACCTGTTTCAGCGCGTCATGCAGAAACTGCATGCGGGCGCGCACGTCGGCAGCGCGCCGGCGGACGAAGCGAGCCCCGGGCTTTCAGCCAATGAGGAGCCTATGAGCCTTTTCAAGACCGTGCGACCGAACCTCGTGCAGTCGATCCGCGCGTTCCGCGTGCAGGATCTCGCTGACGAAGCGAATCAGCTCGGCCAGCATTTCCTGTATGCGTACTGCGGGAATGCGCAATCGAAGCAGGAAGTGCTCGAGACGATCGCGACCTCGTTCCTGTTTCCGAAGCATTTCGGCAAGAACTACGACGCGCTCTACGATTGCCTGACCGACCTCGTGCACAAGGCGGGCGCGCAGCCCGGCTTCGTGATCGTGCTCGAGGCGCTGCCGATCGCGCAGAAGTTCGACAAGGAAGGCCGCGAGACGCTGCTCGACGTGTTCCGCGAGGCCGCGGAATTCTGGGCCGAGCGCAAGGTCGCGTTCCGCGTGTTCTACTCGTTCGCGTAAGCGGGCGGGCGCCGCCGCGCCGCGCTCCTTCGAAGGCCCGCTTGTCCGCGGGCCTTTTCACATGGCACGTCCGGGCCCCGCCGGCGGCTACCAGCCGCCCCAGCGCGCGGCGAGCGCGCTCAGCATCGCGATGCCGGCCGTCTCGGTGCGCAGCACGCGCGCGCCGAGCTGCAGCGACGTGAAGCCGCAGCCGCGGGCGGCCTCTTCTTCGTCCGGCGACAGGCCGCCTTCCGGCCCGATCAGCAGCGTCACCTCGCCCGTCGGCGCGTCGGCCGGCAGTTGCGCGAAGCCGATGCTCGCGCGCGGCGACAGCATCAGCCGCAGCGCCCCGGGCGCCGGCTCGGCCGGCATCTGCGCGAGCCAGGACGCGAGATCGCGCACCGGTTCGACCTCGGGCAGGCGGTTGCGGCCGCACTGTTCGCAGGCGGCGCGCACGATGCCGCGCCAGTGCGCGACGCGCTTCTCGGCGCGCTCGCCCGACAGGCGCACGACGCCGCGCGCGGTCGACAGCGGCGCGACGCGCGCGACGCCCAGCTCCACGGCCTTTTCGATCAGCCAGTCCATCTTGTCGCCGCCCGCGCTGCCTTGCGCGAGCGTGATCCGGTAGGGCGCCTCCGCCTCGCGCGGCGAGAACGCGCCGATCCGCACGAGCGCGTCGCGCTTGCCGAGCTCGATCAGCTCGGCGTCGAACTGTCCGCCCGCACCGTTGAACAGCGCGAGCCGCTCGCCCGGCGCGACGCGCAGGACCTGCACGTGGCGTGCGACGTCGGCGGGCAGCGCGAGCGTGGCGCCTTCCTGCAGCGCGAGGTCGACGTGCAGGCGCGGCACCGACGCGGTGCTGGCGGCCGTCATGCGCGCAGATGGCAGGCGAGCGCCCACCGGTAGCCGTCCGGATCCTCGATCTGCGCGAAGCGATCGCCCCAGAACTGGTCCTGCGGCGCGCTCACGCCGGTCGCGCCCGCGTCGAGCGCGCGCTGATAGACCGCGTCGACGTCGTCGACATACAGGTAGAACGACTGCGGCGCGGGGGCGCCGGCGGAACGCGGCGAGCGCGCGGTGGTGCCGAACGCGCCTTCCGGCGCGAACATCAGCACCTGCTGGCCGCGATACGACATCTCGGCATGCATGATCGCGCCGTCCTCGTCGATCAGTTCGCGGGTGTCGAAGCCGAAGGCCGCGTGATAGAACGCGAGCGCGGCCTGCGCGCTGCGCACGGTCAGGTACGGGGTCAACCAGGGGACGCCGGCCGGACGTGGGTCGGTCATGAATGTCTCTCCAATGGAGCGGCTGGGCCGCATCGAGATGGAACGCGGGTCAGCGCTGGATCCCGAGTGTATCGCGCAGCGGCTGCGGCAGCGCGAACAGCGCCGGATGCAGGCGGGCGTCGTAGTAGCGCAGGCCGTCGATCTGCCGCTCGGCGAGCCGTTCCGCGACATCGTGCGCGAACAGCGCGGCGGCGTCGAGCGCGTCGCTCGCGATCGCCATCAGCCACGGCGAGCCGTACAGCGGCACGCTCGCGCACAGCGGCGTCACCACCGCGAAGGCGGCGCGCAGGTCGGCGAGCAGCGCGACGATGCGCGCGGCGTGGAACCAGGGCGAGCCGAGGTGGACCGTCAGCGTGCCCTGCGGCGTCAGGATCCGCTTCAGGCGTGCGTAGAACGCCGGCGTATACAAGCCCGCGGCCGGCGAATCGGGCGGCGTGAGATCGAACACGACGAGGTCGAAATGCTCGCAGGCGGCATCGACGTAGCGGGCGGCGTCGCCGATCACGAGTTCGACGCGCGGATCGTCGAGCGCGCCCTGGTGCACCGCGTCGAGGTAGCGCCGCGCCATCCGCACGACGTCCGGATCCAGCTCGGCGATCACGATCCGCTCGCCGCCCGGATGCTTGAGCAACTGGCGGGCCGCGCCGCCGTCGCCGCCGCCGAGCACCAGCGCCTTGCGCGGCGCCGGGTGCGCGAGCGCGGCCGGATGCGTCATGCATTCGTGATAGATGAATTCGTCGCCGACCGAGGTCATCGGCCGGTCATCGAGCGTAAAC
>NZ_JAAGNW010000005.1:65985-73836 GCF_010645215.1 Burkholderia multivorans | reverse complement strand
GTCCCAGACCTCGATGCGCTGGAACGGCGAGACGACCCGCGCGAGCCGCTGCGCGTTCGGGAAGCCGTAGACGGTGTCGGGAGTCGGGTGGAAAAGCAGGGTAGTGCGCACGAATGGACGGGGGCGAGGCGGCGGACGGTTCCGATTCCTGAATTATAGAAGGCGACCCCGCGACCCGGAAAGCGGGTCGGATGCCCGCGCCGATCAAGGCGGCGCGCGGGGCATCTGATAAAATGCACGGCTTTGCAGCCCTGTCCGTTTGCTCGTCCGCTTCGCGTCCCTCCGGCGCCGCACCGCGCGCCGGGACCGGCTGTCGAGCGAGCTTCCGGATGCCGCGCCCCGTTTTTTCGACTCGTTCTCCGGACTCGACATGACGACCTCGTCTCCCGCCTCAACCTCCCTGATGGCCAACGCCATCCGCGCGCTCGCGATGGATGCCGTCCAGCAAGCCAACTCCGGTCACCCGGGCATGCCGATGGGCATGGCCGAAATCGGCGTCGCGCTGTGGTCGCGCCACCTCAAGCACAACCCGGCGAACCCGCACTGGGCCGACCGCGACCGCTTCGTGCTGTCGAACGGCCATGGCTCGATGCTGCTGTACGCGCTGCTCCACCTGACGGGCTACGACCTGCCGATCGAGGAGCTGAAGAACTTCCGCCAGATGCACTCGAAGACCCCGGGCCACCCGGAATACGGCATCACGCCGGGCGTCGAGACGACCACCGGCCCGCTGGGCCAGGGCCTCGCGAACGCGGTCGGGATGGCGCTCGGCGAAGCGCTGATGGCTGCCGAGTTCAACCAGGCCGACGCGAAGATCGTCGACCACCACACCTATGTGTTCCTCGGCGACGGCTGCCTGATGGAAGGCATCTCGCACGAGGCCTGCTCGCTCGCGGGCACGCTGAAGCTCAACAAGCTGATCGCGCTGTACGACGACAACGGCATCTCGATCGACGGCGACGTCGTCAACTGGTTCCACGACGACACGCCGAAGCGCTTCGAGGCGTACGGCTGGAACGTGATCCCGAACGTGAACGGTCATGACGTCGACGCGGTCGACGCGGCGATCGCAAAGGCGAAGCTGTCGGACAAGCCGACCATCATCTGCTGCAAGACGGTGATCGGCAAGGGCGCGGCGACCAAGGCGGGCGGCCACGACGTGCACGGCGCGGCGCTCGGCGCGGAAGAGATCGCGAAGACGCGCGAAGCGCTCGGCTGGAAGTGGGCGCCGTTCGTGATTCCGCAGGAAGTCTATGCGGCGTGGAATGCGAAGGAAGCGGGCGCGCGCACCGAGCACGACTGGGATGCGGCGTTCGCGCAGTACCGCGCGAAGTATCCGCAGCAGGCGGCCGAATTCGAGCGCCGCATGGCGAACCGGCTGCCGGCCGACTGGGCCGAGAAGGCGGCTGCGATCATCGCGGGCGCGAACGAGCGCGCCGAGACGGTTGCGACCCGCAAGGCGTCGCAGCAGGCGATCGAAGGCCTCGCGGCCGCGCTGCCCGAACTGCTCGGCGGCTCGGCCGACCTGACGGGTTCGAACCTGACCAACTGGAAGGCGTCGAAGGCGGTCCGCGCGAATTCGGAAGGCCCGGGCGTCCAGTACGGCAACCACATCAACTACGGCGTGCGCGAGTTCGGCATGAGCGCCGCGATCAACGGCCTCGCGCTGCACGGCGGCCACAAGCCGTTCGGCGGCACCTTCCTGACCTTCTCCGACTACAGCCGCAACGCGCTGCGCGTGGCCGCGCTGATGAAGGTGCCGTCGATCTTCGTGTTCACGCACGATTCGATCGGCCTCGGCGAGGACGGCCCGACGCACCAGTCGATCGAGCAGGTCTCGAGCCTGCGGCTGATCCCGAACCACGACGTCTGGCGTCCGGCCGACACGGTCGAGACGGCGGTGGCGTGGACCCACGCGATTGCCGCGGATCGCCCGTCGAGCCTGATCTTCAGCCGCCAGAACCTGGCCTTCAATCCGCGCACCGACGCGCAGATCGCGAACATCGAGAAGGGCGGCTACGTGCTGCGCGACTGGGACGAGGAGATCGTCGCGCGCAAGATCATCCTGATCGCGACCGGCTCGGAAGTCGAGCTGGCGATGAAGGCGGTCGAGCCGCTCGCGCAGCAGGGGATCGCCGCGCGCGTCGTGTCGATGCCGGCCACCACGGTGTTCGACCGCCAGGACGCCGAGTACCGCGAGCGCGTGCTGCCGCACGGCGTGCGCCGCGTCGCGATCGAAGCGGGCGTGACGAGCTTCTGGCACAAGTACGTCGGCCTCGAGGGCGGCGTGGTCGGGATCGACACGTTCGGCGAATCGGCGCCGGCCGGCGTGCTGTTCAAGCACTTCGGCTTCACGGTCGAGAACGTCGTCGCAACGGCCAAGGCGACGCTCGCGTAAGCGGCCGCCCCGCCTCAACCCCATTGCGCGCGGCGGGCGGTCCCACGCCCGCCGCGCGACGTGAAGCTGCACGAAACGAATTTTTTCAGCCATCAGGAGATAGACATGACGATCCGCGTTGCAATCAACGGATACGGCCGCATCGGCCGCAACACGCTGCGCGCGTTCTATGAAAACGGCAAGAAGCACGATCTCGAGATCGTCGCGATCAACGACCTGGGCGATGCGAAGACCAACGCGCACCTGACCCAGTACGACACCGCGCACGGCAAGTTCCCGGGCGAGGTGTCGGTCGACGGCGACTACCTGGTCGTCAACGGCGACAAGATCCGCGTGCTGGCGAACCGCAACCCGGCGGAACTGCCGTGGGGCGAGCTGGGCGTCGACGTCGTGCTCGAGTGCACCGGCTTCTTCACGACCAAGGAAAAGGCCGGCGCGCACCTGAAGGGCGGCGCGAAGAAGGTGATCATCTCGGCGCCGGGCGGCAAGGACGTCGACGCGACGATCGTCTACGGCGTGAACCACAACGTGCTGAAGGCCGAGCACACCGTGATCTCGAACGCATCGTGCACGACGAACTGCCTCGCGCCGCTCGTCAAGCCGCTGAACGACAAGATCGGCCTCGAAACGGGCCTGATGACGACGATCCACGCGTACACGAACGACCAGGTGCTGACGGACGTCTATCACGAAGACCTGCGCCGTGCGCGTTCGGCCACGCACAGCCAGATCCCGACCAAGACGGGCGCCGCCTCGGCGGTCGGCCTCGTGCTGCCGGAGCTGAACGGCAAGCTCGACGGCTACGCGATCCGCGTCCCGACCATCAACGTGTCGATCGTCGACCTGTCGGTGATCGCGAAGCGCGACACGACGGTCGAGGAAGTCAACGCGATCATGAAGGAAGCATCGGAAGGCGCGCTGAAGGGCATCCTCGGCTACAACGACGCGCCGCTCGTGTCGATCGACTTCAACCACAACCCGGCGTCGTCGACCTTCGACGCGACGCTGACCAAGGTGTCGGGCCGTCTCGTGAAGGTGTCGAGCTGGTACGACAACGAGTGGGGTTTCTCGAACCGCATGCTGGACACCGCGATCGCGCTCGCGAACGCGAAGTAAGCTCGCCGCGTCGTCCGGCCGCCGCAAGTGCGGCGGTCCGGCGCGCGGATCCGCCCGGCCCGGCTGCCTGCCGCGCCGGGCTTTTTTTCGTCCGCGCTAGGACGTCGCGCGGCGCGCGCCGAGGCGCTGCGATGCGCCCCACAGCGCGACCAGCCCGGCCGCGCTGAGCGCGCCCGTGATGCACACGCCGCGCCAGCCGTCGGCGCCGAATGCGGCGCTCGCCGCGCCCGAGCCGAGCGCGCCGCCGATGAAATAGCTGGTCAGGTAGATCGTCGTCACGCGGCTGCGCGCGTCGCCGGCGAGCGCGTAGATCACGCTCTGGTTCGAGATGTGCAGCCCCTGCACGCCGACGTCGAGCAGCAGGATGCCGGCGATCAGCGCCGCGAGCGAATGCGCGCCGGCCGCGATCAGCGCGAACGAGGCGAGCACGGCGGCCGCGAACAGGCCGGTCGCCGCATTGCCGTGGCCGCGGTCGACGAGCCGTCCCGCCGAGGTCGCGGCGAGCGCGCCCACCGCGCCGACGATCCCGAACAGGCCGATGCGGCCTTCCGAATAGCCGTACGGCGGCTGGCTCAGCAGGAAGGTGAGCGCGGTCCACAACAGGCTGAAGCACGCGAACACCAGCGCGCCGTAGGCGGCGCGCAGCGCGATCAGCGGTTGCGCGCGCACCAGCGCGACGAGCGAGCGCAGCAGCGCCGGATAGTCGACGCGCGCATCGCGGCGGTCGCGCGGCAGCCTGGCCGCGAGCACGCAGGCGAGCGCGCCCACCAGCAGCGCGGCGACCACGTAGACCGCGCGCCAGCCGAAGCCGTCCGCGAGCGCGCCCGAGACGACGCGCGCGAGCAGGATGCCGAGCAGGAGGCCGCTCATCACGGTGCCGACCGCGCGGCCGCGCGAGCGCGCGTCGGCGAGCGAGGCCGCGAACGGCACCAGCAGCTGCGTCGAGCAGGTGACGAAACCGAGCGCGACGTGCGCGCCGACGAACCACGCATAGCGGGTGCTGAACGCGACCGCGAGCAGTGCGATCACGTTGGCGGCGAGCAGCCGCACGATCAGCGTGTGCCGGTTGAGCACGTCGCCGAGCGGTACGACGAACAGCAGGCTGGCCGCGTAGCCGAGCTGGGTCAGCGTGACGAGGTAGCCGAGTTCGGCCGTGGTGCGGCCGAAGCTGTGCGCGATCGCGGCGAGCAGCGGCTGCGCGTAATAGAGATTGCCGATCACGATGCCGCACGCGCAGGCGAACAGCAGCGTCATGCCGCGGGTCAGCGGCGCGGAGGAGGGGGAGGACATGGACGCGTGGCGAATCAAGAGACGGGGCGGCCGCCCGGCATGCGGACCGGGCGGGACGAAGGTTGACGGCGGGGCGGGCGGCGCGCCCGCCGCGTTCAGAACGGCCGGGTCGGCAGGTACTTGCCGTCGAGCGTGATGACGGCGCGCGAGCCGCCTTCGGGGTCGTCGACCTTCTTGATGTCGAGCTTGAAGTTGATCGCGCTGATGATGCCGTCGCCGAACTGCTCGTGCACGAGGGCCTTCAGCGTCGTGCCGTAGACCTGCAGGATCTCGTAGAAGCGGTAGATGGTCGGATCGGTCGGCACGCCGCCCGGGATGCTGCCGCGCAGCGGGATCGTCTGCAGCAGGCGGACGTCGTCGTCGTTCAGGCCGAGCCGCTGCGCGACGCGTTGCGCGGCCTCGGCGGGCAGGGCGTGCTGGCCGAGCAGCGCGGCGGTGACGAACGCGACGCTCAGCCCCGTGCCCTCGTTGATCTGCTCGAAGCTCAGGTTCAGGCGCGTCTTCGCGTCGATGGTGCGCTCGGTCAGGGCGGCGCGGGCGGTCTGGCTGTGCTGGGATTGCATCGTGGCTCCTCGTGGGTGAATGAAGGGTGAACGGTGAGGCGTGAGGCTCAGGCCGCGGCGTGGAGCCGCGGCGGGGTGGCGTGAACCCGGGGATGCTCGGCGAGCGCGACGAAGCGTCGCGTCGCGCCGTCGAGCGCCTGGATCGCGCCGGTTTCGATGTCGTAGATCCAGCCGTGCAGCATGACGCGCCCCTGTTCGAGCGCGAGCCGGACCGCGGGGTGGGTCGCGAGGTTCGCGAGCTGGGCGACCACGTTGTCGCGCACCATCGCGTCGACCCGCGCACGCTCGTCCGGATAATCGCGCGCGCCGTGCACGGCCTTCGCGGCGTCCGCGTGGCGCAGCCAGCCGCGCACCGCGGGCAGGTGGTCGAGGCAGCGGCAGGTGGCGAGCGCCGGCGTCGCGCCGCAGTCCGAGTGGCCGCAGATCACGATGTCCGCGACGCCGAGCACCGCGACCGCGTATTCGACCGAGGCCGACACGCCGCCCGGCTCGGGGCCGTAGGACGGCACGATATTGCCCGCGTTGCGGATCACGAACAGGTCGCCGGGCTCGCGCTGCGTGACCAGCTCGGGCACGAGCCGGCTGTCCGAGCACGAGATGAACAGCGCACGCGGCTGCTGGCTGGCCGCGAGGCGGCGGAACAACGCGGAGCGCGCGGGAAACGCGTCGCGCTGGAACTTCAGGAAACCCTCGATGATGTCTTGCACGCTGACCTCCAGGACGGGAATCGGTAACGGGTGGACAGAGCATGCGGGAATCCATTCATAGCGTCCAAGACCGGTTTATTATTGTTTCTATAGGAAGAACCAATACCTGGAATCCGGAAGCGCCATGCTGCTCAGACACATCCGCTATTTCCTCGCGGTCGCGGAACACGGCAATTTCACGCGCGCGGCCGACGCGCTGCACGTCTCGCAACCCACGCTGTCGCAGCAGATCCGCCAGCTCGAAGGCGCCCTCGGCGTGCCGCTGTTCGACCGCTCGGGGCGCGGCGTGCGTCTCACGGAGTTCGGCGAGGTATACCTGCGCCACGCGCGTGCGGCGTTGCGCCAGCTCGATGCGGGGCGGCGCGCGCTGCACGACGTGGAGGACCTGCAAAGCGGCTCGCTGCGGCTCGCGATGACGCCGACCTTCACCGCCTATCTGGTCGGGCCGCTCGTCGAGCGTTTCCACGCGTGCTATCCGAAGCTCACGCTGGCGATCCGCGAGATGCCGCAGGAGCAGATCGAGGCGCTGCTGCTCGAGGACGAACTCGATCTCGGTTTCGCGTTCGAGCCGGTCCTGCCCGCCGACATCGATGCGCAGCCGTTGTGGGAGGAGGCGCTCGCGCTGGTGGTCGGCCCGGGCCATCGTCATGCGCGCCGGCAGCGGCCGCTCGCGCCGGCGGATCTGGCCGACGAGCCGCTGATCCTGTTGAGCCGCGCCTTCGCGACCCGCGTGAACATCGACCAGTATTTCGCCGCGCACGGGGTCGCGCCGCGCGTGGCGATCGAGGTCGAATCGTTGCATGCGCTGCTCGAGATCGTCGGCGGCGACCGGCTCGCGACCGTGCTGCCCGCCGCGGTCGCCGCGCGCCACGCGGGGCTCAGCGTGGTCGAGCTGATGCCGTCGCTGCCGCGCCGCACGGCGGCGTTGCTGACGCGGCGCGGCGCGTACCGCAGCGCGGCCGCACGTGCGCTGGTCGCATGCCTGGAGGCGCTGGCGCCTTAGGGCGCCGCCGCTTCAGCGGTCCGGGGTCGGGAAGTGCACGCCGGCGCGCTGCGCGGCGTTCGTGATGTGCGCCTCGATCGCGCGCCCGGCGGCGGCGGGCTCGCGCGCGAGCAGCGCGTCGAGGATCGCGCGATGCTCGTGATAGGTCGACTGCATCAGCTCGCGCCGGTAGAACGGCATGCGCTGGCTTTCCTTCATGATGTCGGCGCTGCCGCGCAGGATCGACTCGATCGCCGCGTTGCCGGCGAGGCTCACGATCCGCATGTGGAACTCGAAATCGAGCTGCGACGCCTCGTCGAGCGCCTGGTTCGCAAGCGCGATCTGCAGCGCGGCGAGATTGTCCTCGAACCAGGCGAGGTCGTGGTCGCTGATCGCAAGCGCCGCCATGCGCGCGGCGAAGCCTTCGAGCGCGTAGCGCATCTGGTAGGTGTCGGGCGGCGAGGACTGCTCGGCGAAGCGCCACGCGTGGGCGGCCCCCGCCTGTGCGCTCGCGACATAGACGCCCTTGCCGGCCCGGATCGTCAGCATGCCGAGCGTTTCGAGCGTGGTCAGCGCCTCGCGCAGCGAGGCGCGGCTGATCGCCAGCTCCTCGGACAGCTGGCGCTGCGCGGGCAGCAGGCAGCCGACGGGGTAGACGCCGGTCTCGATCCGGTCGCGGATCGTGGCGATGGCGGCGTCGGTCACGGTATGCGGAACGTTCTTCATGAGTGCTGGGAGTCGGCGGTCTGACCGGCATTGTAATCCGGTGGCCGCCAAGCGCCGCCCGGGTTCGGG
>NZ_JAAGNW010000005.1:60951-65975 GCF_010645215.1 Burkholderia multivorans | reverse complement strand
GGGAAAGCGATGATCCGACAGGCTTTTTCCGGACGGACAGCGCATGCCGATACACGGGTAATCCCCGAATTCTGCTCGCTTGACGCGACTATATCGGCTTCCTACTATCGTCCATAACATCACTGGTCCGACCAGTATGAACAGACGATTCCGCAACCGCTGGAACGGGAGAACGCCGTGTCGAAGTTTCTCAATTCGCTGTTTGGCCGGGTGGTCATTGCCCTGGTGATCGGGGTGGCGCTCGGTGCGTTCTTCCCGCATTTCGCGCAGTCGCTGCGGCCGCTCGGCGACGGCTTCCTGAAGCTGATCAAGATGGTGATCGGGCCGATCGTGTTCTGCGTGGTGGTCGGCGGGATGGCGAACGCGGGCGACCTGAAGAAGGTCGGGCGGGTCGGCCTGAAGGCCATTATCTATTTCGAGGCGATGACCACCATCGCGCTCGGGATCGGCATCCTGCTCGCATGGCTCACGCGCCCCGGCGCCGGCATGAACGTCGATCTCCATTCGCTCGACCCGGCCTCGCTCGCCGACTACGCGCGCAACGCGCAGAGCCTGAAGGACACGGCGGGCTACCTGCTCAAGATCATCCCGGACACCGCGTTCGACGCGTTCGCGCGCGGCGACATCCTGCAGATCCTCGTGTTCGCGGTGCTGTTCGGCTCGGCGCTGTCGCTGCTCGGCGAGCGCGCGCAGCGTGTCAACGCGCTGATCGACGAGCTGTCGGGCGTGTTCTTCCGCGTGATGGGCTTCATCATCAAGCTCGCGCCGCTCGGCGTGCTCGGCGCGATCGCATTCACGACCGGCAAGTACGGCGTCGCGTCGCTGAAGCAGCTCGGGATGCTGGTCGTGGTGTTCTACGCGAGCTGCGCGGTCTTCGTCGCGGTGGTGCTCGGCCTCGTGATGCGGCTCGCGGGCTTCAGCGTGTTCAAGCTGATCCGCTATCTGCGCGAGGAGCTGTCGATCGTGCTCGGCACCGCCTCGTCGGACGCGGTGCTGCCGCAGGTGATGCGCAAGCTCGAGTGGATGGGCATCAAGGATTCGACGGTCGGCCTCGTGATCCCGACCGGCTACTCGTTCAATCTCGACGGCTTCTCGATCTACCTGACGCTCGCCGTGCTGTTCATCGCCCAGGCCACCAACACGCCGCTGTCGATGCACGACCTGCTGGTGGTGCTGCTGGTATCGCTCGTGACCTCGAAGGGCGCGCACGGGATCCCGGGCTCGGCGATCGTGATCCTGGCCGCGACGCTGTCCGCGATTCCGGCGATCCCGGTGCTCGGCCTCGTGCTGATCCTGCCGGTCGACTGGTTCGTCGGGATCGCCCGCGCGCTGACCAACCTGCTCGGCAACTGCGTCGCGACGGTGGTGGTCGCGGTCTGGGAGCACGACATCGACCGCGCCCGCCCGCATCGCGTGCTGAACCAGGAGCTGCGCTACGTGCCGGCGGGCGACGAAGCCGCGCCGGCGGGCGCGCTCGCGGGCGGCGACCACGCGCCCGCGCACTGAGCGCGCCCCCAACCTTCCTTTCCTCAGAACGATTCAGGAGACGCCATGGCTGCCCCGATGCTGGACCCGAACGCGCCCGCGTTCACGCGCCGCTACATGAACCTCGCCGATCCGCGCCTGGGCGCGCGGGCGCTGTTCGCGAGCGACGAGTTCTTCGCGCCGAAGGAGCGGATGCTGAACCCGGAGCCGGCGGTGTTCATCCCCGGCAAGTACGACGACCACGGCAAGTGGATGGACGGCTGGGAAACCCGCCGCAAGCGCACGACCGGCCACGATTTCTGCGTGCTCAGGCTGGCCCGGCCGGGCGTGGTGCACGGGGTCGACCTCGACACCAGCCACTTCACCGGCAATTTCCCGCCGGCCGCGTCGATCGACGCGTGCGTGTCGGATGCCGATACGCCGCCGGACGACGCCGACTGGCAGGTGCTGGTGCCCGCGACCACGCTGCAGGGCAACAGCCACCACTATGTCGAGGTCGCCGACGCGCGGCCGTACACGCACCTGCGCGTGAACCTGTACCCGGACGGCGGGCTCGCGCGGCTGCGCGTGTACGGCCAGCCGCAGCGCGACTGGAGCCGGGCGGCGCGCGGCGAGGCGGTCGATCTCGCGGCGATCGAGAACGGCGCCTATCTGGTCGCCGCGAACAACCAGCATTTCGGCCCGGCCTCGCAGATGCTGATGCCGGGGCGCGGCGCGAACATGGGCGACGGCTGGGAAACCCGCCGCCGCCGCGAGCCGGGCAACGACTGGGCGATCATCGCGCTCGCGCGGCCGGGCGTGATCCGCCGGGTCGAGGTGGATACCGCGCACTTCAAGGGCAATTTCCCCGACCGCTGCTCGCTGCAGGCGGCGCGCGTCGCGGGCGGCACCGACGATTCGCTCGTGACCCAGGCGATGTTCTGGCCGGTGCTGCTGGGCGAGCAGCCGCTCCAGATGGACCATGTGCACGTGTTCGACAGCCAGCTCGCGGCGCTCGGCCCCGTGACCCACGTGCGTTTCAACATCTACCCGGACGGCGGCGTGTCGCGGCTGCGTCTGTGGGGCGATCCGGCTTGGCGGCGGCGGCGATGGACACGCGGCGCATCCTGCGCATCGAGCCGCTGCCGCGCGCGGCATTCGCGCCGTTCGGCGACGTCATCGAACGGGAGGGCGCGCGGCGCTTTCCGATCAACGGCGGCACGACCGAGCGCTTCCACGATCTCGCGTCGATCGACGTGGCCGACGCGGGCGGGCGGCCGCTCGTGAGCCTGTTCCGCGCGCAGCCGCGCGCGGAGCCGATCGAGATCGCGATGATGGAGCGCCATCCGTTCGGCAGCCAGGCTTTCATTCCGCTCGCGGCGGTCGCGCGTTATGCGATCGTCGTCGCGCCGGCCGGCGGGTTCGAGCCGGCGCGCATGCGCGCGTTCATGGCCGAGGGCTGGCAGGGGGTGAATTACGCGAAGGGCGTCTGGCACCATCCGCTCCTCGCGCTCGACCGGGTCAGCGACTTCCTGGTCGTCGACCGCGGCGGGGCCCAGCCCAACTGCGACGAAATCACGCTCGACGGGCCCTGGCGGCTCGTCGGCGGCGCGCCGTCCGCCTGAATGGGGTAGGTGCAGGAAAGTCACGAAAAGAAAAAAGCCCGGTCTGAACCGACCGGGCTTTTTTTTCGCCAGCGCGCAGGCGCGGCTTTCTGTAAGCTTCAGTGCTTGCGTTCCTTCGCGATGGACTGCTGGCGGCTTTCGATCTCCGCGTCGAAGAATTCCTCGACCCGGCCGCAATCGAGGCAGACCAGGTGGTCGTGGTGCGAGCCTTCGTTCAGCTCGAACACGGCCTTGCCGGATTCGAAGTTGCTGCGCGACAGCAGGCCCGCCTGCTCGAACTGCGTGAGCACGCGATAGACCGTGGCGAGGCCGATGTCCAGCTCCTCGTGCAGCAGATTGCGATAGACGTCTTCTGCGGTCAGGTGGCGTACCGGGCTCTGCTGGAAAATTTCGAGAATCTTGAGGCGCGGTAGGGTGGCCTTCAGCCCGATATTTTTGAGATCGGTCGGATTGGTCATGGCTAGGCATCCCTAGAGTACAATGCAGGGCTCTAATAGTACCGGCTTTTAGCCGTTTCAGTCATCAGTGACAAAACTCGCGCGGCCTGCGCAACGGGCCAGCACGGTGAGGGACATGATTCCAACATCTCTTTTGCATTTTCAGCGGAACCGCATGCGGAGTGCCATCCTCGCCGCCGCCGCAGTTGCCGCGCTGGCCGGTTGCTCGTCGTACGACAGCGTCACGCAGCGCATCGCGCAAAGCATCACGCCGTATCGCATCACGGTTGTGCAGGGTAATTTCGTGTCGCAGGAAAAGGCCGCGCAGCTGCAGGCCGGCATGACGCGGGACCAGGTGCGCACGCTGCTCGGTACGCCGCTGCTGGCCGACATGTTCCATGCGGACCGCTGGGATTACATCTTCTATTTCAAGCGGGGCTCGACGTCCGTCGTCCAGCAGCGCGATCTCGTGCTGACCTTCGGGGGCGACCGCCTCGTCAGCTGGACGGGCGGCGACAACCTCCCGTCCGAGCTCGAGCTGCTCGCCGACATCGACGGCGACAAGCGCGGCAAGAAGGCCAAGGCGGCCGCGCTCGCCGCGGCGAGCGGCGCGCAGGCGTCGGCCGCGACGGCGGCGGCCCAGCCGGCCGCTGCGCCGCAGCCGCAGGATCTCTCGAGCGACGCGAACGAGCAGGCGGCCCGCGCGGCGAACCGCGCGACCAGCCAGGTCTCGGGCCAGGGTTCGTCGGGCGGCGGCCGTTTCGCGCCGTCCACGCAGACGGCGCCGAACGCGCCGACCCCGGGCGGGATGCCGCCCGGCGCGAGCCCGGCGATCCAGCCGCAATTCCAGTTCCATCGCCCCGCCCAGCCGGGGCCGAGCGACGCGGCGCAGCCGGTCGGCCCGCGCGGCGCCGATACGCTGCCGAACCAGCCGCTCACCACGCCTGCCTCGGGCGCGGCGGGCACGGGCGGCTGAGCCGGCGTTCCATGATTGTCGGGCGGCGCGGCCGCCCGTCTTTTTTGCAGCAGGTAGCGCATGTCGTCGTACAACATTGCCATTGCAGGGGCGTCGGGCCGCATGGGCCGGATGCTGATCGAAGCGGTCCTGAACGATCCCGACGCGCGGCTCGTCGGCGCGCTCGACCGCACGGGTTCGGCGCAGCTCGGCCAGGACGCGGGCGCGTTCCTCGGCAAGGACACCGGTATCGTGCTGACCGACGATCTCGAGCGCGTCAGCGCCGAGGCCGACTACCTGATCGATTTCACCCGTCCGGAAGGCACGCTCGTGCATCTCGAGGCCGCGCTGCGTCACGGCGTGAAGCTCGTGATCGGCACGACCGGCTTCACCGACGCGCAGAAGGCCGCGCTCAAGGCCGCGGCCGGGCGGATCGGCATCGTGTTCTCGGCCAACATGAGCGTCGGCGTGAACGTCACGCTGAAGCTGCTCGAAATGGCCGCGCAGCAGTTCGCGCAGGGCTATGACATCGAGATCATCGAG
>NZ_JAAGNW010000005.1:59194-60941 GCF_010645215.1 Burkholderia multivorans | reverse complement strand
CGCCACAAGGTCGACGCGCCGTCCGGCACCGCGCTGATGATGGGCGAGGCGGTCGCGGGCGCGCTCGGCCGCTCGCTCGACGCCTGCGCGGTGTACGACCGCCACGGCGTGACGGGCGAGCGCGATCCGTCGACGATCGGCTTCTCGGCGATCCGCGGCGGCGACATCGTCGGCGATCACACGGTGCTGTTCGCCGGCACCGGCGAGCGCATCGAGATCACCCACAAGTCGTCTAGCCGGGTGTCGTATGCGCAGGGCTCGCTGCGCGCGGTGCGCTTCCTCGCGGACCGGCCGACCGGCCTGTTCGACATGCAGGACGTGCTCGGCCTGCGCTGATCCTCCAACCGATGGCGATCCCGACCGGCGTTCTCCATTATCTCGACAGCGGCGACGCGGTCACGCACGCGGTCGCCTACCTGCTGCTCGCGATGTCGGTCGCGAGCTGGTGCTTCCTGCTCGTGAAGGCCTGGGTGCTGGTGCGCGCGAAGCGCCAGGGCCCGGCCGCGCTCGCCGCGTTCTGGCACGCGTCCACCTTCGATGCCGGCATCGCCGCGCTGTGCGCGGCGGATCGCGAGCGGGTGTTCGCGCCGCTCGCCGAGGCCGCGCGCGACGCGGCGGCAGCCCGCGACGCCGAGCCGCAGGCGCTCGCGGCGCGCGTCGAGCGCGGCGAACGGGTGCTGCGCGCGCTGCGCCACGCCCTGCGCCGCTCGCAGCGCCGGCTCGAATTCGGCCAGGTGCTGCTCGCGTCGATCGGCAGCACCGCGCCATTCGTCGGGCTGCTCGGCACCGTCTGGGGCATCTATCACGCGCTCGGCAGCATCGCGGCGAGCGGCCAGGCGCAGATCGAGAACGTCGCGGGGCCGGTCGGCGAGGCGCTGATCATGACCGCGTTCGGGCTCGTCGTCGCGATCCCGGCCGTGCTGGCCTACAACATCCTCGGCCGGCTCGTGCGCCAGCTCGTCGAGGAGCTGGACGGCTTCGCGCGCGACCTGCACGTATTCGTCTGCGGCGAGGCCTGAGCGGCCCGCGCGCACGGAGATAGCCATGGCATTCGGCGGCCTCGACCACCAGGACACGGCGGCGCCGATCGCGGACATCAACATGACGCCGCTGATCGACGTGATGCTCGTGCTGCTCGTGATCTTCATCCTGACCGCGCCGCTCCTGAGCCACGCGATCCGGCTCGACCTGCCGAAGGTCGCGGCCGCGCCGACGCGCGACACGCCCGAGGTGATCACGCTGTCGATCGACGGCGCGGGGCGGCTGTACTGGAACGACGAACCCATCGCGCCCGATGCGCTCGCGGCGCGCTTCCGCACGGCGGCGGGCGCCGCTGCGCCGGGCGCCGCCGCGCCCGAGCTGCGGCTGCGCGCCGAGCGCTCGACCCGCTACGAGACGATCGCGCAGGTGATGGGCGCCGCGCAGCAGGCGGGCCTTGCGCGCATCGGCTTCGTGACCGAGCCGCCGGCTGCGCCGGCTCCGGCGTCGCGCTGAGCGCGGATTCGCCGCACGGGCGGCCGTGCCGGCCGGCGCGGACGGTATAATCGACCTTTTCCCCGCCCGCCGGGGATGCGCGACTTTCGATCCACTCCGCCGCGTGCGCCAGGCGCGCGCCGCTCCAAGCCTAGTCCGACCACACCATGCACGAAAGATACGTACCCGCCGACGTTGAAGCCGCCGCCCAGAGCGACTGGCGCGCCGTCGATGCCTACAAGACGACGGAAGCTTCGCAGAAGCCGAAGTTCTA
>NZ_JAAGNW010000005.1:50951-59184 GCF_010645215.1 Burkholderia multivorans | reverse complement strand
ATTGCGTGTCGATGCTGCCGTACCCGTCAGGCAAGCTGCACATGGGGCACGTGCGTAACTACACGATCAACGACGTGATGTACCGCTACCTGCGCATGAACGGCTACAACACGCTGATGCCGATGGGCTGGGATGCGTTCGGGATGCCGGCGGAGAACGCGGCGAGCGCGAACGGCGTGCCGCCCGCGCAGTGGACCTACGACAACATCGCGTACATGAAGAAGCAGATGCAGTCGATGGGCCTCGCGGTCGACTGGTCGCGCGAAGTCACGACCTGCAAGCCGGACTATTACCGCTGGAACCAGTGGCTGTTCCTCAAGATGCTCGAGAAGGGCATCGCGTACAAGAAGCCGGGCACCGTCAACTGGGATCCGGTCGACCAGACCGTGCTCGCGAACGAGCAGGTGATCGACGGGCGCGGCTGGCGCTCGGGCGCGCTGATCGAGAAGCGCGAGATCCCGATGTACTACATGCGCATCACGCAGTACGCGGACGAGCTGCTGAACGACCTCGAGGGCCTCGGCTGGCCCGAGCGCGTGAAGCTGATGCAGCAGAACTGGATCGGCAAGAGCTTCGGCGTGAACTTCGGCTTCCCGTACGAGCTGGACGGCGAGCGCAAGCTGCTGCGCGTGTTCACGACCCGCGCGGACACGATCATGGGCGTGACGTTCTGCGCGATCGCGGCCGAGCACCCGCTCGCGACCCGGCTCGCGCAGGATCGCCCCGAGCTGCTCGCGTTCATCGACGAATGCAAGCGCGGCGGCGTCGCGGAAGCCGACATGGCGACGATGGAGAAGAAGGGCGTCGCGACGGGCTTCGAGGTCAGCCACCCGCTGACGGGCGAGCCGGTCGAGGTGTGGATCGGCAACTACGTGCTGATGAGCTACGGCGAAGGCGCCGTGATGGGCGTGCCCGCGCACGACGAGCGCGATTTCGCGTTCGCGCGCAAGTACGGCCTGCCGATCAAGCAGGTGATCGCGGTCGAGGGCGAGACCTATTCGACCGAAGCCTGGCAAGAGTGGTACGGCGACAAGGACGCCGCCGCGTGCGTGAACAGCGGCAAGTACGACGGCCTCGGCTATACGGCGGCCGTCGACGCGGTCGCGGCCGACCTGAAGGCAGGCGGCTTCGGCGACAAGCAGGTGACCTGGCGTCTGCGCGACTGGGGCATCTCGCGCCAGCGCTACTGGGGCACGCCGATCCCGATCATCCACTGCCCGTCGTGCGGCGACGTGCCGGTGCCCGAGGCGGACCTGCCCGTGGTGCTGCCCGAGGATCTCGTGCCGGACGGCTCCGGCAATCCGCTCGCGAAGTCGGAGGCGTTCGTCAACTGCGCATGCCCGAAGTGCGGCGCGGCGGCGAAGCGCGAGACCGACACGATGGACACCTTCGTCGACTCGTCGTGGTACTTCTCGCGCTACGCGGCGCCGGATGCGACGAGCATGGTCGACGCCCGCACCGATTACTGGATGCCGATGGACCAGTACATCGGCGGCATCGAGCATGCGATCCTGCATCTGCTGTATTCGCGTTTCTGGACCAAGGTGATGCGCGACTTCGGCCTCGTCAAGTTCGGCGAGCCGGCGAAGAACCTGCTCACGCAGGGCATGGTGCTGAACGAAACCTTCTACCGCGAGGACGCGGTCGGCAAGAAGACCTGGTACAACCCGGACGACGTCACGGTGTCGCATGACGACAAGGGGCGGCCCGTCGGCGCGGTGCTCAATGCCGACGGCCAGCCGGTCGTGCTGGGCGGCATCGAGAAGATGTCGAAGTCGAAGAACAACGGCGTCGATCCGCAGGTGCTGATCGACCAGTACGGCGCAGACACCGCGCGCCTGTTCACGATGTTCGCGGCGCCGCCCGAGCAGCAGCTCGAGTGGTCGGGCGCGGGCGTCGAGGGCGCGAGCCGCTTCCTGCGCCGGGTGTGGAGCTTCGGCGTCGCGAACGAGGCGGCGCTGCGCGCGCGCGGGTCGTTCGACGCCGCGCAGCTCGGCGACGCCGACAAGGCGTTGCGTCGCGAGATCTACAGCGTGCTGAAGCAGGCGGATTTCGACTACCAGCGCCTGCAGTACAACACGGGCGTGTCGGCCGCGATGAAGATGCTGAACGCGCTCGACGGCGCCAAGGGCGCGACGCCCGCGGTGCTGCGCGAGACCTACAGCGTGCTGCTGCGCGTGCTGTACCCGGTGGTGCCGCACGTCACGTACCAGCTGTGGCGCGAGCTGGGCTATGCGGACGAATCGGGCGCGCTGCTCGACGCGGCCTGGCCGAAGGTCGACGAAGCGGCGCTCGAGCAGGCCGAGATCGAACTCGTGCTGCAGGTGAACGGCAAGGTGCGCGGCGCACTGAAGGTCGCGAAGGACGCGAGCCGCGAAGCGATCGAGGCGGCCGCGCTGGCCGACGAGAGCGTCGTGAAGTTCGGTGAAGGCAAGCCGGCGAAGAAGATCATCGTCGTGCCGGGCCGGCTTGTGAACGTCGTCGTCTGACGACGAACCAGAAGGAGCAAAGGTGATCCGCAGATCGTTTCTGATGCTCGCGGGCAGCGCTGTGCTGCTGTCCGCGTGCGGTTTCCAGCTGCGCGGGCAGCAGAACTACGTGTTCAAGCACCTCGCAGTGACGGGCGCGACGCCTGTCGTCGCGGCGCGGCTCGCGCGCATGATCCAGGGCGGCAGCGATACCGTGATCGTCAAGACGGTCGCGGAAGCGGACGCAGTGCTGCGGGTCTCCGAGGCGCGCAGCCAGGGTACGCTGACGCTCGACCGGTTCGGCACCGTCCAGGAATACCAGTTGAACTACTCGCTGAACTACACGCTGACGAATCGCGACGGCGCGGTGCTGATCGCGCCGAGCGTGATCGCGCTGAATCGCGCGATGACCTACAGCGCGCAGTACACGAACGCGAAGGCGCAGGAATCCGACATCCTGTTCGCGGATATGCAGAACGACGCGGTCGATCAGCTGATGCGCCGCTTCGCGATCGTCCGCACGCTGGAGCCGGCCGGGCCGGAGGAAGTGGTGCCGGGCGTCGCGCCGCGCGCACCGTTGCCGCCGCCGCCGCTGTAAGGCGGACGGCGCCTTTTCGACCGACCGAACCACGAACCGATGCAATTGCGACTGGACGCACTGGAGCCGCACCTCGCGAAGGGGCTCGCCGCGCTGTATGTCGTGTACGGCGACGAGCCGCTGCTCGCGCAGGAGGCGTGTGACCGCATCCGCGCGGCCGCGCGTGCGGCCGGCTTTACCGAACGCAACGTATTTACCGTCGAGCGCAGCTTCGACTGGAGCACGCTCCTGGGCGCGAGCCAGTCGATGTCGCTGTTCGGCGAGCGGCAGCTCGTCGAGCTGCGCATTCCGTCGGGCAAGCCGGGCAAGGACGGCGCCGAAGCGCTCAAGGCGCTCGCGGCCGCCGGCAACCCCGATGTGCTGACGCTCGTCACGCTGCCGCGGCTCGACGCCGCGACGCAGAAGTCCGCGTGGTTCACCGCGCTCGCGAATGGCGGCGTCGCGCTCAAGATCGACCCGGTCGAGCGCGCGCAGCTGCCGAACTGGATCGGCCAGCGGCTCGGCCTGCAGGGGCAGCGCGCCCCGGCCGGCGAGGAAGGGCGCCGCGCGCTGCAGTTCATCGCGGAGCGCGTCGAGGGCAACCTGCTGGCCGCGCACCAGGAAATCCAGAAGCTCGGCCTGCTGTATCCGCAGGGCGCGCTCACGCTCGAACAGATCCAGGATGCGGTGCTCAACGTCGCGCGCTACGACGTGTTCAAGCTCAACGAGGCGATGCTCGCGGGCGACGCGGGCCGGCTCGCGCGCATGATCGACGGCCTGAAGGGCGAAGGCGAGGCGCTCGTGCTGGTGCTGTGGGCGGTCGTCGAGGAATTGCGCACGCTGCTGCGGATCAAGCGCGGCGTGGCGGCGGGCAAGCCGCTCGCGGTGCTGGTGCGCGAGAACCGCGTATGGGGGCCGCGCGAGCGGCTGATCGGGCCGGCGCTCGCACGCGTGTCGGAACGCGTGCTCGAACAGGCGCTGGCGTTTGCCGCGCGGCTCGACCGCCAGGTCAAGGGCCTGTCCGGCGCGGCGCCGCACGGCCGCGACGCGCCGCCGCCGGACCCATGGGACGGCCTGTTCCAGCTGGCCATGACGGTGGCGGGCGCGCAGGCCGCGCCACCGGCTGCGGCATCGCGTCGCCCAGGCTGAGCGGGCTTCGCGCGACGCGCTTACAATCGCGATAGCGACGGCGCGCGGGCCGTCCGGAGCCCGCGCCCCTTTTCCCCCAATCGTTTGTGCCGCATGTCGCGGCCCGCCTTTCGAGTTTCACGATGGATATCGATCAATACATGACGGACGTCGGCCGTCGCGCGCGGCACGCCTCGCGTGCGATGGCTCGGGCGTCCACTGCCGCGAAGAACGCGGCGCTCGCCGCGGTCGCGACGGCGATCGAACGCGACGCCGCGGCGCTCAAGGCCGCCCATGCGCGCGATGTCGCGCGCGCGCGCGACAAGGGGCTCGACGCCGCGTTCGTCGACCGCCTCACGCTGTCCGACAAGGCGCTCGCGACCATGATCGAGGGCCTGCGCCAGGTCGCCGCGCTGGCCGACCCGATCGGCGAGATCGGCAACCTCAAGTACCGGCCGAGCGGCATCCAGGTCGGGCAGATGCGGGTGCCGCTCGGCGTGATCGGCATCATCTACGAATCGCGCCCGAACGTGACGATCGACGCGGCGGCGCTGTGCCTGAAGTCCGGCAACGCGACGATCCTGCGCGGCGGCTCCGAGGCGCTCGAATCGAACACCACGCTCGCCGCGCTGATCGCCGAGGGGCTGCGTACGGCGGGCCTGCCGGAGGATGCGGTGCAGGTGGTCGCAACCGCCGACCGCGCGGCGGTCGGCAAGCTGATCACGATGACCGAGTACGTCGACGTGATCGTGCCGCGCGGCGGCAAGAGCCTGATCGAGCGCTTGATCAACGAAGCGCGCGTGCCGATGATCAAGCATCTCGACGGCATCTGCCATGTCTATGTCGACGATCGCGCGGATCTCGCCAAGGCGCTGACCGTGTGCGACAACGCGAAGACGCATCGCTACGGCACCTGCAACACGATGGAGACGCTGCTCGTCGCGCGCGGCATCGCGGCTGCGCTGCTGCCGCCGCTGGGCCGGCTGTATCGCAGCAAGGACGTCGAGCGGCGCGTCGATGCGGCCGCGCGCGCGGTGCTCGCCGAGGCGGGCGTCGGCCCGCTCGTCGAGGCCACCGAGGAAGACTGGCGCACCGAGTATCTCGCGCCGGTGCTCGCGATCCGCGTGGTGGACGACCTCGACGCGGCGATCGAGCACATCAATACCTACAGTTCCGCGCACACCGATGCGATCGTCACCGAAGATCACGACCGCGCGATGCGGTTCCTGCGCGAAGTCGATTCGGCGAGCGTGATGGTCAATGCGTCGACGCGCTTCGCGGACGGCTTCGAGTTCGGGCTCGGCGCGGAGATCGGCATCTCGAACGACAAGCTGCATGCGCGCGGGCCGGTCGGGCTCGATGGGCTCACGTCGCTGAAGTACATCGTGCTCGGGCACGGTGAAGCGCGTCAATAAAGGGAGGCGAGTCGACCGATGGCCATGCTCTGGGTCAAGACCTTTCATATCGTGCTGATCGCCGCGTGGTTCGCCGGCCTGTTCTATCTGCCGCGCATCTACGTGAACCTCGCGATGGAAACCGAGCCGGCCGCGGTGCGCCGGCTGCTGATCATGGCGCGCAAGCTGTTCCGCTTCATGAGCTTCATCGCGGTGCCGGCGCTCGCATGCGGCTTGTGGCTGTGGCTCGCGGTCGGCATCGGCCAGGGGCAGGGCTGGGTGCACGCGAAGCTCACGGTGGTCGTGCTGCTGCTCGTCTACCACGCGTATTGCGGGCATCTGCTGAAGGTGTTCGAGCGCGGCGAGAACCGGCGCTCCGACAAGTGGTATCGCGTGTTCAACGAACTGCCGGTGCTCGGCATGCTCGTGGCGGTCGCGCTCGCGGTGATCAAGCCGTTCTGAGTCCGGTTCGCTCCATGTTGTCGAGGACGGCGCCCGCGTGGCGCCGTTTCGCGTTTACGCCGCCGGCCCGGCCTCAGCCTTTCGCGTCCTTCGCATCGGGGTCGAGGCGGCGCCGCGTGATGGCCTCCTTCGCGCGGCCGAGCCGGTCGACCAGCTCGGGGCCGCGCTGCAGCGCGACGCCCACCGCGAGGATGTCGCCGATCGCGAGGTGCGACACGCGCGAGGTCATCGGCGAGAACACGTCGGTCTCCTCGGCGCTGTTCGCGGCGAGGCTCACGGTCGCGAGCTTCGCGAGCGGCGAATTGCTGTGGGTGATCGACACCACCTGCGCGCCGCACGCGCGCGCGGAGCGCGCGGCGTCGACGATGTCGCGGGTGCGGCCCGTGTTCGAGATCGCGACCACCACGTCGCGCGGGCCGAGCAGCGCGGCCGACATCGAGAAGGTGTGCGGATCCGAGTAGGCGACGCTGGGCACGCCGAGCCGGAAGAACTTGTGCTGGATGTCCTGCGCGGCGATCCCCGAGCCGCCCGCGCCGTAGAACTCGAGGCGTGCCGCGTTCGCGAGCAGCGCGATCGCTTCGGCGACGCTGCTCGCCGACAGGCTGTTGCGCACCTCGATCAGCGCGCCGATGGTGCGGTCGAACACCTTGCCGATGATGCCGGGCGCGGGCTCGTCGGGCTCGACGTCGCGATACACCGAGGGCACGCCGGGCGCGACGCTCTGCGCGAGCCGGATCTTGAATTCGCGAAAGCCGCTGCAGCCGAGCGCATGGCAGAAACGCGCGATGGTCGGCTGGCTCACGCCCGCGCGCGCCGCGAGGTCGGTCATCGACAGGTCGAGCACTTCGCGCGGCGCGGCCAGCACGTAGTCGGCCAGCTTGCGCTCGGACGGACGCAATTGCGCGCGCAGCGCTTCGATTCGAGGGAGCATGAGGCGGCGGAGATAAAAAGGGTTCGGGTGGGCGCTAGTATCGCAGGATGTATTGTAGAAAATCTACAAGCTTTGATTGGGATTTTTCCAGCGTGTACACCGTTGTGACCTAGGGTTTTTACTTAGTTATGGGCCGTATTTATTGGGATATTGGTGGATTCATCTCAATTCTTGCTGCGCCGCTCGATTGCGATTCTGTAGTTTTTCTACTAGACTCGACGCGTTCGATCGCCGATGGCGACGTCCCCACGATTCCAGCCTGCCGGCTACGGCCGGACCTAGAGGAGCGCTCAGCATGGCCTCGCTGCACCCCACCCTCGCGACAGTGACCGAGCGCGTGATCGCGCGCAGCCAGCCGACCCGGTCGGCCTATCTCCGGCGGATCGACGATGCGCAGGGGCGCTTTCCGGCCCGCGGCGCGCTGTCCTGCGCGAACCTCGCGCACGGTTTCGCCGGCCTCGAGGGCAACGACAAGTTCGCGATCAAGGCGATCCGCGAGCCGAACATCGGCATCGTGTCCGCCTACAACGAGATGCTGAGCGCGCATGCGCCGTACAAGAGCTATCCCGATCTCATCAAGGCCGCCGCGCGCGAGGCGGGCGGCGTCGCGCAGTTCGCGGGCGGCGTGCCCGCGATGTGCGACGGCGTGACCCAGGGCAACCCGGGCATGGAGCTGTCGCTGTTCTCGCGCGAGGTGATCGCGATGAGCACCGCGGTCGCGCTGACCCATAACATGTTCGACGCGGCGCTGTGTCTCGGCATCTGCGACAAGATCGTGCCGGGCCTGCTGATCGGCGCGCTGCAGTTCGGCCACCTGCCGACCATTTTCGTGCCGGCCGGCCCGATGACGAGCGGCCTGTCGAACGACGACAAGGCGAAGATCCGCCAGCAGTTCGCGACCGGGAAAGTGGGCCGCGACGCGCTGCTGGAGGCTGAATCGGCCGCCTACCACGGGCACGGCACCTGCACCTTCTACGGCACCGCGAACAGCAACCAGATGCTGATGGAGGTGATGGGGCTGCATCTGCCGGGCTCGGCCTTCGTGCATCCGCACACGCCGCTGCGCGACGCGCTGACCGCGCAGGCCGCGCGGCGCGTGCTCGAGCTGACCGTCGAGCGCGGCAACTACACGCCGATCGGCCGGGTGGTCGACGAGAAGGCGGTCGTCAACGGGATCGTTGCGCTGCTTGCCACGGGCGGCTCGACCAATCACACGATGCACCTCGTCGCGATTGCGCGCGCGGCCGGCATCCTGATCGACTGGGACGACTTC
>NZ_JAAGNW010000005.1:24710-50937 GCF_010645215.1 Burkholderia multivorans | reverse complement strand
ATCGCGTTCCTCGTGCGCAACCTGCTCGAAGGCGGGCTGCTGCACGGCGACGTCACGACGGTCGCGGGCCAGGGGCTGGCGCACTACACGTACGAGCCGAAGCTGCTCGACGGCGCGCTGCAGTGGGTGCCGGGCGTGGCCGAGAGCCAGGACCCGACGGTGCTGCGGCCGATCGGCGAGCCGTTCCAGGCGGACGGCGGGCTGCGTCTGATGCAGGGCAAGCTCGGACGCGGCGTGATCAAGATTTCGGCGGTCGCGCCCGAGCACCGCACGGTGCGCGCGCCCGCGATCGTGTTCGATTCCCAGGAGGCGGTGCAGGCCGCGTTCGACCGCGGCGAGCTGCAGCGCGATTTCGTCGCGGTGGTGCGCTTCCAGGGGGCGCGCGCGAACGGCATGCCCGAACTGCACCGTTTGACGCCGCTGCTCGGGGTGCTGCAGGATCAGGGCTTCCACGTCGCGCTGGTGACGGACGGCCGGATGTCCGGCGCGTCCGGCAAGGTGCCGGCGGTGATCCACGTGTCGCCGGAGGCCTTGCTCGACGGCCCGCTCGGCAAGCTGCAGACGGGCGATCCGCTCGTGATCGACGCCGAGGCGGGCGTGCTCGACGTCGAGCTCGACGCCGCCGAGTGGGCGGCGCGTCCGCTCGCACGGCCTGCGCACCAGGCGGACAATGAGGTCGGCTTCGGCCGTGAACTGTTCGGCGTGTTCCGTGCGGCGGCTGCGCCCGCCGAGCAGGGCGCGTCGGTTTTCGGAGCGCTGGTCGGCGAAGCCGCCGGCGTTCGCGCATGAACCAAGGAGTCGCATAGATGAAGACGATAGGCGAGATCGTGAAACTGGGCCCGGTGATTCCGGTGCTCGCATTCGAATCGGTGGAGCAGGGCGAGCAGGTGTCGCGCGCGCTGCACGCGGGCGGCGTCAAGGTGCTCGAGATCACGCTGCGCACTGCGGCGGGGCTCGCTTCGATCGAGCGCGCAAGCCAGCTCGCGGACGATATCGTCGTCGGCGTCGGCACGATCACGAAGCCCGAGCAGTGCGCGCAGGCGAAGCGTGCGGGCGCGCAGTTCGGCGTGTCGCCGGGGCTCACGCGGGAGATTCACGAGGCCGCGCGCGACGCGGGGCTGCCCTTGCTGCCGGGTGTGATGACGCCGACCGACATCATCGCGGCGCTCGAACTCGGCTATGAGATCGTCAAGTTCTTCCCGGCGCAGCAGGCGGGCGGCGTGCCGATGCTGCAGGCGTTCCACGGGCCGTTCCCCGAACTGAAGTTCTGTCCGACGGGCGGCATCAGTGCGGCTTCCGCGCCGGATTTCCTGAAGCTGCCGAACGTCGTGTGCGTGGGCGGCTCGTGGCTCACGCCGAAGGCCGCGCTCGCGTCCCAGGACTGGGCCGAGGTCACGCGCCTCGCCCAGGCGGCGAGCCGGCTCGCGCGCTGAGCGCGCGCGTCGCGCGTTTTGACGCGGCGTTGCGTTTTACCGCCGGGCGGGCTCGATTGGCATGGCCCGGCGGAATCCCGGCGCGCAACTGACCGTCCTGAGGCGGGGCGGCTGATTCGAGCCCGGCCGGGCGCGCCAGATTTTTACATTCTTCAGCGTTCTCAGTCGCATCTGTCGATGTCGAGACGCGGCTCATCACGGCGGTAGGACGCAGCACCACCGCCGCACGCAGATTTCCCCTGGCGCCTTGCCAGATCGACGCATGCCCGGCGTCGAGTTCCATTTCGCTCCCTGTCCACCGCTGATGTCCCTGTGCCGCGGCATGCGCCGTCCGGCCGACTGGTCACGGGTGGTGCCTGCCTGTACGTTGAGACGGACCTGCCGGGGCGCTTCGACCTCCGCGGCAGGCGCGCACCTGTCTTCGGATCAAGCGCGCGGTCGTACGGAGGCTCCTGTCATGATGGGGCGATCGGTCGAATTGCGAAAAGATAGCAAATTTGCTAATATGGCATTCGATTGGACGATCGTTTACTACAACGAACGCGTGAAGCGCGACGTGCTTGCGTACCCTGCCGGGATTCTTGCGGACTACCTCAGGCTGTTGGACCTGATGCAGGAGTTCGGCGCAGATCTGCGCATGCCGTACTCCCGCGCCATGGGTAACGGGTTGTTTGAACTGCGTCCAAAGGGTAGGGAGGGCATCGGGCGCGTGTTCTATTGCACGCACGTGGGTCGGCAAGTCGTCGTGCTGCACGCCTTCGTCAAGAAGACTCAGGAAACGCCGCAGCATGAGTTGCGGATTGCGCAAACACGGTTGAGAGAGGTTCGTCATGGCTAAGGAAAGAGCAAGGAAGCAGGTCCGCGCCGAGGGATTCAATCCGGTTCCGCATACGGCGGACGACACGGCTCGCCTGCTTGCCGCCGGCGAGGTCAAGGAGGCGTATGACGCGCTGGCGGATGAATACACCGCGTTGCGCGCCATCCTGTCCGCGCGCCGGGATGCCGGGCTGACCCAGGCGCAGATTGCGGAGCGGATGGGAACGACTGCGTCGGCGGTGTCGCGCCTCGAGGCGTCTCTTGCCAGCGAAAAGCATTCGCCTTCATTCGCGACGCTCAGAAAATACGCTGCGGCTTGCGGCAAGCGCCTGGTGATTTCATTTGCTTGAAGGCATGCTCCCGGTGCCGCTGGGCGCGCTGCGCTGCGTCGGCCCACTGCGCTGAAAAGTCTGATCAATCGCAAGCCCTGCGCGATTCCGCGCCAGGATGCAGCCCCCGGGTTCTCCTCCGGTCCGCCGATCCTCCGTTCGCCCGCCCGGAAAGCGGCTCCCCGTCCCGCTCCAGCGCCCCGCCCCAACCCGCTAATGCTTGTTTCATAAGGGTTTTTGCCTATGGAACCGGTTCTATCATTGACGGCTAAACGAAAGTAGAATTCAGCGTCCTTACAGACGGGGTACGCTCGGCCTGTTTCGGAGACCTGCATAGATAGCCGGACACCATGCGCACGACGCGCGTCCGGTACGAACCATTCGCAAGGAGGAGTGCCTCATGGGGGCTGTCCAAGGCAGCATGCTGCTGATCTATACCGTGATCGCGATCGCGGCGCTGATCCTGATGATCGCGCGCTACAAGATCTATCCGTTCCTGGTGCTCATCATCGTCTCGCTCGGTCTCGGGCTCGTCGTCGGCATGCCGATGGACAAGATCGTGAAGTCGTTCGAGACCGGCAACGGCAACACGCTCGGCCATATCGCGATCGTCGTCGGCCTCGGCACGATGCTCGGCAAGATGATGGCCGAATCGGGCGGCGCCGAGCGCATCGCGACCACGCTCATCAGCTGGTTCGGCGAAAAGAACATCCACTGGGCGATGATGTTCGTCGCGATCATCGTCGGCCTGCCGGTGTTCTTCGAAGTCGGCTTCGTGCTGCTGATCCCGATCGCGTTCAACGTCGCGAAGCGCACCGGCAAGTCGCTGCTGCTCGTCGGCCTGCCGATGGTCGCCGGCCTGTCGGTCGTGCACGGCCTGATCCCGCCGCACCCGGCCGCGCTGCTCGCGGTCCAGCAGTACGGCGCCGATATCGGCAAGACGATCGCCTACGGCCTGATCGTCGGCGTGCCGACCGCGATCATCGCGGGCCCGCTGTTCGCGCTCCTGATCAACAAGTACGTGAAGCTGCCGGAGAACAACCCGCTCGCCGCGCAGTTCGTCGATTCGCAGGCCACGGCCAACCGCACGCGCGAGCTGCCGAGCTTCGGCATCACGCTGTTCACGATCCTGTTGCCGGTCGGCCTGATGCTGATCGGCAGCTGGGCCGACCTGATGTTCGAGCCGAAGAGCCTGCCGAACAACCTGCTGCGTTTCGTGGGCACGTCCGACGTCGCGCTGCTGATCGCGGTGCTCGTCAGCTTCTGGACCTTCGGCGCCAAGCAGGGCTTCAACCGCGACCAGATCCAGAAGTTCTGCAGCGAGTGTCTCGCGCCGATCGCGGGCATCACGCTGATCGTCGGCGCGGGCGGCGGGTTTGGCGGTATCCTGCGTGACAGCGGCATCTCGCAGCAGATCGTCGCGACCGCGTCGCAGGCGCATCTGTCGCCGCTCCTGCTCGGCTGGTTCGTCGCCGCGCTGATCCGTCTCGCGACGGGCTCCGCGACGGTCGCGATGACCACCGCCTGCGGCATCGTCGCGCCGATCGCGGCCGCCTCGGGCGCGGCGGTGAAGCCGGAACTGCTGGTGCTCGCGACGGGCTCGGGCTCGCTGATCTTCTCGCACGTGAACGACGGCGGCTTCTGGCTCATCAAGGAATATTTCGGGATGACGGTCGGCCAGACGTTCAAGACCTGGACGCTCTGCGAAACCATCATCTCGGTCGTCGGGCTGGCATTGACGATGCTGCTCGCGGCCGTTCTGTAAGGAAGGGGTAGGGAATGATTCTGATCGCAATGGGCGTATCGGGCGCGGGCAAGACGCGCATCGGCGAATTGCTGGCCGAACGCCTTGGGTGCAGCTTCACCGACGGCGATACGCTGCACAGCGCCGCCAACAAGGAGAAGATGCACAACGGCATCCCGCTGACCGACGACGATCGCTGGCCGTGGCTGCGCGCGATCCGCGCAGCAATCGAGGAGAAGCAGCAGGCCGGCGAGACGGCCGTGTTCACGTGCTCGTCGCTGAAGCGCTCGTACCGCGACGTGCTGCGCGGCGGCGATCGCGACGTGCGTTTCGTGTACCTGCACGGCACCTTCGAGGTGCTGCGCGAGCGGCTCAATGCGCGCACCGACCACTTCTTCAACCCGTCGCTGTTGCAGAGCCAGCTCGACGCGCTGGAAGCGCCGGGTTCCGACGAGGCGATCGAGGTCAGTATCGAGCTGACGCCCGAGCAGATCGTCGACGAGGTCATGCGGCAGGTCGCCGCGTCGCAGCGCGACTGACGTTGCGTCGGCGCAGTGCGCGCATCGACTGGAAGGCGCCCCTCGGGGCGCCTTTTTTCATGCCGGGAACGAAGCGGCGTCGCTCGCGCGCCGGCGGGCGATGCCGTCGAGCAGCACTTCCAGCATCGTGTCGTGGACGTGCGTCGGATCGAGGTCCGCGTACAGCGGCGCGGCCTCGCGCACGAGCGGATGGCCGGCGGCGGGCAGCGCCGCGATTTCCGCGAGCTCGACGTCGTTGGCGGGCCGGGTCAGCCCGCCCGCCTCGGCCGCCGCGAGCCCGATCACGCTCGCGTACCAGCCGACGCACACGCACGGCCGCGCCGCGCGCGCGATGCCGGCGTCGGCCAGCGCGCGGTGCACGGTCTCGATGTGCGCGAGATCGGCGGGGCCGGTGCTGACGTGGCGCAGCAGCAGGCCGAACGCAGCCGGATGCGCGAGCGCAAGCGCGCGGTACTGGCGCGCGAGATCGAGCAGGCGCGCGCGCCACGGCAGCGCCGGGTCGGCCGGCACGAGCGAGCGCGACAGCGCGTTCGCGATCGCGCGGCTCAGGCCTTCCTTCGATTTGAAGTGATAGAGCACGCTCATCGGATCGCAGCCGATCGTCTGCGCGAGCTTGCGCACGCTGAACGCGGCTTCGCCGACCTCGTCGAGCAGCTGCAGCGCGGCTGCGACGATCGCGTCCTTGTCGAGGCCGCGCGGGCCTTGGGCGGGTTTGTCCTTCATGGCGGGAAACGGCGGCGCGGCAGGGCGCCCGAACTGTAATCTTGACGAAAGCTATTCTACAACGTAGAATTATTTCTGCGGTGTAGAAATTGGGTGTCCCGGCCGCCTTCAAACGTGCTCGCGCACATGTCCGGGAATCATGCGGCTCCTTGCGGGGCCGCCGTCAACATGGCCTTTGCGCCGTCCTTTCGTTGACACCCAAGTGGAACCGGCTGCCCCACCCGCGATGCCAGGATGGCAAATCGATGGCGGCCCAAGACCATGCAAGTGCAAACATGACTTCGAATGCTCCTCTGATCCTCGGCGACGCGCGTTTCGACGCGACGCGTCTGAACCTCGAATCCAGCAACTGGAACTGGTGCGATCCCGCGCGCTACGACGGCGCGCACCCGGCCAACTACTACGAAGCGTCGCTGTCGCGCTGGGATAACGCCGCGCCGCTCGCGCGCGACGTGCGTTGCGACGTGCTCGTGATCGGCGCGGGCCTGCTCGGCGCCTCGGCGGCGCTGCATCTCGCCGAAGCCGGCGTCGAGACGATCCTGGTCGACAAGCATCAGATCGGCTCGGCGGCGTCGGGCCGCAACGGCGGCCAGCTGACGCCGGGGCTTGCGCGCTGGGAGGCGGCGGACATGATCGAGCAGCTGTCGCACGACGACGCGAAGCGTCTGTGGCGCTTCGCATCGTCGGAGTGGATGGAACTGATCGACGCGCTCGGCGCGCGCTACGCGCTGGACCTCGACCGCAAGCGCGGCCACGTCACGGCCGCGGTGCACCCGGGCCACATGAGCGCGCTGCTCGACGGCGCGGATGCGCGCCGCAGCCTCGGCGACGCGAGCGTGACGCTGGCCGGCAAGCACCAGCTGCGCGCCGAGTACGTGCGCTCGGCGCTGTACCACGGTGCGGCGATCGACGGGCTCGGCGGCCAGTTACACCCGCTCGCGCTGGCGCGCGGCCTGGTCCACGGTTTCCGGCTGAACGGCGGCGCGCTGTACGAGGGCACCGAGGTGCTCAGCCTCGACGAGACGCCGCAAGGCGTGGTCGCGACGACGCCGGGCGGCACGATCACCGCGCGCAAGGGCGTGGTGCTCGCGCTGCACAACACGACGTTCCGGCTGCTCGACGACGGCGCCGCGACGACCGTGCCGTTCTTTACCTACGTGAGCGTGACGAAGCCGCTCGACGTCGACCTGGCGGAACTGATGCCGGCAGGCATGCCGGTGTACGACACGCAGTTCCAGATCGACTACTACCGGCCGCTGCGCGGCAACCGCCTGCTGTTCGGCGGGCAGGGCACCGGCAGTTGCTGGGCGCAGCCGGAGGTCAACGCGTATCTGCTCGAACGCCTGCGCACGGTGTTCCCGCAGGCCGCGGACGGCTTCGCGCTCGACTCCTGCTGGAGCGGCGTCAGCGATTTCACGCTGAACGGCGCGACCGACAGCCGCAAGACCGACGCGCGCGTGCCGGTATACATGGTGCAGGGCTGGAGCGGCCACGGCGTCGCGCAGACGGTGCGGATCGGCAAGGCGATCAGCGACGACTTCGTCGGCCGCAACGACGATTTCTCGATGCTGACCGCGATCGACCATCGCGCGATTCCGCTGGGCCGTCAGCTGTCGCCGGTGGCGATCCCGGCCGCGAAGGCGGCGATGAGCGTGATGAGCGCGCTCAATCCGGGCAAGATGATTTCGTTCTGATCGCGGGTGCGTCGTCCCGCACCAATGAAAACGCCCGGCGCGCGAAGCGCCGGGCGTTTTTCGTCATGCGGGGAAAACGTCGCGCGTTACGCGATCCGCTTCGCCAGCTCGACGGCCTTGCCGATGTAGGAGCCCGGCGTCATCGCGAGCAGGTGGTCCTTCGCGTCCTGCGGGATCGCGAGGCCGTTGATGAAGACCTGCAGCGCGTCGCGCGTGATGCCCTTGCCGCGCGTCAGTTCCTTCAGCTGCTCGTACGGATTCTCGATGCCGTAGCGGCGCATCACCGTCTGCACCGGCTCGGCCAGCACTTCCCAGCAGTTGTCGAGATCGTCGTTCAGGCGCTGCGGATTCACCTCGAGCTTGTCGAGGCCGCGGATCAGCGAGTCGTAGGCGAGCAGCGAGTAGCCGAGCGCGACGCCGATGTTGCGCAGCACGGTCGAGTCGGTCAGGTCGCGCTGCCAGCGCGACACGGGCAGCTTGTCGGCGAGGTGGCGCAGCGTCGCGTTCGCGAGGCCGAGGTTGCCTTCCGAGTTCTCGAAGTCGATCGGATTGACCTTGTGCGGCATCGTCGACGAGCCGATCTCGCCCGCCTTGGTCTTCTGCTTGAAGTAGCCGAGCGCGATGTAGCCCCACACGTCGCGGTCGAGGTCGAGCAGGATGGTGTTCGCGCGCGCGACGGCGTCGAACAGTTCGGCCATGTAGTCGTGCGGCTCGATCTGGATCGTGTACGGGTTGAACGCGAGCTTCAGGCGCTGCTCGATCACGTCGCGCGCGAAGCGCTCCCAGTCGAATTCCGGATAGGCGGACAGGTGCGCGTTGAAGTTGCCGACCGCGCCGTTCATCTTGCCGAGGATCTCGACCTTCTCGATGCGCTCGATCGCGCGCGCGAGGCGCGCCGCGACGTTGGCGATTTCCTTGCCGAGCGTGGTCGGGCTCGCGGGCTGGCCGTGCGTGCGCGACAGCATCGGCTGCTCGGCGTGCGCGTGGGCGAGCGCGACGAGGCGCTGGTGGACGGTGCGCAGCGCGGGCAGGATCACGTGCGTGCGCGCGCCGGCCAGCATCATGCCGTGCGAGGTGTTGTTGATGTCCTCGGAGGTGCACGCGAAATGGATGAACTCGCTGGCCTTCTCCAGTTCGGCCTGGCCCTTGACCGATTCCTTGAGCCAGTATTCGACGGCCTTCACGTCGTGATTCGTGACGCGCTCGATGTCCTTGATGCGTGCGGCGTCGTGCGCGGTGAAGCGCTCGACGAGCTGCAGCAGGAACTGCTCGGCCGCCTCGGAGAAGCGCGGCACTTCGGCGAAGCCGGCGCGCGACAGCGCGATCAGCCAGTGCACCTCGACGGTGACGCGGTGGCGCATGAACGCGGCTTCGGACAGCCACTCGCGCAGCGCGTCGGTCTTGCTGGCGTAGCGGCCGTCGAGCGGCGACAGCGCGGTGAGGGCGAAAAGGGTATCGGGACGGGTGTCGGACATGATCGGGCGGGGCGTGTGGCCGGTTCGAGCGTGAAGGGGAGAACCGCCGATTTTACCATTGGGGCGCGCCGGCCCCGCGATCGCGCGGTCTGGCGCGCCGCGCCGTAGAATGCGGGCTTCCCACTTGTCCGCACGCGCAGCAAAGGCCCGCATGGAACTGAAATGGCTCGAAGACTTCGTCTCGCTCGCGGAAACCCGCAGCTTCAGCCGCTCGGCCGAGCTGCGGCACGTGTCGCAGCCGGCGTTCTCGCGCCGCATCCAGGCGCTCGAGGCCTGGCTCGGCACCGAACTGATCGATCGTTCGGTCTATCCGACCCGCGTCACCCAGGCCGGGCAGGTGTTCTACGAGCAGGCGCTCGCGATGCTGTCGCAGGCGCACGAGGCGCGCACGCTGCTGCGCGGCCATGTGGTGGCGCCGGTGCCGACCAGCGAGTTCGCGGTGCCGCATACGCTCGCGCTCACCTATTTCCCGCGCTGGCTGCAGCGGATCGAGGCGAAGATGGGCCAGGTGCACACGCGGCTGCGCGCGCTCAACGTGCACGACGCGGTGCTGTCGCTGGTCGAGGGCGGCTGCGACCTGGTGATGGCCTATCACCATCCGAGCCACCCGGTCGCGCTCGATCCGGCGCGCTACGACATGCTGACGATCGGGATCGAGCCGATCAGCCCGTTCTCCGCGCCGGCGCGCGCGGGCCGCGCCCGCTATGCGCTGCCGGGCGAGGCGGACGCGCCGGTGCCGTACTTGTCGTATACGCCGAACGCCTACCTGGGCCGGATGACCGAGGTGATCATCGCCAACGCCCGGATGCCGCTGTTCCTCGACAAGGTCTATGAAACCGACATGGCGGAAGGCCTGAAGGCGATGGCGCTCGCCGGCCACGGCATCGCCTTCCTGCCGCACAGCGCGGTGGAGGACGCGGTCGCGGGCGGCCGGCTGATCCGCCTCGACCGGCCGACCAAGGGCGGCGCGGAGCCGTTCACGCTGACCATGGAGATCCGCCTGTACCACGACAAGGTGGCCGCGCAGGGCGACGAGCCGCGCCAGCGGCTGGTGCGTGCGCTATGGGACGTGGTGCGCGACGAACTCGAGCGCGGCGCGCGCTGAGCCGTCCGGCGCGCGCAATCGCGGGTCGATTGCCGCCGTTCGCGCGCCATGCATGGGGTTTTTCACGCAAAAGCCCGATCATGCAAGAAACGCATAATCGAATAAGCAAACGGCATTGGATTTCGCCAGGCGCTTTTTCGACAATGTGCGCACTCGTTGACCGTTGGAGAATCCATGTCTTCGCAATTGCAGTCCATCCCGTCCTACCTGCACGCCGACGATCTCGGCCCGTGGGGCAACTATCTGCAGCAAGTCGACCGCGTCGCGCCGTACCTCGGCCCGCTGTCGCGCTGGCTGGAAACGCTGAAGCGCCCGAAGCGCATCCTGATCGTCGACGTGCCGATCGAGCTCGACAACGGCACGGTCGCGCACTTCGAGGGCTATCGCGTGCAGCACAACGTGTCGCGCGGCCCGGGCAAGGGCGGCGTGCGCTACCACCAGGACGTGACGCTGTCGGAAGTGATGGCGCTGTCCGCGTGGATGTCGGTGAAGAACGCGGCGGTCAACGTGCCGTACGGCGGTGCGAAGGGCGGCATCCGCGTCGACCCGCGCAAGCTGTCGCGCGGTGAGCTGGAGCGCGTCACGCGCCGCTACACGAGCGAAATCGGCATCATCATCGGCCCGAACACCGATATTCCGGCGCCGGACGTCAACACCAACGAACAGGTGATGGCGTGGATGATGGACACCTACTCGATGAACCAGGGCCAGACCGCAACCGGCGTCGTGACCGGCAAGCCGATCGCGCTCGGCGGTTCGCTGGGCCGCAAGGAAGCGACGGGCCGCGGCGTATTCGTGGTCGGTTGCGAAGCGGCGCAGAAGAAGGGCGTCGAGATCAACGGCGCGCGCATCGCGGTGCAGGGCTTCGGCAACGTCGGCGGGATCGCCGCGCGGCTGTTCCAGGAAGCGGGCGCGAAGATCGTGGCCGTGCAGGACCACACCGGCACGATCCACCAGCCGGCCGGCCTGGATTCGGCCAAGCTGCTCGATCACGTGGCCCGCACGGGCGGCGTCGCGGGCTTCGAGGGCGCCGAGCCGATGCCGAACGACGAGTTCTGGACGGTCGAGACCGAGATCCTGATCCCGGCCGCGCTCGAGAACCAGATCACCGAGAAGAATGCATCGAAGATCCGCACCAAGATCGTCGTCGAGGGCGCGAACGGCCCGACCACGACGGCCGCGGACGACATCCTGACCGCCAACGGCGTGCTGGTGATCCCCGACGTGATCGCCAATGCGGGCGGCGTGACCGTGTCGTACTTCGAATGGGTGCAGGATTTCTCGAGCTTCTTCTGGACCGAGGACGAGATCAACCATCGCCTGGAGCGCGTGATGCGCGAAGCCTTCACGGGCGTGTGGGCGGTGTCCGAGGAGCACAAGGTGTCGGTGCGCACGGCGGCGTTCATCGTCGCGTGCAAGCGGATCCTGATGGCGCGCGAGCTGCGTGGTCTGTACCCCTGATCGATTGACGTCGATCACTTGATGAGGCGGCCGGAAGGCTGCATCATGTCCCTTTCGCGGGCGGCGCCGGAACCGGCGCCGCCCGTTTGCGCATGCGGGCTCCGCGTCCGCCGCGCACCCGTACCGAAGTGTGGTTAACAAGCATTACTTTCAGAAAAATTACTTTGATACACTGGCGCGGGTTTTCGCCAAGGAGATGACCACAATGAAGTTCCAGAAAGCAATTCTGATGGCCGCCGCGCTCAGCGCCTTTGCTGGCGGCGCCATCGCGCAGGAGACCGGCACGCTCAAGAAGATCAAGGATACGGGCGTGATTGCACTGGGTCACCGCGAATCTTCGATCCCGTTCTCGTATTACGATGAAAAGCAGCAGGTGGTCGGCTACTCGCGCGACTTCCAGATGAAGGTCGTCGATGCGGTCAAGAAGAAGCTGAGCCTGCCCAACCTGCAGGTCCGCAACATCCCGGTGACGTCGCAGAACCGCATCCCGCTCGTGCAGAACGGCACGGTCGACATCGAGTGCGGCTCGACGACGAACAACCTCGACCGCCAGAAGCAGGCTGCGTTCTCCGACACGATCTTCGTGATCGGCACGCGCCTGATGACGTCGAAGGATTCGGGCATCAAGGACTTCCCGGACCTGAAGGGCAAGACCGTCGTGACGACGGCGGGCACCACCTCGGAACGCCTGCTGCGCGCGATGAACAACGAAAAGCAGATGGGCATGAACATCATCAGCGCGAAGGATCACGGCGAATCGTTCCAGACGCTGGAAACGGGCCGCGCCGCCGCGTTCATGATGGATGACGCGCTGCTCGCGGGCGAGCGTGCGAAGGCGAAGCAGCCGGGCAACTGGGTGATCGTCGGCACCGCGCAGTCGCAGGAAGCGTATGGTTGCATGATGCGCAAGGATGATCCGGCGTTCAAGAAGCTGGTCGACGACGCGGTCTCGGACGTCGAGAAGTCGGGCGAGGCGGCGAAGATCTACTCGAAGTGGTTCGAGAACCCGATCCCGCCGAAGGGCCTGAATCTGAACTTCCCGCTGTCCGATGCGATGAAGAAGCTGTACGCGAACCCGAACGACAAGGCGCTCGACTGATCCCGCGTCCATCCATGCAATAAAAGCGCTGACGAAACGGAAGAGCCACGGCTTCTTCCGTTTCTTTTTGTTGGAGTCTTGCTATGTCTTACCACTGGAACTGGGGCATTTTTCTGAGTCCCGTTTCGACGGGCGAGCCGACCACCTACCTCGGCTGGCTGATGTCGGGGTTCTGGGTGACGATCAAGGTATCGCTCGTCGCGTGGGTGATCGCGCTGATCGTCGGCTCGCTGTTCGGCGTGCTGCGCACCGTCCCGAACAAATGGCTGTCCGCGCTCGGCACGCTGTACGTGTCGATCTTCCGGAACATTCCGCTGATCGTGCAGTTCTTCATCTGGTACTTCGTGATCCCGGAACTGCTGCCGAAGGCGATCGGCGACTGGATCAAGCAGCTGCCGCCCGGCACGCAGTTCTTCACCGCCTCGATCGTCTGCCTGGGCCTGTTTACCGGCGCGCGGGTCTGCGAGCAGGTGCGCTCGGGCATCAACGCGCTGCCCAAGGGCCAGCGTGCGGCCGGTCTCGCGATGGGCTTCACGCAATGGCAGACCTACCGGTACGTGCTGTTGCCGGTGGCCTACCGGATCATCGTGCCGCCGCTGACGTCAGAATTCCTGAATATCTTCAAGAATTCGGCGGTCGCCTCGACGATCGGCCTGCTCGACCTGTCCGCGCAGGCGCGGCAGCTCGTCGACTACACCGCGCAGACCTATGAGTCGTTCATCGCGGTGACGCTCGCGTACGTCGTCATCAATCTGGTCGTCATGACGCTGATGCGCTGGATCGAAAGCCGCTCGCGTCTGCCCGGCTACATCGGAGGCAAATGATGCATCAGTTCGACTGGAGTAGTATCCCCGGCGCGCTGCCTACCCTGTGGACGGGCGCCGTGGTGACCTTCAAGATCACGGTGCTCGCGATCGTGATCGGGATTCTGTGGGGCACGCTGCTCGCGCTGATGCGGCTGTCGGGCGTCAAGCCGCTGCAGTGGTTCGCGCAGGGCTACGTCACGGTGTTCCGCTCGATCCCGCTCGTGATGGTGCTGCTGTGGTTCTTCCTGATCGTGCCGCAGGTGCTGCAGGGCATGCTCGGCCTCGCGCCGACCGCCGACATCCGGCTCGTGTCCGCGATGGTCGCGTTCTCGCTGTTCGAGGCCGCGTACTATTCGGAAATCATCCGCGCCGGGATCCAGGCGGTGCCGCGCGGCCAGGTGAACGCCTCGTTCGCGCTCGGCATGAACTACGCGCAGGCGATGCGCCTCGTGATCCTGCCGCAGGCGTTTCGCGCGATGGTGCCGCTCCTGCTCACGCAGGCGATCGTACTGTTCCAGGACACCTCGCTCGTGTACGTGATCAGTCTCGCGGACTTCTTCCGCACGGCCGCCAACGTCGGCGACCGCGACGGCACCAACATCGAGATGATCCTGTTCGCGGGCGCCTGCTATTTCGTGGTGTGCGTGATGGCTTCCGCATTGGTCAAAGGTCTCCAGAAAAAGGTCACAAGATGATTTCCATTAAGAACGTGTCGAAGTGGTACGGCCAGTTTCAGGTGCTGACCGATTGCACGACGGAAGTGAAGAAGGGTGAAGTGGTCGTGGTGTGCGGCCCGTCGGGGTCCGGCAAGTCGACGCTGATCAAGACGGTCAACGGTCTCGAACCGTTCCAGCAGGGCGAGATCCTGGTCGACGGCCAGTCGGTCGGCGATCGCAAGACCAACCTGTCGAAGCTGCGTTCGAAGGTCGGCATGGTGTTCCAGCATTTCGAGCTGTTCCCGCACCTGTCGATCACCGAGAACCTCACGCTCGCGCAGATCAAGGTGCTCGGCCGCAGCAAGGACGAGGCGAACGACAAGGGCCTCAAGCTGCTCGATCGCGTCGGCCTGAAGGCGCACGCGCACAAGTACCCGGGGCAACTGTCGGGCGGCCAGCAGCAGCGTGTCGCGATCGCGCGCGCGCTGTCGATGGATCCGATCGCGATGCTGTTCGACGAGCCCACCTCGGCGCTCGATCCCGAGATGATCAACGAGGTGCTCGACGTGATGGTCGAGCTGGCGCAGGAAGGCATGACGATGATGTGCGTGACGCACGAGATGGGCTTCGCGCGCAAGGTCGCCCATCGCGTGATCTTCATGGACAAGGGTGCGATCGTCGAGGACGACCGCAAGGAAGACTTCTTCGCGAATCCGAAGTCGGACCGCGCGAAGGACTTCCTCGCGAAGATCCTGCACTGAGCCTCGGGCGCGCCGCCGCCTCGCGCGGCGGCCCAACCGCCTGAATGCAAAACGCCCGGCTTGGCCGGGCGTTTTGCATTGGAGCGGGGGGCTCAGTCGCCGAACGTGTCGTCGGCCAGCTCGATCACCGGCAGCGGCACCGCGCGGCACGGCGCCGACGCGGAGGGATCGAGCGTCGGATTGCGCAGCTTCTCCAGCACGATCTCGGGCACCGGGAGGCGCGTCTTCGCGGCGACCTCGCCGCACTGGAACATCAGCAGCTCGCCGGGCTCGAACGCGGTCCAGACCTCGTCGTCGGTGAGCGGCTGCGTGGCGATCACGGCGACCCGGTCTTCCGGCGTGGTGTACTTCGCGAAGTCGATCGACAGGTCTTCGTCGATCAGGTGCGCGGTCGAGAACGGCCAGCGCCGCACGAGATAGTGCAGGCGGGTCGAGCAGTGCGCGAACAGCGCCTGGCCGTTCGACATCAGGAAGTTGAACACGCCGTGCGCGGTGATGTCCGCCGCCAGCTCGCCGACCCGCTCGAACAGCTCGGGCAGCGGCGGCTGCGCACCCGGGAAGGTGCTGCGCAGCCCGTGCATGAGCGTGCAGAACGCGGCTTCGCTGTCGGTGTTGCCGACCGGCTGGTAGACGCTGCCCGAGAGGTCGGGCGCGTAGTGGGGCAGGTCGCCGTTGTGCGCGAAGATCCAGTGCCGCCCCCACAGCTCGCGCAGGAACGGATGGCTGTTCTCGAGCAGGATGCGCCCCTGGGTCGCCTTGCGGATGTGCGCGTTGGTGTTTTTCGACTTGATGGGATAGCGCTTCACCATCTCGGCGATCGGCGAGGTGGCGGACGCCTGGTGATCGATGAACAGCCGGCAGGCCTTGTCCTCGAAGAACGCGATCCCCCAGCCGTCGGCGTGGTGGTCGGTGAGCCCGCCGCGGGCCGCGAAGCCGGTGAACGAGAACGTGACGTCCGTCGGCTCGGCGCAGTTCATTCCGAAGAGTTGGCACATGTTGCTGGAGCAGCGGAGCTGGCAAGGGAACAGACCGGGCGGACCCGGTACAATGACGGCTTCAAGCATATCACCTAGCCCTGAGCGGCAAAAAGCGGAATCCGCGCGTACGCGGCCCCGTGTTGCGGTTTGCCGTCACCGGGCGCCGCGCCGGCGTTCCGCCAGCCGCCGCCATCCTCACGATGCCCGCCATGACCGCTTCGAACGCCTCTTCCCCCGCCTCGCTCACGCTCGCCCGCCCCGACGACTGGCACCTGCACGTCCGCGACGGCGACATGCTGGCCGCGGTGCTGCCGCATACGGCCCGCCAGTTCGGCCGCGCGATCATCATGCCGAACCTGAAGCCGCCCGTGACGACCACCGAGCAGGCGCGCGCGTATCGTGGGCGGATCCTCGCCGCGCTGCCGGCGGGGATGACGTTCGAGCCGCTGATGACGCTGTACCTGACCGACAACACGCCGCCCGACGAGATCCGCCGCGCGCGCGAGAGCGGCTTCGTGCATGGCGTGAAGCTGTATCCGGCGGGGGCGACCACCAATTCCGACGCGGGCGTCACCGACCTGCTCGGGCGTTGCGCGAAGACGCTCGAGACGATGCAGGAAGTCGGCATGCCGCTGCTCGTGCACGGCGAGGTCACCGATGCGTCGATCGACCTGTTCGACCGCGAGAAGGTGTTCATCGACCAGGTGATGACGCCGCTGCGCCGCGCGTTCCCGGCGCTGAAGGTGGTGTTCGAGCACATCACGACGAAGGACGCGGCCGACTACGTGCGCGACGCCGATGCGGCGCCGGGCCTGCTGGGCGCGACGATCACCGCGCATCACCTGCTGTACAACCGCAACGCGCTCTTCGTGGGCGGGATCCGGCCGCATTACTACTGCCTGCCGGTGCTCAAGCGCGAGACCCACCGCGTCGCGCTGGTCGAGGCGGCGACCTCGGGCAATCCGCGCTTCTTCCTCGGCACCGACAGCGCGCCGCACGCGAAGGACGCGAAGGAGACTGCGTGCGGCTGCGCGGGCTGCTACACGGCGCTGCACGCGCTCGAGCTGTACGCGGAAGCGTTCGACCAGGCGGGTGCGCTCGACCGGCTGGAAGGCTTCGCGAGCTTCTTCGGCGCTGATTTCTACGGCCTGCCGCGCAGCGCCGAGACGGTCACGCTCAAGCGTGAGACCTGGGAGCTGCCGCGCGAGATCTACGCGGGCGACACGCCCGTCGTGCCGTTGCGCGGCGGCGAGCCGATCGGCTGGCGACTCGCGTGAGCGGGCCCGCGCCGGCCGGCCGGGCCGGCGAGGCGGCGGACGGCGGCGCGGCATTCGCGCGGATCGACTGGTCCGCGCGCTGGCTGGCGGGCTTGGCCGAGCCCGGGCGGCGCTGGCAGGCGGCGGCGGAGCAGGGTGAAGCCGCGTTCGTCGCGGCGCTCGACGCGCAGGCCTGCGCGGCGCCCGTGCCGACCGGCCGGGGGCGGCCGCTGCGCTTCGTCGCCCAGGCGGCGCTGCCCGCGGGCGTTGCCTACGAAACCCACATCGCCGCGACGGGCGAGGTGCCGACCCGGCACAACCTGCATGATTTCTTCAATGCGCTGGTCTGGTGCGCGTATCCGCGCCTCAAGGCCGCGCTCAATGCGCGCCAGGCCGCGGCGATCGACGTGCTGGGGGTGGGCGCGGTGCGCGGCGGCGTGCGCGACGCCCTGACCCTGCTCGACGAGAGCGGGGCGGTGTTCGCCACCGCCGATCCGGCGCTCGCCGCCGCGCTGCGCGATTTCGACTGGCCCGCGCTGATGCTGGCCGGGCGCGCCGCGTGGGGGCGTCGCTGCGAGGCGCGGCTCGTCGGACATGCGCTGTTCGAGAAACTGGTCGACCCGTACAAGGCCTGCACCGCGCACGCGTGGATCGTCGAGGTGCCCGCCGCCTACTTCGACTGGGCCGACGATGCGCGCCGGGCCTGGCTCGACGCGACGCTGGCGGAGCGTCTCGCGGCGCTTGTGGCCGACGCCGCGCCGGCGAGCCGCGGCTTCGCGCCGCTGCCGGTGCTGGGCGTGCCGGGCTGGTGGCCGGAGAACGAGGATCCGGCGTTCTACGCGGATCCTCGCGTGTTCCGCGCGGGCCGCCGACGGCCTGACTGACGGCGATGCGCGTGGCGGTGCTAGAATGGCGGCCGCAAAGCGGGCCAGGCAGTCGCGGCTTCGCCGGTTCGCGCCGGCGAGGGCGAGGAAAGTCCGGACTCCACCAGGGCAGGGTGATGGCTAACGGCCATCCGTGGCGACACGCGGAACAGGGCAACAGAAAGCAAACCGCCGATGGCCCGGCGCAAGCCGGGATCAGGTAAGGGTGAAACGGTGCGGTAAGAGCGCACCGCGGCTGCGGCGACGCAGACCGGCACGGTAACCTCCACCCGGAGCAATTCCAAGTAGGCAGGCGCGCATCTTCGGATGCAGGACGGTGCCCCCGTCTCGTCTGCGGGTAGGAAGCTTGAGCGCGTCAGCAATGGCGCGCCTAGAGGAATGGCTGCCACGCGCCGCGCGTCTTCGGATGTGCGGCGCGCACAGAATCCGGCTTATCGGCCCGCTTTGCCGCTCCGATCAAGAACAAAGGCCCGCGCCGAACCGGCGCGGGCCTTTTTCGTTCCGGCCGTGCATCGGCGTCAGACGGCGACGATCTCGAACGAGTGGGTGAGTTCGGCCGTCTTCGCCAGCATGATCGACGCCGAGCAGTACTTGTCGTGCGACAGGTTGATCGCGCGCTCGACGGTCGCGGGGTTCAGGTTGCGGCCCGTCACCGTGAAATGGAAGTGGACCTGCGTGAAGACTTTCGGATCCTCGCTCGCGCGCTCGGCCTTGAGCGCGACCGTGCAGCCGACCACTTCCTGGCGGCTTTTCTTGAGGATCAGCACGACGTCGTACGCGGTGCAGCCGCCCGTGCCGAGCAGCACCATCTCCATCGGGCGCGGCGCGAGGTTGTGGCCGCCGCCTTCGGGCGCGCCGTCCATCGTGACGAGGTGGCCGCTGCCGGTTTCGGCGGCGAACGCCATGCCGTCCTGTCCCATCCAGCTGACTTTGCATTCCATGCTTGTGCTCCAGCGTTGCCTGATTCGATAGCGAACCGGCATTGTAGCCCGCCGCGCCGGACCCGGCTGATGCGGCGCACGATGCCGTGCGGCGGATACGGAGCGCGCGCTGATTCGATCCGGAAACCTGCTTCGGCTTTAGGGGTTTCCCTCTAGCCAAGCCAGGGGATTGATTCGGTTGATGGTGCTATGCAATTGATTCGTAAAGAAAAATCCAGATTCGAGACATGCGTCTCGTAATTTCATATTGTGGTGTGATGTTTCGTAATGCAGTTTTTCTTGTGTGCGCGGGGGCGGGTTCGTATAATCAGCCTCATTGGTTGTCGCGGTGCGGCAACCTCCGCATGTCTCCTCCACCCTCCTCCTTTGGTGGATTAAGCCCGAACAGATGGTTCGGGCTTTTTTTCGTCCGATGCAAGCCCGGACGCGCCCGCACGGCGGCTCCAGCCGCGTTCCAAGCGAAAGTTTTGACCGAGTACCCCGAATTCCTTTATAATTCAGGGTTTTCCGCATTCATGCCCGCGGGAAGAAACCAGGGAGAGCCTGCACCGCGCCTTGAAGCGCACATAGCCAAGCAGGAAAAAATACAGGGCACTGAGCATTTTTTTTGGATCGATCATGAAGACGTTTTCCGCAAAAGCCCATGAGGTGACGCGCGAATGGTACGTGATTGACGCGACGGATAAGGTTCTCGGACGTGTCGCCAGCGAAGTGGCACGCCGTCTGCGCGGCAAGCACAAGCCCGAGTTCACCCCGCACGTCGACACCGGTGATTTCATCATCGTTATCAACGCGAGCAAGCTGAAGGTCACGGGCAACAAGACGCTGGACAAGAAGTACTACCGTCACTCGGGCTACCCGGGCGGTATCTATGAAACGACGTTCGGCAAGATGCAAGAACGCTTCCCGGGCCGCGCGCTCGAGAAGGCGGTCAAGGGCATGCTGCCGAAGGGCCCGCTCGGCTACGCAATGATCAAGAAGCTGAAGGTCTACGCTGAAGCCACGCATCCGCATTCGGCCCAACAGCCGAAGGCGCTCGAGATCTAAGGGGAGCCCATATGATCGGTAACTGGAACTACGGTACGGGCCGCCGCAAGAGCGCAGTCGCTCGTGTCTTCATCAAGGCAGGCAAGGGCGATATCATCGTCAACGGCAAGCCCATCGCCGACTACTTCTCGCGCGAAACGTCGCTGATGATCGTGCGTCAACCGCTGGAACTCACGAACCACGGCCAGACGTTCGACATCAAGGTGAACGTGACGGGCGGCGGCGAAACGGGTCAGGCAGGCGCAGTGCGCCACGGCATCACCCGTGCGCTGATCGACTACGACGCGACCCTGAAGCCGACGCTGTCGACCGCAGGCTTCGTCACGCGCGGCGCGCGTGAAGTCGAGCGTAAGAAGGTTGGTCTGCGCAAGGCACGCCGCGCGAAGCAGTTCTCTAAGCGTTAAGCATTACCGGCCGCTCCGCCTGGCGGAGCCCCGCCGCGAAAAACCGCCAGTGTCCGCACTGGCGGTTTTTTTATGGGCGCGCGGACGCGCCCGGCCCGGCCTTGGATAGGCCGCCCGGGCGCGTGGGTTTTCCACGGAGTTTCCCCAGGTCTGCTACCATGAGCGGGTTAATTGCCGTTTATTTGCTCGAGATCATGCGGCGCGGCTGCCGGTGTGCACCTCATCCGCTTCGGGCAAGGCCGGCCAAGGCTATTGGAGAGTTCGAATGAACGCAGTCACCGAATCCCCCGTGACGACTGAAATGCCGGTTCCGTTCGTCTTCACCGACGCGGCTGCCGACAAGGTCAAGCAACTGATCGAAGAAGAAGGCAATCCCGAGCTGAAGCTCCGCGTGTTCGTGCAGGGCGGCGGCTGCTCGGGCTTCCAGTATGGGTTCACGTTCGACGAAGAGGTCAACGAGGACGACACCGTGATGGACAAGAACGGCGTCCAACTCCTGATCGATTCGATGAGCTACCAGTATCTGGTGGGCGCGGAGATCGACTACAAGGACGATCTCAACGGCGCGCAATTCGTGATCAAGAATCCGAATGCCTCGACCACCTGCGGTTGCGGGTCGTCGTTCTCGGTCTGATCCCGAACTAGCGGAAGCATCAGGCTGAAAGCCGCCCGGTCTTCGACCGGGCGGCTTTTTGTTTTTCCGGCCGGGCCAGGTGGGGTGAGGCCCGGTCCCGGCAAGATCGGGCGCGCGGCCGCGCTCAGCGCGGATACAGCGCGCCCAGCACCCGCTCGCCCGCCGCGCCCGTGACCGTCGCGAGGTTGCCCGGCGCGCGCGCGTTGAAGCGGTACGCGAGCCAGGCGAACGCCAGCGCCTCGACCTGCTGCGGCGGCACGCCGAGCGCGGCCGTGGTGGCGACGCTCGCGCGGCTGCCATGGCCCGCGAGCGCCGCGCCGAGCGCACCGAGCAGCACCGGGTTGCGCGCGCCGCCGCCGCACACGAACACCCGCGTGCAGTCGGGCGCATGCCGCGCCACGTCGCGCGCGACGGTCACGGCGCTCAACGCGACGAGCGTCGCCTGCACGTCCTCCGGCGCGAGCGTCGCGAAACCCGCGAGCTTCGCGTCGAGCCAGTCCGGATTGAACAGGTCGCGGCCGGTGCTTTTCGGCGGCGGCAGGCGGAAGTAGGGTTCGTCGAGCAGCGCGTCGAGCAGCGTGTCGTGCGCCTTGCCGCGCGCGGCGAAACGGCCGTCGTCGTCGTAGGGCTTGTTCAGGTGGCGATGCACCCAGGCGTCGAGCAGCGCGTTGGCCGGTCCGCAGTCGAAGCCGTGCACCGGCGCGTCCGCGCGGGCGGGCAGGATCGTGATGTTGCTGATGCCGCCCAGGTTGCAGACCACCCGGGTCTCGCCGGGCGCGCCGAACACGGTCGCGTGGAAGCCGGGCGCGAGCGGCGCGCCCTGGCCGCCCGCGGCGACGTCGCGGCTGCGGAAGTCCGCGATCACGTCGACGCGCGTGAGTTCGGCCAGCAGGGCCGGATTGTTGATCTGCCGCGTATAGCCGCGTTCCGGGCGCTGTCGTACGGTCTGCCCGTGCACGCCGATCGCACGCACGTGGTCCGGCGCGAGCCGTGCGCTGCGCAGCAGTTCGTGGCAGCACACCGCATAGCGCGCGGCGAGCCCGTTCGCGGCGAGCGCCTCGCGCTCGATCTCGTTGTCGCCCGGCTGCTGCAGCGCGAACAGCGCGTCGCGCAGCGTGTCGGCGAAGCCGACGAACGCTTCCGCGAGCACGACGGGCGGCTTGCCGGTCTCGAACCGGGCGGCGCTGCCGTCGACGCCGTCCATGCTGGTGCCCGACATCAGGCCGAAGTACACGCCATCCGCGGGATGGCCGGGTTGCGTGCGTTGTGGCGCCACGGGTTCGCTCCGTCAGATCGGGGTTGGGTCGCCGGCGCAGGTCCGTCGGCGTCATCGCGCCGGATTATCCGCGCAAGCGCGCGCGCCGTTAAGCCCATTGAGCGGCTCGCGCGCAACTTATGGGAAAATCGCTTCTTTCGCGACATTCTCCTTTCCGCACCGATGAGCACCGAACCCACCGCCCAGCCCGCTTTCCCGATCACCGACGAAGTCCGGCATGCGCTCGCCGTCACGAAGCGCGGCGTCGACGAGCTGCTGGTCGAGGAGGAATTCGCGCAGAAGCTCGCGAAGAGCGCGGCCACCGGCACGCCGCTGCGCATCAAGCTCGGCCTCGATCCGACCGCGCCCGACATCCACCTCGGCCATACCGTCGTGCTGAACAAGATGCGTCAGCTGCAGGACCTCGGCCACACGGTGATCTTCCTGATCGGCGATTTCACGTCGCTGATCGGCGACCCGTCGGGCCGCAACGCGACCCGCCCGCCGCTCACGCGCGAGCAGATCGAGACCAACGCGAAGACCTATTTCGAGCAGGCCGCGCTCGTGCTCGATCGCGACAAGACCGAGATCCGCTACAACAGCGAGTGGTCGCTGCCGCTCGGCGCGGACGGCATGATCAAGCTCGCGTCGCGCTACACGGTCGCGCGGATCCTCGAGCGCGAGGATTTCACGAAGCGCTTCCAGGGCGGCGTGCCGATCTCGATCCACGAGTTCCTGTACCCGCTCATGCAGGGCTACGATTCGGTCGCGCTCAATGCGGATCTCGAACTCGGCGGCACCGACCAGAAGTTCAACCTGCTGGTCGGCCGCGAGCTGCAGAAGCAGTACGGGCAGGACCCGCAGTGCATCCTGACGATGCCGCTGCTCGAAGGCCTCGACGGCGTCGAGAAGATGTCGAAGTCGAAAGGCAACTACATCGGCATCAGCGAAAAGCCGACCGACATGTTCGGCAAGCTGATGAGCATTTCCGACACGCTCATGTGGCGCTACTTCGAGCTGCTGTCGTTCCGCAGCCTCGAGGAGATCGCGCAGTTTCGCAGCGAGGCCGAGGGCGGCCGCAATCCGCGCGACTTCAAGGTGCTGCTCGCGCAGGAGATCGTCACGCGCTTCCATTCGCAGGCCGACGCCGAGCGCGCGCTGGAGGACTTCAATCACCGCGCGAAGGGCGGCGTGCCGGACGACATCCCGGCCGTCGCGCTCGCGGGCGCGCCGCTCGCGATCGGCCAGCTGCTGAAGCAGGCGGGGCTCGTGCCGTCGACCAGCGAGGCGCTGCGCAACATCGAGCAGGGCGGCGTGAAGATCGACGGCGCGACCGTGTCCGACAAGGGGCTCAAGGTCGAGGCCGGCGAATTCGTCGTGCAGGTCGGCAAGCGCCGCTTCGCACGCGTGACGCTGAGCGCATGACGGCCCGCGCCACCCAGTGCGCCCGCCCGGCGGGGGCGCGATGATCGCGTTGATCCAGCGGGTCCGGCGCGCCGACGTGCGGGTCGGCGAGCGGGTGACGGGCGAGATCGGCCCCGGGCTGCTCGCGTTCGTCTGCGCGGAGCGCGGCGACACCGAAGCGGCGGCCGACAAGCTGCTCGCCAAGGTGCTCGGCTACCGCGTGTTCAGCGATGCGGCGGGCAAGATGAACCTCTCCGTGTCGAATCTCGACGGCGAAGGCCGCGCGGGCGGCCTGCTGCTCGTGTCGCAGTTCACGCTCGCGGCCGACACCCAGAGCGGCCTGCGGCCGAGCTTCACGCCGGCCGCGCCGCCCGACGAGGGGCAGCGCCTGTTCGACTACGTCGTGCGCGCGGCGCGCGAGCGGCACCCGATCGTCGCGACCGGCGAATTCGGCGCGGACATGCAGGTGTCGCTCGTCAACGACGGCCCCGTGACGTTCTGGCTCCAGACCAGGCCCTGACTTTGACTGACGCGATGACGACAACCGAAATCCTGTTCATCCGGCACGGCGAGACCGCCTGGAATCAAATCAAGCGGATCCAGGGCCATATCGACATCGCGCTCGCCGACAGCGGCGTCGCGCAGGCGCGGCAACTCGCGGCGCGGCTCGCGCGCGAGGTGCGCGACGGGCAGCGCATCGACGCGATCTATTCGAGCGACCTGCAGCGCGCGCAGCAGACCGCGCAGCCGATCGCGGACGCGCTCGGCCTGCCGCTGCACCTGCGCGACGGGCTGCGCGAGCGCGCGTACGGCGTGTTCCAGGGGCACGACAGCGCCCAGATCGAGGTGCGCTTTCCGGACGCCTATGCGCACTGGCAGACCCGCGATCCCGGCTTCGCGCCCGAGGGCGGCGAGTCGCAGCGGGCGTTCTATCACCGCGTGCTGCATGCGCTGGAGCCGATCGTCGCCGCGCATCCGGGCGGCCGCATCGCCTGTGTCGCGCACGGCGGCGTGCTCGACTGCGTGTATCGCTACGCGACCGGTCTCGAACTGGCCGCGCCGCGCCAGTACGTGCTGCTCAACACGAGCATCAACGTGGTCGAGTTCGAGGCGGGCGCGGCGCGCGTGGTGCGCTGGGCCGACATCGATCACCTGGGCGGCACGAGCGACGACGACGGCTACCGCAAGGTGCTGTAAGCGGGGAGCGCGCGGCTCGATCGGGCCGCGCATCCCATCTTCATCTCAGCGCAGGCCGTGACGAGCCTTGTAGTCGAGCGCGTAGGCGAGCTTGCCGGGCTTGTCCGCGTCGATGGGCTGACGCAGCTTGTCGAACTCCCCCTTGCTGTATTTCTTGCCCGCATTGAGCGCGTCGAGGCGCCCCAGATCGGCGCTCGTGCTGCCGTCGATGATCGGATCGGTGGCCGCGACCATCCGCGTCGAGGCGTTCCATACCGCGTTCAGATAGCCCGTGTCCGCTTTCGCCGGATCGGGATCGGTCGCGCCGGCGCGCGTCAGGTCGTAGCGCGCGAGATCGAAGCCCGCCGGCTTCTGGCGCAGCCAGTCGGCCCAGTAGAACTCCAGGTAGTCGGTGGCCTGCGACGGCTTGCCGTAGCCGATGTCGCGCGTGAAATAGACGAGCGCGCGGAACCGGTCGTCCTGCATCCCGCGTTTCAGCCCGAGCCCGGCCGGCAACTGCGCCGCGCTGATCGGCCGTCCTTCGCCGTCCTTCAGGCGCGTGTAGCCGCGGCTCTGCATCTGCTGCCAGAACGCGGCGCCCGAGTAATCGCTGAGGTTGTCCTTCACCACCACGTGCACCTGCAGCGCAGCGCCGCCGTCGGGCGTCTCGTAGTAGGTCGACAGCCCGTGATGGCCGTCCGTCACGTACAGCGTGTCGCCGTTCGGCCCGATCACCACGGGATTCAGCACGCTGCGGTCGCGCGCGGCCGGATCCGTGGTCGTGCAGGCGTAGCTGCCCGGGTCGCCGAGCCGCGAGCGCGGGCCCGAACCGTTCGGCGCGAGGCCGCCGAGCCCTTCGTCCGCGCAGAAGTCGTCGAATTTCTTGTCGGGCTGCAGTTCGTAGCGGCCGAGCTTGTAATAGATCTGGTCGTAGCCGAGCGCGCCCTGGGTCGGATGCAGGTCGCCCAGGGTGATGTCGAGCAGCTCGCCCGTGCGCGCGGCGCGCCATTTGCCGGGCGCCGGCGCGGCGGGCGGCGCCGGTTCGGCGGGCGCGTTCGCGCCCGGCGCGGGGCCGGCCCCGCGCAGATCCAGGGCGACGGGCGCGGTGCCGTCGCCGCCGCAGGCGGCGAGCAGCGTGAGCAGGCAGGCGGCAGTGAAGCGGGCGAGCGGGTTCGGCATCGGGTGGGCGCTCCGGAACGAGAGGGCGTGGACGCGGCAAGCGCGCCCGCTGATCCGTCAGCTTAGCGAATTCGTATGACAGCCGGTTGAAAGTATCGCCGGCGCGCGGCTCAAGGCTGATCCGGATCAGCGGGGGCGGCCGCGCGCCGGCGCGCGCGTTTCGACGCGCCGTTGACGAGCGCCCAGCGCAGCACCGGCGCGACGGCGCGCACGCCGGGCCGCACCAGTACGCGGCGCAGCGGCGCGAACGCGGCGACGCCGAGCATCTGCTGCGCCCAGGGCGGCAGCAGGTCGACGCCGGCGTTCAGGATCAGCGCTGCGGCCGGGCGCAGCGCAGGCTTCGGCACCGGCGCGTCGAACAGCACGCGGATCACTTCATGGGTGCGCTCGCTCGCGACCAGCTCGGCGCGCATCGCGGCGCGATCGTCG
>NZ_JAAGNW010000005.1:23184-24700 GCF_010645215.1 Burkholderia multivorans | reverse complement strand
AGCAGCTGTGCGATGCGGGCCGTCTCGGCGTAGTAGCGGTCCTGTTCGGCGCCCGGCAGGCGCGGGTTCACGTAGCGCAGGTGCGCGGCCAGGAAGCTCGACACTTCCGCGACGTGCACCCAGGTCAGCAGGGCCGGGTCGCTCGCGCGGTAGGAGCGCCCGTCCGGGGCGACGCCCGTCACGCCCGCGTGGATCGTGCGGACCCGCTCGATCAGCCGCAGCGCGTCGGCGCGGCTGCCGAACGTGGTGCCGGCGATGAAGGTGGAGGTGCGCCGCAGCCGGCCGAGAATGTCGCTGCGAAACGTCGAGTGGTCCCACACGCCCGCGAGCGCGAGCGGGTGCAGCGCCTGCAGCAGCAGCGCCGAGATGCCGCCCGCCATCATCGAGGTGAAAGCGGCATGGACCTTCCAGCACACTGCGTCCGGCCCGAACAGGCCCGGGTCGCCGGGCGGAGACGCAAAGTCGAGGGTCGGGCCGCCGCCGCCCGATGTCAGGTGCGTGACGCCGCCCGCGATGCGGGCGCGCAGGCGGGCGAGGCGGGTCGCTTGCGCGGAGGGGGCATCGGACGAGGCGGACATCGGTGCGGCGGGCGTCGGATCAGCGCGGCGGATCCGGCGTGTCCCACATGCCGCGCACCGGGCTGGCCGCGTCCGGCGCGGCCAGCCCGAAGTGGCGGTAGGCAAGCAGCGTCGCGACGCGGCCGCGCGGCGTGCGCTGCAGGAAGCCCTGCTGGATCAGGTAGGGTTCGAGCACGTCCTCGATCGTGTCGCGCTCCTCGCCGATCGCGGCGGCGAGGTTGTCGACGCCGACCGGGCCGCCGTCGAACTTGTGCAGGATCGCTTCGAGCAGCTTGCGGTCCATCAGGTCGAAGCCGACCGGGTCGACGTCGAGCATCGCGAGCGCGGCGTCCGCGACGGCTGCGGTGATGTTGCCGTCCGCCTTTACTTCCGCGTAGTCGCGCACGCGGCGCAGCAGGCGGTTCGCGATCCGCGGCGTGCCGCGCGAGCGCTTGGCGATCTCGAACGCGCCGCTCGGGTCGATCTGCGCGTTCAGCAGCGAGGCGGAGCGGCGCACGATGCGCGCCAGTTGCTCCGCATCGTAGAACTCGAGGCGCGCGACGATCCCGAAGCGGTCGCGCAGCGGGTTCGTGAGCATCCCGGCGCGGGTGGTCGCGCCGACCAGCGTGAACGGCTGCAGGTCGAGCTTCACGCTGCGCGCGGCCGGCCCCTCGCCGATCATGATGTCGATCTGGTAGTCCTCGAGCGCCGGATACAGGATTTCCTCGACGACCGGCGACAGCCGGTGGATCTCGTCGACGAACAGCACGTCGTTGGCTTCGAGGTTGGTGAGCAGCGCGGCGAGGTCGCCCGCGCGTTCGAGCACCGGGCCGGAGGTCTGGCGCAGGCTCACGCCCATCTCGCGCGCGCTGATGTGCGCGAGCGTGGTCTTGCCGAGGCCGGGCGGCCCGAACAGCAGCACGTGGTCGAGCGCTTCCGAGCGCCGCTTGGCCGCCTCG
>NZ_JAAGNW010000005.1:0-23174 GCF_010645215.1 Burkholderia multivorans | reverse complement strand
GGCGTGGCGGCGATGATCCGCTCGGCGGCGAGTTTGTCGGTTTCGATCATGCGGGCATTGTACCGCGCGCGGGTCGCGCGGCCCGCGTGCGCCGTTGGGGCGCGGTGCGCCTCGGGGCGGTGGGGGCGATCGGCCGGGGCGTGTCCGGCGAACTGGGGCGAGATTGATCAGGGCGAGGTCGACCGAGGCAAGGCCGACCGGGCGACCCGGTCTTGGGCGGTGCCGCCCGTCAGGCCTTCGACAGCGCCTTCAGCGACAGCTTGATGCCCTCGGACACGCCGGTGCCGGCCGGCACGTTCTTGATCGCGGCGAGCGCTTCCTTCTCCGAATAGCCGAGCGCGAGCAGCGCGTTGAGGATGTCGGACGCATGGTCGGACGGCGAGGCGGCGCCCGCGAGCGGACCGAGGTCCGCGCCGAGCTTGCCCTTGAGTTCGAGCAGCAGGCGCTCGGCGGTCTTCTTGCCGATCCCGGGCACGCGCGTCAGGCGCGCGGCGTCCTGCAGCGTGACCGCATGCGCCAGCTCCTGCACGCTCATCCCGGACAGCACCGCGAGCGCCATCCGCGCGCCGACGCCGGTGATCTTCAGCAGCTCGCGGAAGGTCGAGCGTTCCTGCGGCGTGAGGAAGCCGTACAGCAGGTGGGCGTCTTCGCGGACGATCAACTGGGTCAGCAGCACGACCTTCTCGCCCGTGTGCGGCAGGTTGTAGAACGTGCTCATCGGCACGTCGATCTCGTAGCCGACGCCATTGCAGTCGACGAGGAGGTGGGGCGGGTTCTTTTCGAGCAGGGTGCCCGCGATGCGACCGATCATGGAGGAGCGGAATACGTGACGGAAAGCGCGAGTGTAGCGCACGCCGGTCGACCGGCGGGGCGGGGTGGCGCGGGTGGGGCCGCTGGCACCCGACGGGGCGTGCCCGAGCCGGTCGAGTCTGAACCGGCGGCACCTGAGTCGGTCGCGCCCAAGCCAGCCGAGTTCAGGCCGATCACGCCCGAGCCGGCCGCGCCTGAGCCGAGTCTGAATCGGCCGCGGCTACCCGACGAGCCGGCCGCGCCGCACCCGCAGCCCGCGCTTGGCGAGCGCCGGCGCGAGTTCGCCCAGCGTGCCGAGCGTGGTGCCGCCGTGCGCATGGCAGATCGCCATGCCGAGCGCGTCGGCCGCGTCGGTGCCCGGCAGGCCGGACAGGCACAGCAGCCGCGCGACCATCTGCTGCATCTGCTCCTTGGTCGCCCGGCCGTAGCCGACCACCGCCTGCTTGAGCTGCAGCGCGGTGTACTCGGCGACCGGCAGGCCGCCCGACACCAGCCCGCAGATCGCGGCGCCGCGCGCCTGGCCGAGCAGCAGCGTCGACTGCGGATTGACGTTGACGAACACCTTCTCGATTGCCGCCTGGTCGGGCGCGTGCTGGCGGACCAGCGTCGATACGCCGTCATAGATCGTGCCGAGCCGGGTGGGGAGGTCGGCGGTGGCGGTCTTGATCACGCCGCTCGCGACGTAGGCGAGCTGATGGCCGCTTACGTCGATCACGCCGAAGCCCGTGACGCGCAAGCCGGGGTCGATGCCGAGGATTCGCATGGAAATGCCGGAAGAACTGCGTGTTAGCGATACTACAACGATTGCGGCGCACCGCACGGCGCCGCGCCGCGGCCTGCGCCGGCCAATAAAAAACCCGGCGGCGCGACGGCGGCCGGGTTTCGCAGCGCGCGAGGCCGCGCCGGGATCAGTGACGGAAGTGGCGTACGCCCGTCAGGACCATCGCGAGGCCGTGCTCGTCGGCGGCGGCGATCACTTCGTCGTCGCGCATCGAGCCGCCCGGCTGGATCACGCAGGTCGCGCCTGCCGCGACCACCACGTCGAGGCCGTCGCGGAACGGGAAGAACGCGTCCGATGCGACTGCCGAGCCGGCCAGCGCGAGGCCGGCGTTCTGCGCCTGGATGCTCGCGATGCGCGCCGAATCGACGCGGCTCATCTGGCCTGCGCCGACGCCGAGCGTCATGCCGTTGCCGCAGAACACGATCGCGTTCGACTTCACGAACTTCGCGACGCGCCATGCGAACAGCAGGTCGTCCATTTCCTTCGCCGTCGGCTGGCGCTTCGTGACCACGCGCAATTCGTTCGGCTGCACGTTCTTCGCGTCGAGCGACTGCACCAGCAGGCCGCCGCCGACCCGCTTCAGGTCGAACGCGTTATGGCCTTCGCCCAGGGCGATTTCGAGCAGGCGCACGTTCTGCTTGGCGGCGAACAGCTGCTTCGCGGCGTCGCTGAACGACGGCGCGATCAGCACCTCGACGAACTGCTTCGCGACTGCCTGTGCGGCCGCCTCGTCGACTTCGCGGTTGAACGCGATGATGCCGCCGAACGCGGAGGTCGGATCGGTCTGGAACGCCTTCGCGTACGCGTCGCCCGCATCGGCGCCTACCGCCACGCCGCACGGATTCGCGTGCTTGACGATCACGCAGGCCGGCGCGTCGAAGGTCTTCACGCATTCCCACGCAGCGTCGGAATCGGCGATGTTGTTGTACGACAGTTCCTTGCCCTGCAGCTGGCGATAGCTCGACAGCGCGCCCGCGGGCGCCGCGAGGTCGCGGTAGAACGCCGCGACCTGGTGCGGGTTCTCGCCGTAGCGCAGGTCCTGCACCTTGTCGAACGCGAGGTTCAGCGTAGCCGGGTAGGGCTTGCGCGATGCATGCTGCAGCTCGTCGGTCAGGCTCGTCAGGTAGTTCGTGATCGCGCCGTCGTACTGCGCGGTGTGCGCGAACACCTTGGTCGCGAGGCGGAAGTTGGTCGCGTAGCCGACCGTGTTGCCGTTCGCCTTCATCTCGTCCAGCACGACCGCGTAGTCGGCCGGGTCGACGACGACCGTGACGTCGCGATGGTTCTTCGCGGCCGAACGCAGCATGGTCGGGCCGCCGATGTCGATGTTCTCGATCGCGTCGGCGAGCGTGCAGTCGTCCTTCGCGATGGTCGCGACGAACGGGTACAGGTTCACGACCAGCAGGTCGATCGTCGGGATCTGGTGGGCGTCGAGCGCCGCCATGTGCTCCGGCAGGTCGCGGCGCGCCAGGATGCCGCCGTGCACTTTCGGATGCAGCGTCTTCACGCGCCCGTCGAGCATTTCGGGGAAGCCCGTGTAGTCCGCCACCTCGGTGACGCTCAGGCCGGCGTCGGCCAGCAGTTTGGCGGTGCCGCCCGTCGACAGCAGCTGGACGCCTTGCTGCGACAGCGCTTTCGCGAAGTCGACGATGCCGGTTTTGTCGGAAACGGAAAGAAGCGCTTGCTTGATCATGATGGTGCCACCCATAGCCAGGAAAACGGGGACAGGGCCGCTGTCTACAGCAGGCCGTGCTGCTGCAGCTTCTTGCGCAGCGTATTGCGGTTGATGCCGAGGTACTCGGCGGCCAGCGACTGGTTGCCGCCCGCCTGTACGAGCACGACTTCGAGCATCGGCTTCTCGACGCACGACATCACCATTTCATAGACGTCGTGCGGATTGGAGCCGTCGAGATCCCGGAAGTAGCCATCCAGGCTGTCGCGGACGCATTGTTCGATGTTGTGCTTGCTCATGCTGCTAACTGGTTATTGTCGTCCGGCTTGCCGTCGGCGTCGGGCTCGTCGTCCACGTAGATCAGGTGGTCGGACAGGGCTTTTTGTTCGTCGAAGAACGCGTTGACGGCGGCGAGCTGCTCACGGGTGGTGTCGAGCGTGTTCATGCGGTGCCGGAACGCATTGGCGCCGGAAAGGCCGCGAGTGTACCAGCCGATGTGCTTGCGTGCAGTACGCACGCCGGTAAATTCCCCGTAGAACGCGTAGTGGTCTTCGAGGTGCTCGTTCATGACCTGCTGGATTTCGTCGATCAGGGGCGGCGGGAGCAGCTCGCCGCAGCGCAGGAAGTGCTCGATCTCGCGGAACAGCCACGGCCGGCCCTGCGCGGCGCGGCCGATCATCAGCGCGTCGGCGCCCGTCGCGTCGAGCACCGCCTTGGCCTTCGCGGGCGTGGTGATGTCGCCGTTCGCGACCACCGGGATGCGCACGGCGGCCTTCACGGCGGCGATCGTCTCGTACTCGGCGTCGCCGCGGTACAGGTCGGCGCGGGTGCGGCCGTGCACGGTCAGCATCGCGCTGCCGGCGTCCTCGGCCAGCTTCGCGACCGAGAGCGCGTTCCGGTGCTCGCGGTCCCAGCCGGTGCGGATCTTCAGCGTGACGGGCACGGCGTCCGGCCCGACGCCGACCGCGCCGACCACCGCCTCGACGATGCGCTGCACGAGCGGCTCGTTCTGCAGCAGCGCCGAGCCCGCCGCGACGTTGCAGACTTTCTTGGCCGGGCAGCCCCTGTTGATGTCGATGATCTGCGCGCCGTTCGCGACGTTGTAGCGCGCGGCCTCCGCCATCATGGCGGGATCGGCGCCCGCGATCTGCACCGCGATCGGCTCGACTTCGCCCGCGTGGTTCGCGCGCCGCATGGTCTTCTCGCTCTTCCACAGCTGGGCGTTCGACGCGACCATCTCGGACACGGCATAGCCCGCGCCGAGCCGTTTGCACAGCTGACGGAACGGCCGGTCGGTCACGCCCGCCATGGGGGCGACGAACAGGTTGTTGCGCAGAACGTGAGAGCCGAGGACGGGCATGGCGATATCGGGCGGCCCGCGCGAGGCGCAGGCGGGAAACGGGCGGAGGGAAAAGAGCTATTTTACCGTAAGCGCCCGGGTCGCCGGATTCGGGGAAGTGTCCGCCATTGTTAAATCGTACCTCGGCGCGGGCGGGGCGGCCGGGCCGGCGCTGGTGCAGGCCCGTTGCGCGCGGGGCGGAAAGGGCGAATCGAACGCGGCTCGACGTTGTTCGGCGCCCGGCGCCGTCGCGCTCGGGCAACGGCGCCGCGCCGCCGACCTCAGCGGCGTTGTCCGAACATCATCTGCCGCGCGATTGCCGTCTTGAGCGGCGGCACGAAATCGAGCGCGGCCAGCGCCGCGCCGCGCAGCGCCGCGAACGGGCGCGAATCGATCGTGAACAGCCGCGCGAGCGTGTCGGTCGCGCCGATGGTCAGCCGCCGGTCGAGCGCGCGCCGCGCATTGAAGGCCGCCAGCGCCTGCGGTGTCGGGCCGTGCTCGGACAGCGCCTCGGCGAGCGTGTGCGCGCCGCGCAGGCCCAGGTTCAGGCCCTGGCCCGCGACCGGATGGAGGGTCTGCGCCGCGTTGCCGACGATCGCGATGCGCCCCTGCACGAGCGTGGGCGCCGCGGTGAGCCCGAGCGGAAACGCCGCGCGGCCCGTGATCTTCGTGAAGCGCCCCATGCGTTGACCGAACGCGGCCCCCAGTTCGGCGAGGAATGCGTCGTCGCTCAGCCGCGCGCGGCGCGCCGCCTCGTCGGGCGCGCAGCACCAGACGAGCGCGTAGTCGGCCTGGCCCGGGCCGCCGAGCGGCAGCAGCGCGAGCGGGCCCTCCGTCGTGAAGCGCTCCCAGGCCACGTGCGGACGCGGCGCGGACGCCGTGACGGTGCCGACGAGCGCGGTCTGTCCGTAATCGCGGCTGTGCCGGCTCGCGTCCGGCTGGCGGCGCTGCTCGTGGAACAGCCCGCCTTCGGCGTTGACCAGCAGCCGCGTGCGCAGCGTGCGGGTGCCTTGCGGCGTCTCGAGCAGCACGGTCACGCCGTGTTCGTCCTGTTGCGGCGCGTGCGCCGTGGTCGACGTGAACCATTGCACGGCCGTGCCGCGCACCGCGCGCGCGAGCGCCTGCACGATCGAGCCGTAGCGCACCACGTGGCCGAGCGCCGGCAGGCCGTGCTCGTCGCGATCGATCAGCGCGCGGCCGAAGTGGCCGCGCTGCGACACGTGGATGTGCTCGATCGGCGTCGCGTCGTCGGGCCAGCCGAGCGCAGCGAGCAGCATCCGGCTGCCTTGCGACACCGCGATCGCGCGCGGGTCGCCGAGGCTCGCTTCGGGATCGCGCGCGTCGAGGAGCGCGATCGCGAGCGGCTGCGTCGCGCTGCGGCGCGCGAGCCAGCCCGCGAGCGCGAGCCCGACGGGGCCGGCGCCCACGATCGTGAGGTCGAAGTCGGGAGCGGGCGGGGAGGCGATCGTCATCGGTGCATCAGGGGCTACGGTCAGTGAAAGGGAGCGGCTCACGCGCGGGTACCGGCGTCGCGCATCAGCGCCTCGATCTCGTCGGCGGCCACCGGCACGCCGCGCGTGATCAGCTCGCAGCCGTCCGGCGTGACGAACGCATCGTCTTCGATCCGGATGCCGAGGTCGTGGTACGCGGCCGGCACGTCGTCGGCGGCGCGCACGTACAGGCCCGGCTCGATCGTGAGCGCCATGCCCGCGCGCAGCGTGCGCGAGGGCAGCGCCCCCTGCTCGTCGCGCGGCGCCTGCCGTTCGCGGTAGTCGCCGCAGTCGTGCACGTCCATGCCGAGCCAGTGGCCGGTGCGGTGCATGTAGAAGCGCGCATAGGCGCGCTCGGCGATCACGTCGTCGACGCTCGCGAAGCGCGCCTTGGGCAGGATGCCGGTGTCGAGCAGACCCTGCGCGAGCACCCGCACCGCGGCCTCGTGCGGCGCGTCGAACGGCGCACCTGCGCGGGTCGCGTCGATCGCGGCCTGCTGCGCGGCGAGCACGATGTCGTACAGCGCGCGCTGCGGCCCGCTGAAGCGGCCGTTGGCCGGGAAGGTGCGGGTGATGTCGGCGGCGTAGCCGTCGAGTTCGCACGCGGCGTCGATCAGGATCAGGTCGCCGTCGCGCGCGCTCGCGCCGCCCGCCGGGTAGTGGAGCACGCACGCATTCGCGCCCGCGGCGACGATCGAGCCGTAGGCGGGCCCCTGCGCACCCTGGCGGCGGAATTCGTACAGCAGTTCGGCTTCCAGCTCGTACTCGCGGATCCCCGGGCGGCATACCGCCATCGCGCGGCGATGCGCGCGCGCCGAGATCTCGCCCGCACGGCGCATGATCGCCTGCTCGTGCGGCTCCTTGACGAGCCGCATGTCGTCGAGCAGCGGCGCGAGGTCGAACGCCGCGGCCGGCGCGGCGACGCCGGCGCGGCTGCGCGCGCGCACCGCGTCGAGCGCGGTCGCGAGCCGCGCGTCGAAGTCGGCGGACGCGCCGAAGCGGTAGTGGACCGCGGGGGCGTCGGCGAGGAGGCGCGGCAACTCGGCGTCGAGCGCGTCGATCGGGAACGCGGCGTCGAAGCCGAACGCATCGCGCGCCGCCTCGGGACCGAAATGGAACCCTTCCCAGGTCTCGCGCTCGGGATTCTTCGCACGGCAGAACAGGATCGCGCGCGGCGCGTCGTCGCGCGCGCCGGCGTCGAGCACGAGCAGCGCGTCGGGCTCGGTGAAACCTGTCAGGTAATAGAAATAGCTGTCGTGCCGGTACGGGTAGTCGGTGTCGCGGCTGCGCGGCACTTCGGGCGCGGTGGGCACGAGGGCGACGCCGCCGCCGCCCGCGCGCAGCGCGGCCAGCACGCGTTCGCGGCGCAGGCGGTAGACGTCGGTGGCGATGGCGGGGGAGGTCGGCTTATTCATCGTGCGATTGTAGCGCTGTCCGGCCCGCGGCGTTCGCGCCCGGGCGCGCCGCGGGGCTGTTGCAAACCATCCACAGGCCGGCCGGCCGATTGTCATCGGGGTCGCGCCGGCCGGTTATGATCGGCGACAACGTATACTCTCGGGCGGTGTTTTCCCAACTAAGGCAGATGATGAAATTAATCGGTTCGCTCAGCAGCCCGTTCGTTCGCAAGGCGCGAATCGTGCTCGCTGAAAAGAAGATCGACTACCGGCTGGAGCTTGAGAACGTCTGGGCGGCGGATACCGCCATTCATGCCTCGAATCCGCTCGGCAAGGTGCCGTGCCTCGTGATGGAGGACGGTGCGGCGGTATTCGATTCGCGCGTGATCTGCGAATACGTCGACACGCTGTCGCCGGTGGGCAAGCTGATCCCGCCGTCCGGCCGCGAGCGCGTCGAGGTGCGCTGCTGGGAGGCGCTCGGCGACGGCGTGCTCGACGCGGCGGTCGCGATCCGTATCGAGCACGTGCAGCGCGAGCCCGCGCAGCGCAGCGACACCTGGCTCGCGCGTCAGCAGCGCAAGATCGACGACGCGCTCGTCGCGATGTCGCAGGGCCTGGGCAGCAAGCCCTGGTGCGTCGGCAACCATTACACCCTCGCCGACAGCGCGCTCGGCTGCGCACTGGGCTATCTCGATTTCCGCATGCCCGAGCTGAACTGGCGCGAGCGCCATCCGAACCTCGACAAGCATTTCGCGAAGCTCGCGCAGCGCCAGTCGTTCCTCGACACGCTGCCGCAGTAAGCGCGCGGTCGTCCATGCAAAAAGCGCCCCGACGGGGCGCTTTTTTTCGTTGCGGAGGCGGCTCAGCCCAGCGAGGCGTACACGCCTTCGCCGGGCGTGAACGAGTCGCTGCGCGCGAGCGGCCACCATTGCTCGTACAGCGTCAGGCCGCATTGCGCGCCGCCGTCGAGCAGCGCGCCCGGCTTCAGGTACTTGAGCAACTGCGACATCAGTCGCACCTCGTGCGACGAGATGCGCTGCACGATGTGATGCGCGCGCAGCTCGGACGGATGCGTGAGGCCCGTCGCCTGCACCAGCTCCTGCAGCGCGTGCAGCGTGTTGCGATGGAAGTTGTAGACGCGCTCCGCCTTGTCCGGCACGACGAGCGCGCGCTGCCGCACCGGATCCTGGGTCGCGACGCCGGTCGGGCAGCGGCCGGTGTGGCAGGTCTGGGCCTGGATGCAGCCGACCGCGAACATGAAGCCGCGCGCCGAATTGACCCAGTCCGCGCCGATCGCGAGCGTGCGCGCGATGTCGAACGCGGTGATCATCTTGCCGCTCGCGCCGAGCTTCACCTGGTCGCGCAGGCCGATCCCGACCAGCGTGTTGTGCACGAGCAGCAGCCCTTCCTGCAGCGGCACGCCGACATGATCGGTGAATTCGAGCGGCGCGGCGCCGGTGCCGCCTTCCGCGCCGTCGACGACGATGAAGTCCGGCACGATGCCGGTTTCCAGCATCGCCTTGGCGATGCCGAAGAATTCCCACGGGTGGCCGACGCACAGCTTGAAGCCGGTCGGCTTGCCGCCCGACAGCGTGCGCAGGCGCTCGACGAATTCGAGCAGGCCGCGCGGCGTCGAGAACTCGGAATGCGTGGCGGGCGAGATGCAGTCCTTGCCCATCGGGATGCCGCGCGTCTCGGCGATTTCCCGCGTGATCTTCGCGGCGGGCAGCACGCCGCCGTGGCCGGGCTTCGCGCCTTGCGACAGCTTCACCTCGATCATCTTCACCTGCGGGTCGTTCGCCTGCTTCGCGAACTTGTCCGCGTTGAAGGTGCCGTCGTCGTTGCGGCAGCCGAAGTAGCCCGAGGCGATTTCCCAGATGATGTCGCCGCCGTGCTCGCGGTGATATTTCGACAGCGAGCCCTCGCCGGTGTCGTGCGCGAAGCCGCCTTTCTTCGCGCCGAGGTTCAGCGCGCGGATCGCGTTCGCCGACAACGAGCCGAAGCTCATCGCGGAGACGTTGAAGATCGAGATGTCGTAGGGCTGCGCACGGGTGCCGCCGACGCGCACGCGGAAGTCATGATCGGCCAGCCGGGTGGGCGCGAGCGAGTGGCTGATCCACTCGTGCGCGACGGCCTTCACGTTCAGCTCGGTGCCGTACGGACGGTTGTCCCCGACGTTCTTCGCGCGCTGGTAGACGAGGCTGCGCTGTGCGCGCGAGAACGGCTTCTCGTCGGTGTCGTCCTCGACGAAGTACTGGCGGATTTCCGGGCGGATGAATTCGAACAGGAAGCGCAGGTGACCCCAGAGCGGGTAGTTGCGCAGGATCGCGTGGCGGTCCTGGCGGAGATCGTAGAGGCCGAGCGCGACGAGCGCGGCCGGCGCGATGAGCCACAGCCACGAGATCGCATGGCGGGCGGCGAGGAGCGCGAGCGCCACGAACAGCAGGACGGCGCACCACATCGCAAGATAGCGTCGGGAAAACATGGGGACTCCGTAATCATTTTCTAAGCTTGCCGCGGCGTACGTCGCGTCGCGGGCTTCGGCCGCGCGGCGGCCCGGAATCGACAGCGCCGCCGCGCGGGCCGCCGACGCTGCCCGAGAGTCTACTACGGGAGGCGCACGGCTCGCGCCGAGGCCGTGCGCGTCAGGCGTCGCGCCGCACGTGGCGGATGAACGGGCTGTGGGACGGCGCATCGGGCCTGAGCGCGCCGTCCGGGCCGAAGTCCGCGCCGGGGTTGAACGGCACGCGCGGCCACGCGGCCCAGTCGGCGAGCCGCGCGCGATACGCGTCGCAGCGGCGCGCGAGCCGTGCATCGCGCGCGCCGGCCGCCGCGGCGTCGAGATCGCCGCGCACGTCGTGGATCAGGTGCGGTTCGAGCACCTCGAAGCCGATGTAGCGAAGCGCATACATCAATGGCCACAGCAGCAGGCGCGTGTCGCCTTCGCGGCCGTCGGGCGCGCAGGCGGCGGCGGACGAGCCGGTCGTCACGCTGAGGAGCGCCGAGCGGCCGCGCAGCGGGCCGTGCTCATGGCGCCGGCGGCTGCTGTAGAGCGCGCCGTAGACGAACACGCGGTCCATCCAGCCCTTGAGGATCGCGGGCGCGCCGAACCACCACAGCGGAAATTGCAGCACCAGCGCATCGGCCGCGTGCAGCAGCGCGAGGTGACGTTCGATGGCGGGCGCGAGCGCGCCGCGCCGCCAGTGATGGCGCTGCTCGCGCTGCGCGTCGAAGCGCGCGGGATCGAGCGGATCGCGATAGTGCCCGCGCGCCTCGCGCGGATCGAAGTCTTCCGCGTACAGGTCGAGCACGGTCGCGGTATGGCCTTGGCCGCGCCACGCGGCGGCGGCCGTGTCGGCGAGATGTGCGTTGAACGAACGCGGTTCGGGATGGGCGACGAGGATCAGCGCGTGCATGAACGGACTCCGGTGATGTGCGACGATCATGGCGGGCGGCCGACGGTCGCGCAATCACGTACCCGGAGGTAACCATGGCATGTCCCGGCGATGTCTACGCGGCCGATTGCTCGGCGCGCGACGCGCTTGCGCTGATCGCCGGCAAATGGGCGCTGCTGATCCTGCCCGCGCTCGCGGCGGGGCCGTTGCGCAACGGTGCGCTGCTCGCGCGGATCGGCGGCATTTCGCAGAAGGTGCTGACGCAGAACCTGCGCGAACTGGAGCGGCACGGCCTGATCGCGCGCCGCGATCTCCAGGCGCGGCGCGCGCATGTCGAATACCGGCTCACGGCGGTCGCTGCCTCGCTGGTGGAGACGCTGGTCGAGCTCGATCGCTGGGCCGAGCGGCATTTCCCGGAATTGGACGCGGCGCGCGAACGCTACGATGCAGCGTTGCGCACGGGAGGAAGCGGGTAGAGGCGCGCAGCGACGCGGATCGCGTCGCCGCGCCGGCGTTTCAGCGCGTGTGCGCGAGCGGACGCGACGCGCTCGCGTCGGCAAGCGCGACGCGTTCGGCCGCCGATTCGATGATGCCGCCGCCGAGGCACACGTCGCCGTCGTACAGCACGGCCGACTGGCCCGGCGTGACCGCCCATTGCGCGGCGTCGAAGTGCAGCGAGAACTGGCCGTCGCCGTCGGCGGGGCCGACCGTGCAGGGTGCGTCGGCCTGCCGGTAGCGCGTCTTCGCGCCGCACGCGAGCCCTGCGGCAGGCGCCTCGCCCGCGACCCAGCTCGGATTGCCGGCGACGAGCGTGGGCGACAGCAGCCACGGATGGTCGTGGCCCTGCACGACGTACAGCGTGTTCGACGGGATGTCCTTGGCGGCGACGAACCACGGTTCGCCGCTGCCGTCCCGGCTGCCGCCGAGGCCGATGCCCTTGCGCTGCCCGAAGGTGTAGAACGCGAGCCCGATATGCTCGCCGACGGTCTTGCCGTCGGGCGTCTTCATCGGGCCGGGCCGGGTCGGCAGATAGCGGTTCAGGAAGTCGCGGAACGGCCGCTCGCCGATGAAGCAGATGCCGGTCGAATCCTTCTTCTTCGCGTTCGGCAGGCCGATCTGCGCCGCGATCTCGCGCACCTGCGTCTTCGGGATCTCGCCGAGCGGGAACAGCGTCTTCGACAGCTGGGCCTGGTTCAGCCGGTGCAGGAAGTACGACTGGTCCTTCGTGTGATCGTGCGCCTTGAGCAGCTCGAAGCGGCCGTCGCGCTCGCGCACGCGCGCGTAGTGGCCGGTCGCGATCGTTTCCGCGCCGAGCGACATCGCATGATCGAGGAATGCCTTGAACTTGATCTCGGCGTTGCACAGCACGTCCGGGTTCGGCGTGCGGCCGGCCGAGTATTCACGCAGGAATTCGGCGAACACGCGGTCCTTGTACTCGGCCGCGAAGTTCACCGCTTCCACGTCGATGCCGATCAGGTCGGCGACCGAGACGACGTCGATCCAGTCCTGCCGGGTCGAACAGTACTCGCCGTCGTCATCGTCCTCCCAGTTCTTCATGAACAGGCCGATCACCTCGTAGCCCTGCTGCTTCAGCAGCCAGGCGGTGACCGACGAATCGACGCCGCCCGACATCCCCACCACCACGCGACGCCCGCTCATCTGGCCTCCATCGGATTCGACCCGACGAAGTCCGCGCGCGGCGCGACCGAATGGGTGTGCAGGACGTCGAGCGGCACCCGGCGTCCGGCCAGGTAGTCGTCCATGCCGCGCAGCACCGCCGGCGAACGATGCCGGTCGACGCAGGCGCGCAGCTCGTCGGCGTCGAGCCACAGCGTGCGCACGATGCCGTCGTCGAGCCGGTGGCCGGGCAGCGGCTCGCTCGCCGTGCCGCAGAACGTGAAGCGCAGATAGGTCGCGCCCGCGCTCGCGGGGCGGTCGTAGTGGGCCAGGTAGACGCCGACCAGCGCCGACGGCTCGAAGCGGCAGCCGGTTTCCTCGAGGGTTTCGCGGATCACGGCGTCGACGAGGGTTTCGCCGGCTTCGAGATGGCCAGCCGGTTGGTTGATGCGCAGGCCGGCGGAGGTGTGTTCTTCTATCACGAGAAAGCGCCCGTCGCGTTCGACGATCGCGGCGACCGTCACGTGCGGGGTCCAGATTTCGGGTTTCATAGCCGCGTATTTTACCGGTTGCGCGCCGGACCTGCCGACCGGGGCCCGCAGAATTGCTTTGGCCCCATATGGGACGGCGCACGCACGGACCGCACGGTTTGTCCAGTGGGCTGTGGTGCGTCAAAGGGTCGGACTCCGGCACGGCGTACGCTTTCGGTTAAAGTGGCGCGTGAAGAAACCAGCCGTTGCCTCGAGCCGGTCAGTCCGCAGTTGCCGTTCCGGCTCGCTTTCGCAGTCGAATACGAGAAACAGGAGGATCGACGATGCATATCGGAGTGCCTGGAGAGACGCGGGCGAACGAGGCGCGCGTGGCCGCGACGCCTGAAACGGTCAAGAAGTACGTGGCCGCCGGCCATCGCGTGACGGTCGAGCGCGGCGCGGGCGAGCGGGCCAGTTTTCCCGACGCGACCTACGAGGCGGCCGGCGCGGCGCTGGGCGATGCGGCGGCCGCGCTGGGCGCCGAGCTGGTGCTCAAGGTCCAGGCGCCCACCGACGCCGAACTGGCGCACGTGACCCGCGGGGCGACCGTGGTCGGCATGCTCGATCCGTTCAATGCCGAGCAGGCGGGGCGGCTCGCGGCGGCCGGCGTGACGGGCTTCGCGCTGGAGGCCGCGCCGCGCACGACGCGCGCGCAGAGCCTCGACGTGCTGTCGTCGCAGGCCAATATCGCGGGCTACAAGGCGGTGCTGGTGGCGGCGGCGCTCTATCCGCGCTTCCTGCCGATGCTGATGACGGCGGCGGGCACCGTGAAGGCGGCGCGCGTGCTGATCCTCGGCGCGGGCGTCGCGGGCCTGCAGGCGATCGCGACCGCGAAGCGGCTCGGCGCGGTGATCGAGGCGTCCGACGTGCGGCCGGCGGTGAAGGAGCAGATCGAGTCGCTCGGCGCGAAATTCCTCGACGTCCCCTACGAAACCCAGGAAGAGCGCGACGCGGCGGAAGGCGTGGGCGGCTACGCGCGGCCGATGCCGCCGTCGTGGCTCACGCGCCAGGCGGCGCTGGTCCACGAGCGCGCGAAGCAGGCGGACATCGTGATCACCACCGCGCTGATCCCGGGGCGGGCCGCGCCGACGCTGATCTCGGCGGAGACGGTGCAGGCGATGAAGCCCGGCTCCGTGCTGGTCGACCTCGCGGCCGGCCGCGGCCCCGAGACCGACGGCCGGCGCGGCGGCAACTGCCCGCTGACGGTGGCCGACGAGGTCACGCGCACGCACGGCGTGACGATCGCGGGCTACACGAATCTCGCCGCGATGGTGCCGGCCGATGCCTCGGCGCTGTACGCACGCAACCTCGTCGATTTCCTGAAGTTGATCATCACTCAGGACGGGGCGCTCCAGATCGATCTGAACGACGATATCGTCGCCGCGACGCTGTTGTGTCGCGACGGCGAGGTCGTGCGCAAATAAGGGGGAGGCGGCGATGGAATTGATCAATCACACGGTGATCAACGTGATCATCTTCGTGCTGGCGGTATACGTCGGCTACCACGTGGTGTGGAACGTGACGCCCGCGCTGCATACGCCGCTGATGGCGGTGACCAACGCGATCTCGGCGATCGTGATCGTCGGCGCGATGCTGGCCGCCGCGCTGACGGTCGGCACGACCGGCAAGGTGTTCGGGGTGCTCGCGGTGGCGCTCGCGGCGGTCAACGTGTTCGGCGGCTTCCTCGTCACGCGGCGCATGCTCGAGATGTTCCGCAAGAAAGAGCCGAAAGGCGCCAAGGGAGGCGCGCGATGAGCATGAACGTCGTCACGCTGCTATATCTCGTCGCGTCGGTGTGCTTCATCCAGGCGCTCAAGGGCCTGTCGAATCCGAAGAGCGCTAGACGAGGGAATCTATTCGGCATGACCGGCATGGCGATCGCGATCCTCACGACCGTCGCGCTGATCGTCAAGCAGGCCGCCTGGCTCGGCGCCAACCTGCCGCTCGGGCTCGCGCTCGTGCTCGGCGCGCTGGTGGTCGGCGGGGCGGTGGGCGCGGTGGTCGCCGCGCGCGTCGAGATGACGAAGATGCCGGAGCTGGTCGCGGCGATGCACTCGCTGATCGGTCTCGCCGCCGTCTGCATCGCCTAGGCGGTGGTGTCGGAGCCCGAGGCGTTCGGGCTCGTGCCGCAGGGCGCGGACACCGCGAACTTCATCCCGTACGGCAACCGGATCGAGCTGTTCATCGGCACCTTCGTCGGCGCGATCACGTTCTCGGGCTCGGTGATCGCGTTCGGCAAGCTGTCGGGCAAGTACAAGTTCCGGCTGTTCCAGGGCGCGCCCGTGGTGTACGCGGGCCAGCACCTGCTGAACCTGCTGCTCGCGCTCGCGATGCTCGGCTTCGGCATCCTGTTCATGCTGACCCAGTCGTGGCTGCCGTTCATCGTGATGACGGCGCTCGCGTTCGCGCTCGGCGTGCTGATCATCATCCCGATCGGCGGGGCCGACATGCCGGTCGTGGTGTCGATGCTGAACTCGTACTCGGGCTGGGCGGCGGCGGGCATCGGCTTCTCGCTGAACAACCCGATGCTGATCAGCGCGGGCTCGCTGGTCGGCTCGTCGGGGGCGATCCTCTCGTACATCATGTGTCACGCGCTGAACCGCTCGTTCTTCAACGTGCTGCTCGGCGGCTTCGGCGCGGAGCCCGGCGCGGCGGCGGCGGGCGGCGGGCAGGAGCAGCGGCCGGTGAAGTCGGGCTCAGCCGAGGATGCGTCGTTCATGCTCGGCAATGCGGAATCGGTGGTGATCGTGCCCGGCTACGGCCTCGCGGTCGCGCGCGCGCAGCATGCGCTCAAGGAACTGACCGACAAGCTGGTCGAGAAGGGCATCGACGGGCGCTACGCGATCCACCCGGTCGCGGGCCGGATGCCGGGGCACATGAACGTGCTGCTCGCGGAAGCCGAGGTGCCGTACGAGATCGTGCACGAGATGGAGGACATCAACGGCGAGTTCGGCCAGGTCGACGTGGTGCTCGTGCTGGGCGCGAACGACGTGGTGAACCCGGCGGCGAAGAACGATCCGAAATCGCCGATCGCGGGGATGCCGATCATCGAGGCGTACGAGGACATGGTGAAGTCGGTCGATTGACGCAGGCGCCCGGCTAGCCGCGACGGCTGGCCGGGCCGCGCAGCAGCAGCGCGGCTGCGTACGCGAGCACGCACAGCCCGGGGAACACCCCGAGCGGATACAGCGGAATATCTTCGAGCGGCAGCGCGACGCTGATGCCGGTGTCGTTCGTGATGCCGGTGAAGGCCGCCGCGCGGGCGCGCAGCACCACGAAGCACAGCGCGCTCGCGCCGCCCGCGATCAGCGCGAGCCCCAGATAGGCGTAGAACGCTTCGCGCGCCGCCTGCGCGCGCCGCCGGCAGGCGACCAGCGCCGCACCCACCGAGAAACCCAGGAATCCGAACGATGCCAGCGTGGCGGAGCGGTGCGCGAACACGCCGTTCGGCTCGTCGGTGATGAACGAAACGCTGCCCGCCTCGGCGTCGACGAGTGTGGCGAGCAGCCAGTCGTACATCAGGTTGCCCGCGAGCGGGAACAGGGCGGCGAGCGCGATCGGCCCCAGGGGGGCGATGCTGGGATTCGATTGGGTCATGGCGAGGTCGCGGCTTGGGTGGGTGACGGAAGCGGGCTGCCTGCCGGGCCGCGCGCGTTCGACGTGCGCGGCAGCGCCGCAGCCCGGCCGCCAGCATACCGCATGCGGGTGGCGGGATCGCGTTGTCGGGACGGGGCGGCAGAGTGGAGGCATCGCGATGGGCGTTCGCAAGGAAGCTTTCCTTTTAAGCCCTGACGCGATCGGAATAAATGGGAACGGTCTTAAATCATCGCCCGCGCCGCGGGTGCGCGGCCGGTCCGCCGTGCGTGCTTCAGTGCATCGGCGGCGCGTCGGCCGCGCGCAGGAAATCGGCGAGGCGGCGGCCGGGTTCGTCCGGATACGGCTCGTGCACGGTCACGTCGCCCATGCGCGCGACGTCGAAGTTGCGGAACGCGCTGCGCAGCTCGCACCACGCGCAGATGGTCCAGCGGCCGCCCCAGTACACGAGCCCGAGCGGCCAGACGCGCCGCTCCGTGTGAGCGCCGAGCCGGTCGCGATAGGGGAAGCTGACCACGCGGCGCCGGTCGACCGCCTCGTGGATCGCGTCGACCTTCTCCGAGAACGCGCGGTCGACGTGGAACGACGGCGCGAATACGGCGAGGCGATCGAGCGCGGCGCGCTTGTCGGCGGGCATCGCCGATGCGATCTTGGCGAGCGCGGACCGCGCGCCGCCCGCGAAGCGCGCGCCGCCCCAGGTTTCGAGCATGCGCGCGCCGGCCGCGAGCGCGGCCAGCTCCTCGGCGGTGAAGGTGAGGGGCGGCAGGCTCGCGGCGCGGTTCAGGCGGTAGCCGATGCCCGCCTCGCCCTCGATCGGCACGCCGGACAGCTGCAGATCCCGCACGTCGCGGTAGATGGTGCGCAGCGAGACCGACAGCCAGTCGGCGAGCTGCTGCGCGGTCGTCAGCCGGCGGCCGCGCAGCAGCTCGGCAATCTGGAACAGGCGGTCGGCGCGGCGCGTCATCGCAACGTCTCGGTGGGGGCGGCGGGGGAACTGCCGCGATGATAGCGTCCGGCGGCCGGGTTCAGCTGCATTTCGGCGCGTGCAGGCCGACGCGGTTGCCTTCCGTGTCGATCAGGTAGCCGATGTAGCCGTACTGGTTCGGCAGCTCGACCACCGCGCCCTGCACGAGGCCGCCCGCGCGCTTCGCGCGCTCGAGCGCGGGCGTGACCGCCGCGCCCGCGTTCAGGTAGATGATCGCGCCGTCCGCGCCGGGCTTGAAGTGCTGCGGGTCGTAGACGATCGAGCCGCCGGTCGTCGCCTCTTCGTGGCCGAACATCGCCATCGGCACGCCGCCGATCACCTCGCGCTGCAGCGTGGTCTGGAGCACGGTCTCGTAGAACCGGATCGCGCGATCGAAGTCGATCGACGGAATATCGAACCAGGCGATCGCGCGTTCGGGGGTGGCTGCTGTCATGGTGAACTCCTTGGAGGTGGGGCGCTCGCCCGGGAAACCCGTTTGGCACGACGCCGGATGCGCAGTGTGCGTGGGAGCTGCTGACAGCGTGGTGTCAGCAGCATGCGGCCGCGCGCGGGCGGCCCGCAGGCGCGGAGTCGGCCGTCCGGCGGGCGTATGCGACTAACGGGCTAGTGCGAAATCAGCGGGAGGGTGCTGCGGGCGGGTTGCAGCAAAGAAAGGAGGGTGTAAGCGAACGAAAAGTCGCAGGCGGGGCGTGTTCCGGTGGTCGCGCATCGCGCGCGTCGTCCGGATGTGGCGGGAGCGGGCGGTTTCGCGCGAAACCGCCGTCGGGCGTGGGCGCGCGCCGCTCACGTCCCGAGGACGCGCGGCGCGCACGCCGTCATTCCTCGCTGCTGGCCGCCGGCCGCTGGCGCACGCTGCCCGCGATCAGGTCGAAGCGGAACAGCCGGCATTCGAGCGCGCCGTTGAAGAGCGGTGTCTTCGCCGATTCGCGCAGGCGCAACTGGCCCGGCAGCGTCCGGTCGGAGCTCAGCAGGAATGCGCGCCAGCCCGTGAAGCGCTGCTTGAGCGCGTCGCCGAGCGACTGGAAGAACTCGGCGTCGGGTTGTTCCTCGTGCGTGCGGCGGAACGCATCGTCGCTGCCGCGATTGCGGCCGGTCTCGCGCGCATCGCCGCGCGGGCCGCGGCCGCGCACCTCGATCCGCTCGCCGTACGGCGGGTTCGCGACGATCAGGCCGGCGTCCGCGCACGGCGGCGTCATGCCGCGCGCCTCGACCTGCTTGAGCCACAGCGACGGCACGCCGGCCCGCTCGATGTTCGCGCGCGCCTTCTCCAGCATGTCGCCCGAGATGTCGCTGCCGAAGATCGGCACGCTGTCGCGCCGCCCGCGCGCCGCGCGCTTGGCGTCCTGCGCGGCCACCTTGAGGCCCTGCCACGCGCCGATGTCGTACTGCTTGAGCTTCTCGAAGCCGAAGCGGCGCTCGACCCCCGGCGCGACGTCGAGTGCGATCTGCGCCGCCTCGGCGAGGAAGGTGCCGCTGCCGCACATCGGGTCGTAGAGCGGCGTGTCGGGCGTCCAGCCCGCGATCCGCAGGATCCCGGCCGCGAGGTTCTCGCGCAGCGGCGCGGCGCCCTTGTCGAGCCGCCAGCCGCGCTTGAACAGCGGTTCGCCCGAGGTGTCGAGGTACAGCGTGCACTCGGTCGCGGTCAGGAACGCGAACACGCGCACGTCGGGCTGCGCGGTGTCGATGCTCGGGCGCGCGCCGGTCTTCTCGCGCAGCCGGTCGCAGATCGCGTCCTTGACGCGCAGCGTGGCGAATTCGAGGCTCTTGAGCGGCGACTTGATCGCGGTGATGTCGACCCGCAGCGTCTGGGTGGCGGCGAACCAGCGCTCCCACGGCTGCTCGAGCGCGAGGCCGTAGATGTCCTGTTCGCTGCGGTAGGGCCGGTGGGCGAGCTTGAGCAGGACCCGGCTCGCGATCCGCGAATGCAGGTTGGCGGCCATCCCGGCCGCCCAGGTGCCGCGGAAATGGACGCCGCCCGGCACCTGGGCGCCCGCCTCGAACGGCGCGCCGCCGAGACGGCGCGCGCCGATCTCGGCGATCTCGGCGGCGAGCACCGCTTCGAGCCCGCGCGGGCAGGGGGCGAAGAAATCGAACAGGGAAGGGGAGGACATAGACGGGACGGGACGGACAAAAGTACGCCATTGTACGCGGGGCGGCGGCCGTCCCCGCGCCGCTGCCCCGCAGCCCCCGCTCAGTGCGAGCCGGATTCGCGCGCATGCGCGCCGCGCGGGCCGGTCGGCCAGACGAGGCTCAACGGATTCGCGAGCACGGCGCGGCCGACCGCGGCGACGAGCGCGCGCACCTTGGTCGGGCGCAGCGCGCGCGAACGCACCGCCATCGTGAAGGCGAGCGCGAAGCTCACCGCGACGTTCAGGATCGCCATGCTGAACACGCCGGCCACGGCCCACCACAGTTCTGCCGTGTGCAGCGTGTCCTTGCCGAGCACGCCGAGCGCGACGCCGATCGAACCCGCGCTCAGCGTCACGTGGCGCACCTCGAACGAGAACGCGAAGGCGCTGACGATGGCCGGCACGAGGCCGAGCATCAGGCCGAGGCCGACGTTGCCGATCACGCCCGCGACGTTCGAGCGGCAGAAGTGCGCGAGCTTCGCCGCGCCCGCGACCCCGAGGGTCATGCGCAGGCGGCGGTTGTAGGTCAGCGCGTCGCCGACGCGGTGCAGCACGAACCAGTTGTCGGCCCAGCCGGCGAGCAGGCTCGATGCCCACAGCAGCACGCCGGTGAGCGCCGCGTAGATCGGCGTCGGGCCGAACAGCGAGAACGACTGCAGGGTCGCGTGCGCCTTCTGCGGCGAGATCACGTTCGCGTGCAGCACCGTGCTCGCGAACATCTGCACCGCGAAGCACACGGGCAGCACCACCAGCACGTTGCCCGAGATCGCGGCCGCCTGGGTGCGGATCAGCGCGACCACCGACGCGACGAACTGCCGGATCCCTTCCTCGTGGCCGATGTCGTCGAGTTCGCGCGCGATCGTCGGCGCGGTCATCGCGGGCTGCTTGGTGGCGAGCGAGAAGTGCAGGAAGTGCATGAGGATGAAGCTCGCCGCGTAGTTGATGCCGGCCAGCATGCCTTCGAGCATCGACTGCAGGTGCGCGCCCGTGATCCAGAACTTGATGCACACCGTCGCGACCGTCACGAGGCCGCCGCCCGCCGCCATGCGCAGCATCTTCAGGTACTCGTCGCGGCCGCGCGAGATGTAGTGCTCGCCCGTGTCGGCATTGGTCTCGACCAGCTTGCGCGCGAACAGCGAGAAATTGCTGCGCACCAGGTGCGAGACGCTCTGGCTGTTCTGGTTCGCGTCGACCAGCTCCGCCGTCAGGTGCGCGAGCCCGCGCAGGTCCTCGCGCGCCATCCACGCGTTGAGCAGCGATTCGGCGCGCTGGATCCGCATGCGCATGCGCTCGACCTGGAACACGATGTCGACCGACACGCCGTTGCGGTACAGGTGCGCGAACACGCTGTCGACCGCGCGCCGGCAGTCGTCGAGCAGCACCCGCAGGTAGTTCACCTCGTGCAGCAGCTTGTTCGCGTCGCCGCCTTCCTCGACGGCCGCATGCGCGGTCTCGACCGCGACCATCGCGCGGGTCAGCGGGTAGAACGGCTGCGCTTCGAGCGGCGTCTGGGCGTCGTCGTCGGACAGCCGGCTGCGCACCGTCTGCGACAGCCCGGTCGAGCTGATCTGGCAGGTCAGGTTGTGCAGCGCGGTCAGCAGGTCGCGCGAGAACGAGCCGGGATGGTGGCGTTCCTTGTCGGTCACGTCGTGCTCGAACAGCTCGCGCAGGCGCGCGAGCAGGTCGTCGGGCAGCGCGTCGATCCACGCGGCGTCGTCGGGCGCGGGGAACATCAGCGTGAACAGCGCGGACAGCTCGCGCCGGTTCGGCGCGGGCGGGATCAGCGACGAGTCGATCCGCTCGAACAGCGCGCCGAAGAAGCCGGAATGCACGGGCATGCCGGCATCGCACAGCAGCGCGATGCCGTCGCTTTCGCGCAGCGCCGCGCGCAGGATGCGCGCGACATTGCTTTTCCATTCGGGATTGCGGTCCAGCACGTGGAACACGTAGCGCAGCCGTGCGTGGGCGACGTAGCTGCGCTCGGCGTTGCCGCCGGCGTCGGGCGTGGCGGACGGCGTGCCGCCGCTGCTGCGATGCAGCCAGTGCGCCAGCTCGATCAGCCATTCGCTGCGTTCCGCGTAGGCCGAGTCGGCGTTCGCGGTGGCGAGGAGCGTATCCAGCTGGTGGCCGGCACTGCGCGACGCGCGCCACTTCTTGATCAGGGTCGTCAGGGAACGGAACATAAACGGGAGAAGTCGGGGGCCCCGGAGGGCGGGATGCATCGGATGTCGCGCCGGGCGTGGCCGGCGCGGTGGGAGGCGGCGCTGCGGCCCGGCCGGGGGCCGGATCGCGCGCGGGCCGCGACGGATCGTCGCCCCAAGGCGCGTAGGATCGTCAATCGCGTCGAAAAACGCAAGGCGACCGTTTGGCCGCGCATGCGTTCGGCGTCAATCTGACAAAAATTGCAAGACATGGACGCCGCCGCGTCCGTGCGTCATTGCGGCGTGGCGGGGCCGCCCTCGGGTGCCGCCGGGCAGGCGGCGCGGGGCGCGGCCGATGCACCCTTCGCGGGCGCCGGCATGGCCGCGAGCGTGCGCACGCCGAGCGCGATCTGCGCGGCCAGCGCGCCGAGCGCCTGCCGATGGCCGCCGACGAGCGCGTCGAAGCCCGGCTTCACCGGCTCGGCGAGCACGCTGCGGCAGGTCATGACCGCCTGGCCGGGCAGCGCGCGCACGCTCCAGACCGCGTCGAGCACGGTCTGTTCGCCGGGCCACGACTCGAAGCGCTGCACGTTCACGCTGACGCGGTAGACCGGCACGCCGGGCGGGGCCGCCGAGCCGGCGACGTCGATCGTGCCGAGCCGCGCGGTGAGCGCCGCCGACAGTGCGCGCCGGATCTCGTCGGCGGGCGACGACGCCCAGCGTTCCTGTTCGAGCACGTCGACCTGCGCGGCGCTCTTCTGCACCACGAACTGGTTGCGCGCCACCTGCTCGGGCACGTCGACGGCCGGCACCTGGATCAGGAACGGCGGGTTCGCGGGCAGGCTGCGGCCCGCCGTGATGGTGTCGGGCGTCAGCGTGTAGAAGCGCGCCGGCGGCGAGGAACAGGCCGACAGCGTCGCGCCGAGCGCGGCGGCGGCGAGGGCGCGCGCGACGCCGCGGGCAAGCCGGTCAGGATGGCGGATCATTTCTTGTCTCCGGGTTTGCCTTGCAGCAACGATTCGGGGTGCCGTTCGAGATAGTCGGACAGCGCGTTCAGCGACTGCAGCGTGCGCGTCAACTCCTTCAGCGCGCCGCGCACGTCGGACTGCAGCGGCGAATCCTGCTGCAGCGTCGCCTCGGCGGTCGCGAAGGTCTGCTTGGCGGCCGACAGCGTGTCGCGCGCCTCGGGCGCGACCTGCGTGTCGAGCTGCTTGAACAGCTTGTCGGCGTTCTTGAGCGTCTCGTTCAGGTTGTTGCCGATCTGGTCGAACGGCACCTTGTCGAGTTTCTTCGCGAT
>NZ_JAAGNW010000049.1 GCF_010645215.1 Burkholderia multivorans | reverse complement strand
GGGGTGCGGCGCGGGCGCCGGATCAAGACGACGCTGCGCGACGATGCAGTGCCGTGTCCGCTGGACCGGGTCAAGCGCCAGTTCCAGGCCGGTCGGCCCGATGCCTTGTGGGTGGCGGATTTTACCTCCTGCTGGACTTGGTCGGACTTCGTCTATGTGGCCTTCGTGACCGATGTGTTCGCACGTCGTATCGTTGGCTGGCCGGTGTCGGTGTCGATGCGCACCGACTTCGTGCTGGACGCGCTCAATCAGGCGTTGCATGAACGCCAGCCGGCACCCGGACTGATTCATCATAGCGACCACGGGGCCCAGTATCGGACACGTCCCTTCGCTCCCATCCTTGTTTATACGAACTCTAGATTCCTACAACCGTTCGGGCTGCAAGGCAGGACGGTCCAACTCGAGCGCCCAGTGCTCAGAGACGGGCTTCGTGTTTCTACCCAGAGGGGCGTCGGGCTACCCGAGTTGGTCCGAGCCCTAAAGATGCAAGGGGCGTCGTTAAAAGACCGCATACATAAATATGACTTATTCCATCTGAACAAGCGTAAGCACCCCGTAAAGGCGCCGAGGCTCGTGAGGTACCGCTGATCAAGCCGCGGCGAGCGACCAGCGATGCGGAATGTAGTGACACGATGTCGTCGGCACGGTGCGGGGGCAGTCGGGTGAGCACCTCTTTTAGGTAGACGTACGGATCATGGCCGTTAAGCTGCGCGGACCGGATCAAGTCGGCGCACGCCGTTGTCGCCGGCGGCGCCGACTGGCAGAGCCCTGATGATGGGTAGGTTGGTCGACGACGCGATGACCGTGCATCAAGACAATTCATTACTGGAAATCAGCGATCGATCCGTTTGGTGGGATGCCGGCGGGTGTGCGCGGAGCGAGGGTGAGCCGGCGCCCCATTTATTTCTGGAAATGCGCACTCAGTCGGGCCTGCGTTGTGTGACCTGGCGCGACTGCTCGCTGACGGGGACGTCATCGGGCGGTGGCCATCCCTGATGCGGCTGATCCTTTCGGCTGAGATGACCGCTGGAACATTATTTCTGGAAATCGGGAGGGCTGCGCCTTGGTGAATCGTGCGGTGTTATACCAGGCACGGCGTGCGATCGGCTTGGGGGCTGACGGCGGAGCCGATTGACCGATGTGCGACGGAATGGCCGTTAGACAACTCATTGCTGGAAATAAGAGCCGGATCAGTGATCAACCAGGCCGACCAGTCTTCAACCGTCAAGGGCGAGGCGCGCTCACCCACCGATCTCGTCGGGATACTGCGTCCTCACCCGGTCCGATTCCCACCGTGGGTGGCGTTGACCTGAGTCTGAGCAGGGAGTGAGACAACGTATTTCTGGAAAACGCCTGCACTGTGCGAGGGGCCCTGACCGTGGGCGCATGGATTCGTGCTGACGTAGTCGGCGGTTCTGATTGATCTCGGTCTGATACCTTGACCTTGCCCGGCGGGCAACTGCCGCGGGCCTGTCATTCCCTTCCTGCTTGATTCTCCGTCGCTTCCTCCGTTGCTATTCCCCGTGATTGCCGTGGCATCGAGCGTGGGCGCGAGTCTGGCAATTGTCGCGTTGAATGGCGCGATTCCTGCGTATGAAGAAAGAATAAGACAACTTATTTCTGGAAAAAAGGGGCAGCAATCTGGAGTAATTCTCGACATGCCCACCGGCGCAGTGCCGGGGACGGGCCGCAGCGATTCCGTCTGGATCGAGGAGGGCGATCCGCGATAGCACTGCGTGGAGGCTTATCAGGCGGGGGAGGGCGCGATCCAGAGTCCGGCCGGGATGTGCGCCAGGTGTGCTGATTCCGGATACAAAATTAGAAGGGGACAGGCCCGTATCTAACTCCGAGAGAGGATTTTTCCAAGAAATTTTCCAGAAATAAACTGCCCTATCCGGCTATGAGGTGCTCAACTACGATTCCCTTCACGGACAGGCAGTGTGTCCACCGCGTTGAGCGCAAAGGGTGGTCAGAGGACGGACCGGATGGGGCCTCAGGGAGGGCTGCATCGTGAAACCGAGCGGTGTAGTGAATCGGGCGACATCCGGCAGCGGTGAACGATTTGGTCGGCATTGGTGGTGGACGTGCTGCGGGGTGCTGGGATGTGGGTGTCTTGGCGGTTGCACGAGTTGGCTGCATGCGCCCAAAGAGGCCCCGATCGATTACCAATCGGTCTCGACACAACGACCGACGATATTGACGCTGACGCCGGAGCGACGCACGGTGCTGGTGGTGCCATCGGACTTCAATGGGGCGAATTCAGGTTTGCGGACGTGCCCCGAGCCGCCGCCGGATGTCGCGGAAGCGCTGACGAATGCAGTGGCGGCGGAATTGAAAGGTGAGACGGGGGGCAAGGCCCAGGCCTCATTGGCGTTGTCGCAGTCATTTGGCAGTGCGGTCTCGCAATTATTTTATCGAACGCAAGGGGCGGAACTGTTCCGGGATGGGACGCATGCGCTGTGTCTTGCGTGGCTTAACGATATCTACAAGACGAACGATCTGCAGGCGTGGCGAGCGGATTTCAAGTATTTGCTGGATGTCTCGAGCAAGCTGATTGAGACGGAAGTGCGGGTGCGCGGCACTCCCGCCGCGCTGCCCGTGTCGACCACGCGAGTGGTGGCGCCGAGTACCGTGCCGGGGCGGGCGGTGAGCCGCGAAGAGCGGCGTGAGGGACGAGAGACGGTGACACCGTCGCCGCCCGAGACGGTTGCGAGGCCACCTCTGCCACCCGAGTCGGGTGGTGGGCGCGACGACAGTGCGCCGAGCGGAGGCGGGTTGTAGCGGTTGACGGGATGGGGGCAAGAAGTAGGTGCGGTGGGGAAATGGATTCCCATCAATAATTAGGTATCCGAATGACGTGATTTCGATACCGTGATCACGCCTCGAAGGGCGGCGGGCCAGCGGATCGGGTGGGGCGCGCCGGGTAGGACGCGGGGCATCGAACGACATCCCGTGGAAAGTGAATGATGCATGGGGCTGCACCACCGGGGCACGCCCGTAACCTGGAGAGGAGAAGCGAAATGGCACTCGAAGCGAAGGCGATGGCGACCACGTACCCGATTCCGACTTACCGCTTCCTGGTAACGGTCGGGAAAGAGCAGATGAGTTTCAGTACGGTCTCGGGCCTGGACCAGACGGTTCAGTTGGTCAAGTACCAGGATGGGGCCGGCAATTTGTTCCAGATGCCGGGGCAGTCGGACCCGCTGACGATCATGCTGAAGCGCGGCATCGTGCTGAAGCAGAGCCAACTGTACAAGTGGATGAACTCGATCTCGTTCAACCGGGTGGACAAGCGGGATTTGTCGATCAGCCTGACGAACGAAACGGGCACGGATTTGCTGATCACGTGGAATGTGGTCAATGCGTTTCCGACCAAGTTGACAGGTCCGAGTTTCGATGCGACCAGCAACGAAGTGGCGTTCGAGGAGTTGAGTTTGGCGGCGGATCGGCTGACCGTGGAATTCCATTAAGGACGAGAAGCGGATGCGTGGCGCGAGTCGACACTCGGCGCGGGTGAAACGAGGGGGGCAGGAGGAAATCATGGCGGACTACAAGGTGCCGGGTGTCTACGTCGAAGAGCCGTTCGGATTGTCGCTGTCGATTCAAACGGGCGCGACCGCCATTCCGGCGTTCGCGCTTGATGGTGATGTCAATCACAATGCTGCGCTGTTCAACACCAACCAAGTGGCCGAGATCGCGTCGTGGCTGACAATTGTGACGCTGATTCAAGAAAAAATTGATTCTGCTGTCAAGCATATACACGTCACGAATGATCAAGAGAGGTGGTTAAAGAAACGCATGGTTGACGTACTAACGCGCAACTGGGACGTCAGGCTCAGTCCGGACCCGTTGTACCACGCGCTGAAACTGTATTTCATCAATGGCGGTGGCCCGTGTTATGTGGTGCCCGTAGATCAGCTGGCGTCGGTGGTGCCGGGATTGGACGACGTGACGCTGTTGGTGCAAGCAGGTGCCGATACGAGCAGTTTCGCGAAGCAGGTCACTGCGCTTTGCACGACGGGCAATCCCTACTTTGCGATCTACGACGGACCGGAAAAGCCAATGGCGGCCGATGCCGTGGCGAAGAGCGTCGAACACTATGCGGGTGGGGCGTTCGCGGCTGTGTACTACCCGTGGTTGAACGTGACACTGCCGGATCCGACCGATGCCGAAAAGACCATCCAGGTTACCGTCCCACCTAGCGGGGCGGTGGCGGGTGCGTACGCGAAGGTGGACCGTGAGCGAGGGGTGTGGAAGGCGCCCGCGAATGTGGCGATTGTCGGAGCCCAACCGGCAGTCAAGGTGTCGGACGCGGTGAATGCCGCGTGCAATGTCCCGGAAGGGGGGCGCGCGATCAATGTGATTCGATCGTTTCAGGGCGCTGCCCCGATGATCTGGGGCGCGCGCACGCTGCAGGCGGACCAGGATACCTGGCGCTATGTGCCGGTGCGGCGGCTGTTCAACGCGGCCGAACACGACATTCGCCTGGCGATGAGCACGGCGCTGTTCGAACCGAATAGCGCGCCGACCTGGGAGCGGGTGCGCAGTGCGGTGGCCAACTACGTCGACAGTTTGTGGCGGCAGGGGGCGCTGGCGGGTAACACCGCGCAGGAGGCGTATTTCGTGCACATCGGGCGCGGTGTGACGATGACGGACGAGGACATCAAGACCGGCAAGATGATTGTCAAGGTCGGGATGTCGGCGGTTCGCCCGGCGGAATTCATTGTGTTGCGGCTCACGCAGGACGTGGTGCCGGCCTGACATTTTTTTGCCCGTGCTGGGGTGTGCTGATCGGCCACCTGCGCAGGTCCCTCCAAAGAGGCGAAGCATCATGAGTCAACCCGCGCTGTTGTATCCGGCGTCGAGATGGAGACGCGCGGTGTGCTGGTCTGTCGTTGCCCAGGGCGCGAAATGGCGTGGTCGCTATCCGTCGGACCGATTGCTGCGCAGCAATCGACGCCGAACGGATGCGTTGAACCCGGGCGCGAGTCTGATCCTCGACGAACCGCGCCCTGAGCGAGCATTCAAGCGGTGGACACGGATGGCAGGGCGGTTGACCCAGCGATTTCATTGAACAGGGGCGCATGCCCGCGGGCTGTGCACAAGGTAGTGAAACGTCAAGCACCGGTGAAACGGAGCAGATCAGGAGCGAATCATGGCGGATTACAAGGTACCCGGGGTGTACGTCGAGGAGCCGTTTGGACTGTCCCTGTCGATTCAGGCGGGCGCGACGGCCATTCCGGTGTTTGCGTTGGATAGTGCGCGTAATCCATACGGTTTGTTTAACGCGACGCAAGTGACGGCCGTGGACTCATGGTTGAAGATCACTGCGCTGGTCCAAGAAAAAGTTGCTGCGGCGGTCAGGGATATGCCAGAGACGGACGAAAAGGATAAGAAGGCAAAGAAAGACAAAGTGGAGGCTGAAACGAAAACCTGGAGTGATAGGCTCAGCACGGACCCATTTTACCAAGCACTGAAACTGTATTTCATCAACGGCGGCGGGCATTGTTATCTCGTGCCCTTGGGTCAACTGGCGTCGACGGTGCCGGGATTGGACGATGTGACGCTGTTGGTGCAAGCGGGTTCGGACCTCGGTCGCTTCGCGGAGCAGGTCACCCCGCTCTGCATGAAGGGCAATCCCTACTTCGCGATTTACGACGGTCCTAAAGATGTGCTGACACTTGATACCGTTCTGACGAGCGTCAATGGTTACGTGGGTGGGGAGTTCGCCGCCGCGTACTACCCGTGGTTGATCGTGAGGCAGCCGGATCCGACAGATGCCGCCAAGACCATCGAGGTTCCTGTGCCGCCCAGCATGGTGGTGGCCGGCGTATACGCGAAGGTCGATCGTGAGCGAGGGGTGTGGAAGGCGCCCGCGAATGTGGCGATTGTCGGAGCCCAACCGGCAGTCAAGGTGTCGGACGCGGTGAATGCTGCGTGCAACGTGCCGACCGGCGGTGGGCGTGCGATCAATGTGATTCGGTCGTTCCAGGGCGCGGCCCCGATGATCTGGGGTGCGCGCACGCTGCAGGCGGACCAGGATACTTGGCGCTATGTGCCGGTGCGGCGGCTGTTCAACGCGGCTGAACACGATATTCGCCTGGCGATGAGCACGGCGCTGTTCGAGCCCAACAGCGCGCCGACCTGGGAGCGGGTGCGTAGTGCGGTGGCTAACTATGTCGACAGCCTGTGGCGGCAGGGGGCGCTGGCGGGTAACACCGCGCAAGAAGCGTACTTCGTGCACATCGGGCGTGGTGTGACGATGACGGACGAGGACATCAAGACCGGCAAGATGATTGTCAAGGTCGGGATGTCGGCGGTTCGCCCAGCGGAATTCATTGTGCTGCGGCTCACGCAAGACGTGGTGCCGGCCTGACATTTTTTTACCCGAGTCAGGCTGTGCCGATCGGCCACCTGCTCATGTCCCTCCCGAGAGGCGAAGCATCATGAGTCAACCCGCGCTGTTGTACCCGGCGTCGAGATGGCGACGGGCGGTGCGCTGGTCGGTCATCGCTCATGGCGTGAGATGGCGCAGCCGCTATATGTCAGACAGATCGCTTCGCAGCAACCGACCTCGACCGGACGCGTTGAACCCGAGCGCGAGCCTGATCCTCGCTGAACCGCGCCCTGAGCGGGCGTTCAAGCGGTGGACACGGATGGCGGGGCGGTTGACCCAGCGATTCCATTGAACAGGGGCGCATGCCAGCGGGATGCGCGCAAGGTAGTGAAACGTCAAGCACCGGTGAAACGGAGCAGATCTGGAGCGAATCATGGCAGATTACAAGGTACCTGGGGTGTACGTCGAGGAGCCGTTTGGGCTGTCCTTGTCGATTCAGACGGGCGCGACGGCGATTCCGGCGTTTGCATTCGATAAGAACAGTCACAAAGCACTGTTGTATGAAGCAGATAAGGTGACCGAAATCGAATCGTGGCTGGCGGTCACGACGCGGCGCCAACAAAAAATTGAAGCAGCAGCTGTGGATATCAAGAAATCGCTGAATGATGAGTCGAAAAGGAAGACCGAGCTCGACAAGTTTATTACCGAGCTCGACAAGCAGCTCAATCAGGATCAGCTCTATCAGTCGCTGAAGCTGTTCTTCATCAACGGGGGCGGGCATTGCTATGTCGTGCCGGTTGATAAACTGGACGTGCTGGTACCGGAGTTGGATGACGTGACGCTACTGGTGCAGGCGGGTGCCGCTGACTTCGGCGGAAAAGTCAATGTGCTGTGCCACACGGGTAACACGTACTTTGCGATCTACGACGGCCCGAACGGCGTGCTCACTACCGCGAACGTGGAGGAGAAGGCCAGTGGCTACAGCGCGGGCGGTGCGTTTGCCGCAGTGTACTACCCGTGGCTGACCATCGAGGTGCCGAATCCGGAAGACCCGACGACGACGATTCCTTTCGAGGTGCCGCCCAGCGGGGTGGTCGCAGGCGTCTATGCGCGAGTCGATCGTGAACGCGGGGTCTGGAAAGCGCCGGCGAACGTCGCCATTGTGGGGGCCGAGCCCAAGTACAGGGTGTCGGATGCGCTGGACGCAAAGTGCAATGCGCCGACCAGCGGCGGGCATGCGATCAATGTCATCCGGTCGTTCCGTGGCACGGGACCGCTGATTTGGGGGGCGCGCACTCTGGAATCGAATCAGGATACGTGGCGCTATGTCCCGGTGCGGCGGCTGTTCAATGCGGCCGAACGCGATATCCGCACAGCGATGAGCACGGCGCTGTTCGAGCCCAACAGTGCGCCGACCTGGGAGCGGGTGCGCAGTGCGGTGGACAACTACGTCCATAGCCTGTGGCAACAGGGCGCATTGTTGGGAAATACTCCGGAACAGGCGTATTTCGTGCACATCGGGCGTGGGGTGACGATGACGGACGAGGACATCAAGACCGGCAAGATGATCGTGAAGGTCGGCTTGGCAGCGGTGCGTCCGGCGGAATTCATCGTGCTGCAATTGACGCAGGACGTAGTGCCGGCCTGAGACTATCCAACTCGGGCCGGGCGGTGCGCGTGTGCAGCCTGCTTGGGCCCCTCTAGAGAGGCAAGATCATGAGCCAAACCTATGCGGTTCCCGGCGTCTACGTGGAAGAGAGTAGCGCGCTGGCATTGAGTATCCAGGGGGGCGAGACGGCGGTGCCGGTGTTCATTGGGCACTTCTATCCGAAGAAGCCGGATACGACGACCGGGTGTGTGCGGGTCGAGAGTTGGCTCGCGTTTTCTGACTTGTTTAGTGCGTGTTGGCCTTTGACGGTGAGGGAAATTGGCGGAAACCCTGTTTTCGAGCTCGCCCGGCCGCTGGGCTGGTACAGCGTTCGCCTGTATTTCGAGAATGGTGGCGGACCGTGCTATGTCGCGCATGTGCCGCAGAAGACGGCGGAAGCCTCGACGGCGCTACCCAAGTTGCTTGAAGCGATTGAGCAGTGTCCCGATATCACCCTGTTGTGCTACTGCGAGTATGCCACCGGGACAGATGACGTTCAGGATCAGACGATCTACGAACAACTGGGGACCTTGTTGGGGCCCACGGGGCCGAATGGAAACCGCGGCTTGTTCTTATTGGCTGACGCGGGGTGCAGCGATCGAGACAAAAAGACATTGACGGTGCCGGTAGTGGCCGAGTCGACGCAGACGGCGGTGTATTTCCCGGCATTGAAGACGAGTTACAAGTTTGACGGGGACGATGCCGCAGTGTTGATTCCGACGGAATTTCAACTGGAGAGCGTTGGGACCGTCAAGACACTGGCCGATTTCCTGAAATTCCATCACGACACGATCGCGTTGATCAATGGAGAAGAGGTGCAGGCTAAAAAAGATCACCAAACGCAAGTGGCTGAGAACGTACTAAAGGACTACAAGGCCATGCGTGGTGTCGTCGACAAGGTGATGGACATCCCAATCGTCGTGCGCGCCAGTGTCGCGATGGCCGGCGTTTACGCCCGAACCGACCGTGAACGTGGCGTCTGGAAAGCGCCAGCCAATGTGGCTTTCTCAGGAGTGGCGGACCTGGTGGCGGCCGGTGATGCGAAACAGGTGGGAGCGCTGCTGCCGATCCGTATCGATGAGGCGTTCAATCGCGTGCTGGTCGAACACAAGGTCAACGCCATCCGCGCCTTCCAGGGGCAAGGCGTGGTGGTGTGGGGCGCCCGCACGATGGCGGATCCGCATCAGCCGAACTGGCTGTATGTGCCGGTGCGACGACTTTTCAATACGGTCGAGCGTGACGCGCGCGCGGCACTGCGTGCTGCCGTGTTTGAGCCGAACAGTGCCCCGACGTGGGAGGCCATTCGCAGCGCGCTGGACAACTATCTGCACGCACTGTGGCGCCAAGGCGGGCTGGCTGGCGCGACGGCGGCCGAGGCGTACTACGTGCAGGTCGGACTGGGCGTTACGATGAACGCAACGGATATCAAGACGGGGCGGATGATCGTACGGGTCGGGATGGCGGCGGTACGACCCGCGGAATTCATCGTGCTGCAGTTGACGCAGGACGTGGCGCCGGGCTGATCGGCGACACGAAAAGAGAGCGGGGCAGGTCGGCGGGATGCACGCCTGAGCGGCGTGACGAGGGAACTGGGTGGTGGCTGCGCCACCGAAACCTGGCGGTCGACCGGCAACCAAGACGGACAGGCCGACTGACGGGGAGTGAACGCTACCGGGTAAGCATTCGACGCATCCGGGTAAGGTAAGCGCATCGGGTGTCGATCGGTGACATTATGGAGTCCAAATTATGTCGGATCCGTTGTTTCAAACTTCTTGGGATGAGCCCGGCGTACGCTTGACTCGGCATGTTGAGGCGCCGGACGCATCCGACGTCGAAGTGGCCACGGCAGTCCCCGTCTTTATCGGATGGGATAGTGAGATGTCCGACGACGTGGGGGTGCTGCAGGAGGTGGGGTCATGGCCGGACTATGCGGCTGGCCTTATTACCCAAGCGAAGGAAACGATGCATGATGACTGGATTCTGGCGACCTCAATCCGTCAGTACTTCGACAATGGTGGCAGGCGCTGCTTTGTCCTCAAAATCGTGCCACCCGAGACCCAGTCGATCGACACACTCCACGCCTGGATCCAACACTATTTCACGTGGGAAGGGGTGGCGCCGGTGCTGGCAGAACTGTCGCTGACCCTGGTCGCGATACCGCAATTGGTGGGCGTGGTGACGAAGTACTTGTTGGGGCAAAGTCCCGCGGAACAAGCGCAATGGCTGATTACCGCCTGGCGAACACTCTTGAACGCCTGCCAAAGCCGACAGGATCTTTTTTTCGTGCTGGACGCGCCGCGAGACATGGCGACCGCCAAAACCTGCATCGAGACCTTGCGACACAATCAAGGATTCGGGGAACTGGGCCAGCATGCGGCCATCTACGGCCCCCATCTCCTGACCAGTTATACCGATTTGAACGCCGACGAGGCGATCGTGCCGCCCAGCGGCGCGGTGCTCGGCCTGATGGCTCGGACCGACGAGATGCAAGGCGTCTGGAAAGCCCCTGCCAATGACGCATTGTTGTGTGTGGTTGCCCCCGAATATCGCGAAACGCAGGCGAGCGGCTGGTTCGATGTGTCGGCAGTCACCATCAATCTGATTCGCAGTTTTCCCGGGCGTGGGGTGCGGGTGTGGGGATGCCGCACGCTCGCCCAGTTGACGGGCTCCCCATTTCGCTACGTGCAGGTGCGGCGCATGGTGACCTGGGTCGAAGCGAATCTACGGCAGATCTGCCGGTTCGCCGTGTTCGAGCCCAACCAGGAAATCACCTGGTTCCAGCTGCGCGGGTTGTGCGACGCTTGGCTGAGGCGCGTGTGGTTGTCTGGCGGTCTCGCGGGTACCGAGGAAGCCAAGGCGTTTTCGGTGCGCGTCGGCCTGAATGAAACCATGACGATCACCGACATTGCCACCGGTCGACTGATCATCCGGGTGGGGCTGGCGGTGTTGCACGCGGCGGAATTCGTCGAGATCAACCTGGTGCTCAAGCTGAACGAGACCGAAGGCGGGATGACGCACCTGCAACGGAGCGCACTGTGATGAACCTCTTGCTGAGCGAACCCAGTTTGTCCCATCGGTTTATCGCGACCTTCTTTATCAAGCGGATTCCGAGCCCGGTGGACTTCCGATTTCAGCGGATTTCGGGCTTGACGCGTGAACTCTCGACCACGCCGTTGCGGGAAGGGGGAGACAACCTAGGCAGCTTTCACCTGCCGAATCAGGTGACGCACGGCACCCTGACGCTTGAGCGTGGCGTGATGCCGCTGACGCCCGTGACCGCGATTTTCAATCAGGCGCTGGGAGAATTTTCGGCCATCTACATGGACGTGGTGGTGCTGTTGCTCAGTGCCCGACGCTTGCCGGTATGCAGCTGGACGATGACCAATGCTATGCCGGTGAAATGGCAAACCGGTGATCTCGATGCGACGGGCAATGCGGTGCTGATCGACACACTGGAGCTGGCGTATCACGAGATGCGCTGGATGGGAGTACGGGGATGACGATCGAAATTCGTGAATTGGTGATCGAGGCACGGGTGGTGGACGATACGGTCCGGGACGGACGCGAGACGGCCCCGCCGTCCGCGAAGGAACTGGTCAGTGACCGCGCGCTGATCGAGCGGATTGCGCGCCGGGTCCTGGAGCTGTTGAACGAGCAACGGGAGCGACTGTGATGGCACTGCTCGATCGAAGTTTGGCGAAACTGACGCTCGAAGCGTTCAAGGATCGCAACGGGAAGGTCAAAATCGGCTCGCTGGTGGCGATCCACAACCCGGAGTCGGTCAAATTCGACTATACGGCGATGTATCGGGACGTGGCGTCCCTCAATCAGCATAACCAGGTCAGTGAGTACGACCAAGTGGTGCCGCCTGGACTGACGCTAACGCTGGAGTTCGACGGCCGTGGTCCGGGAGAAAAGCGTCCGGTCGACGAGCAGCTCACGCAACTGCGCAAGCTGTGCTTCACCGTCGGCGAGAAAGGCGAGCCGCCGTATCTGCGGGTCAGCTGGGGCAAATTGAGCTGGCATGGCCACGGGTTCTTTGGCGGGCGATGCAAGTCTCTCGGCATGTCGTACACGCTATTCGATCGGGATGCGAAACCGTTGCGTGCGAGCGCCGTGCTGACCCTGGTAGGGATGAACAGCGACGACATGGAGTCGATGCGCAAGGGCGCGCCTGTCAAGCAGACGATCGTGAAGGCCTCCGCGAAGGATACCTTGCCGCTGTTGGCGGCGACCGCGGGCGCGGCGGTGGCAGTGGCCGCGATTGACTACCTGAAAGTCGCGCAGGCCAACGATCTGGACAACTTGCGCAACCTGAAGCCGGGTCAGCCGCTGGTGGTGGGCGGATAAACGGAGTCTGTTATGTCATTCAGCGACAGGATTCACGCGGTTGTGGCCCGGACGTCTGAAGCCGCGTCGGATGTTACGCAGACCGTGGCGAAGGGCGTGGGCGCGGCCACAGGGGCCGCGCAAGCCGGAACCGATATCGTCACGCGCGGGCTCGGCAATCTGGCGGGAGACTGGTCGGACAAGCTGGCAATGGCGACGGCAGCGGGCGCGGCCGCGCTGAGCGGGGACAAACCCGCCATCGGCAAGGACGCCGGGACGACGGACGTGGGTGAGCCGGTTGAGTTGGTAGTGCGATTGGACGGCAAGCCGTTGACGGACGTGGGGGTGTCACGGATGACGTCGCGGCTGGCGGTGAACGAAGTACCGTCCGGGCAACTAGAGCTGACCATCCCGACCGCGATCCCCGACGATTTTGAGCAGCTGACGGCGCTGCTGCAGCATTGCGCGGTAGGGAAATCGGTGGATGCGTCGGCGCAGGGACGGGCGATCTTCGCCGGCGTGGTGGGGGGCGTGCAGGTCGAACTGAGCGAAGGGCGCCGACGTATCCGGCTCAAGCTCAAGCCGACGTGGCAAGGGCTGAAGGTGACGTGTCGCAGCCGCGTGTTCGAGAAAGGCGCGGACCAGGCCTTGCTCAAGCAGGTGCTGGGCGAACACGGGATCAAGATCAAGGCGACAGAGGGCATGGAGGGCGAGCACGAACAGCGGGTGCAATGGGATTGTTCGGACTGGGCTTTCGTACGGGGTTTGATGGGGCTGCACGGCGTGTGGCTGTGGCCGCACGGTGACGGCTCGGTCACGGTCGGGCCACCGGCCATGACCGGCAAGACGCATGTGGTGGCGGCCACTTCCGACAAACCGGGGCCCGCCACGGGCGGTAGTAGCGGGAAATCCGTGTCGGCGACCGTGCAGTCGCTGAACTATGGGTTTTCGGGGTTGAACTTGCCGCGTCAGGTGACGCTGGCGGGCTGGGATGTGGGCAAACAGACCAGCGTGAGCAAATCGGCCAAGAAAGTGCCGTTGGGCACCGGTGGACTGGATCCGGCCGCAGTCAAGCCGTTGGCGGACGGTGCGTTGGCCAATTGGGCGCTGGCTTCGCCCGGCGGCGTCGATGCCGCCACCCAGCAGGCCTGTGCGTCCGGGCAATTGCTGGCGCAACAGGCGCAGGCGGTGCGGGTGCAACTGGTGGTCGAGGGTGTCAAGCCGTATGGGGTGCGCGATCGCCTGACCTTGTCCGGGTTTGGCGCGGTCTTGTCAGGCACGGGCGTGATCACGGCGCTCGAGTATGCGTTCGAGGCGTCGCCGCGCAGCGCGACCACGACCGTGTGGATCGGGCTGGACGAAGAGTTGGCCGTGCCGCCACTGCTGCCCGTGCCGGACGGGTTGATGGTGGGCAAGGTAGCAGCTTTCAAGGCGGATCCCAAGAAAGACTGGAATCGCTTGCCGGTGACCGTGCCGTTGCTGGGGAAAGGCACGCTGTGGGCGCGCTGGGCGAGTCCGTATGCGAGTACCGACAGCGGCATGTGTTTTTACCCGGAGAAGGACGACGAAGTGGTATTGGGGTTCCTCGGGGGCGAGCCGGTGATCCTGGGGGCCGTGCACAACCCGATCCAGAAGGCGCCGTTCGCGCCGAGCGAGAAAAATGCGCGCAAGGGCGTGGTGCTCAAGAAGGCGGGCGAAGTGGCGGAGCTGGGCTTTGATCGCGACAAGCACCAGACGGTGTGGCGCATTGGGAAGGAAGCGACACCGGAGCAGGGCGTGATGCTCGACGTCAAGAAGGGCGTGAGCCTCCAGAGCGAGGTGGGTGATGTGAAGGTCGAGGTCAAGAAAGGCAAGGTGCAGTGGCAGGCGAAGACAGGCGTGACGATGACGACCGACGAAAAGCTGGCGCTGCAGGGCAAGACGGGCGTGACGCTCAAGAGCGACAAGGATGTGCAGCTCGCGGCGTTGGCGAACCTGAAGGGAAGCGGCAAGCAAAGCGTGCGGCTGGCGAGCGAGGAAGGGCAATTGACGCTCAAACCCACCGAGACGCTTTTGCAAGGCGCGAAGACGATCGTGAAGGGCGCCGCGCAAGCGACGCTGCAGAGCGTAAAAACCTCCGTGAAGGGCACGGCGAGCGTGTCGGTGGAGGGGGCGAAAGCGAGCCTGAAGGGTACGGCCGATGTGTCGGTGGAAGGTGCGAAAGCGAGCCTGAAGGGCACGGCGAGGGCGGAGGTCAACAGCAGCGCGATCGTGAATGTGAAGGGTGCGCTGGTCAATCTGGGGTGAGCGTGATGGCGTGCGGGCGGCAGGACCGAGGACGACAGGACGGAGGGCGAGATGCCGGCAAATGACGAAGAGACGCGGCTGTATGGGCGCGGGTGGGCTTTCCCGCCAGCCTTCGAACTGGCTGAGCCGGACCATGGTACCGCCTGGGGCGACGGGGGCGTGGCGATGGCCAGCGGCGTGAAAAATGTGGAGCAGAGCCTGAGCGTGCTGTTTCAGACGCAGCCGGGCGAACGAATCATGCGCGAAGGCTACGGGTGCGATATGCAGTCCGCGGTGTTTGCGAACCTGGGCGACACCACGCTCGCGGTGTTGCGCACGCGGGTGTTGGAGAGTGTGGCGCGCTATGAACCGCGGGTGCAGGTGATTTCGGTGGAGTTTGAGGAAGAGCCACAGCAGGTGGGGTGGTTGCGGATCACCGTGAGCTACCGCTTGCCGGGTCAGTCGGGCGTGCAACGCCTGTCGGGTGCGATGGATATTCGTGACGGCCGGGGCGGGGTGTTCTGATGGGCGATCTGATCGTGGCGACCGGCGACATCGTGATATTCCAGCCGACTTTCGGGAGTCGGACCTTGATGGCGCCCGCGCAGGCAGTCCTGTCGGGCACCGGGCGCTTCATGATCAATGGCAAGCCCGGGTGTTTGATCCTGGACCTGATGAAAGTGATCGTACCCGGGGTGCCGTACACGTCGGGAGCGTTCGTCACGCCGGGCGTGGGCATGATTCAGTTGCTGGTGGCGGGACCGGATCAGACCGCGAAGAAGGTGCTCAGTGGAGCGCCCGTGCTGATCAAGGGCAGTGATTGTCAGGCGGTATTCATTCCGACGGCGCCCGCCATGAATCCCACTCCGCCGAGCGGGCCGGTGCCTGATCCGACGGTGGGGGTGCCAACGCCGGGGAAGGGCAAATTTATTGTGACGCAAGTGAAGGTTCGAGCGAGTTGAGTCGGGGACCGACGCAACCTGAACAGGGGACGAGAACCATGTCGGAAACTTCGGGAGTGCAGGCGGCGCCGTTTGTGCTGGACGACCGCTCGCTGGGCCGGCGTCTTGACGCATTCCGGGCGTATTGCCAGGCGCTGCCGTTCAAAGGCAAGGCAACGGGCAACTGGGCGCAGGTGCTGTTGGGAATGGATGCGGGACGTCCCGACGCGGCAGGCCAGTTCGCCTGGGCGTTTGAGCGCGCGCGTCTGATCCGGTTGTATGAGTCGCCGGCAGAGGCGGATGGCCTGCTGCCGTCGGAGCGTGCGTTCCTGTTGGCGGTCATGGGGCTGCTCGAGACGCCGCGTGGTTTGCTGAACACGTTGCCGGCACGCTATCGCGAACTGTATTACCGGGAGGAGTTGGCGCTGACCGAACGATTGGCGCGACCCGATACGGTGGCGGTGAGTTTTACGCTCGATGAGGGCGTGCGCGAGTGTGAGTTGCCGGCCGGGCTGCGGCTGGATGCGGGGCAGGATAGTGTGGGCGCCGCCGTTCACTACGCGCTGACGCAACCGATGGTGGCCAATTCGGCACGGGTGACGGATGTGCGGTGGGTGGTGAAGGATGCGACGCGGCCCGGTGGGCGCCGTACCCGGGTGGTGTGGGATGACGCGGCGGGATTGGCGTGGCCGGCGCAGGGGTTGAGGCTGTTTGAGGCATCACCGGCGCGGCCGGGCGAGCCGGTGCGACTGGATGCGGATCGGGATGCCTTGACGGGGCGCATCGTGGGCTCGCCCGTGCTGGCGGCGGCGGGAGGGATACGCACCTGGACGGTGACCTTTGCGACTCTGATTCCGAAAGCGGCGTCGGTGACGGTCGGTGTGAGCATTGACGACAAGTGGGTGCGGCTGCCGTGCAAAGTGGGCGCCACCGAGGCGGAACGCGTGGTGGAATTGGCGGCCGACGGGGGGGCACTCACGGCCGTCACCGACCTGGATGGATTGACGTCGGGCACGCCGCTGATGCGATTGACCCGGGCGGATGGCAAGCCGATGCCCGTAGTCACGCAGTTGGGCCTCAAGGTTGAGAGTGCGGTGGGCATTCACTGTGCGACCGATGACGGTGTGTCGGTGACGGAAGGAGGGCTGCCGTTTGGTGAGGGTGCCGAGAAGGGGGCTGGGGTGAATGTCGGGTTCGACGACTGGTGGCGACTAGCGAATCGGGTCACGAAGATCACCTTGACCCCGATCTGGCAGGGATTGCCGCCGATGCCGTTCGAAGAGTGGTATGGACCGGATGCGAAGCAAAGTCAGGCGAACTGGTTCAGGCTGGACAAGGATACCGGCGACGTTAACTCGAATGGCCTCGCGCAATCCGAGGTCAAGGCTGATCTGGGTTACCAGCCGAAGGTAGCTTCCAACCTAGATTTCGGTGTCGCAGCAACTCTGAGTGCGAGGGCTCCTGAAGGTCGTGAACAAACCTCTGGGGCCCCTTGTTTTTTCGGTAAAAGTGAGACCGGCAAGTCGCCCGTTGGTGTGCCGATGAAGTTTGAATTTTTCAACGCATGGCTGTTCGATGGGAAAGAGGGGGCACAGCCGCCAGACAGCGACAATCCGGTCGACTGGCCGTGGCGGTTACGGTTGGCCCTGAATCACTCGTTCCTATTGGCCGAGTATCAGGCCCATCTGGAGGCGCCGCCGCAGGTGATTTCGTTCAAGATCGCGAAAACGGTCGTTCAACAGGTGTTTGATCTAAAGAACGGACATGTCCGGCTGGACACCGACAAATTGCCGATCATGAAAGACGTCTCGGTGGATGTTTCGGAAGTGATCCCGGTGGTGGTCCCGAAAGCCGAATGGCATCCGGCGTATTTGCCGCAGTGGTCAGGCCTGAAGGTCGACTACGAAGCACACGATTCAAAAATCACCGATCAGCAGCTCGTCACACCGTTTGGTCACGGAGGCGAAGACGACCCGTCGACTGAAGCCCCTGCCGAGCTGTACATCGGAGTGGACGGAATCGAAGCACATCAACTGCTGAACCTGTACTGGCAGTTCGACCGGCCCGCGCCCGTGTTGGTGGATTGGCGGTATCTGGCGGGTGGGGAACGGTGGAATGGCCTGGGGACCGCCGTGAGTGACGGCACCGACGGGTTCGCGCAGAGCGGCGGGTGGTCAGTCGAATGGCCGGCGGATGCACCGCGCACGACCTCGAGTATGCCGAGCGGACGGTATTGGCTGCGAGGGCGGGTCACGCAACCCACGCGCAGCGCGGAAGAGCTGGCGTCGGACCAGGCCGCGCCGATTCCTCCCTTCGGCTGGCTGGCGGGGCTGGTCACCAATGCGGGCGATGCAGTTCTGCTGCACCCCGAGTCGGTGGAAGCGGCTCACTTTACGCAACCCTTGCCGGTGGGCTCGATCACACAGGCACTCGATGCGCCCGCTGGCGTGCAAGCCGTGCTTCAGCCGTGGCCGTCGCATGGCGGGCGGGCGCCCGAGTCGGCGGACGAGTTCGACGCGCGGGTCGCGCGCCGCTTGCGGCATCGCGAGCGGGCGCTGAATAACGTCGATATGACCACCTTGTTGAGCGAATACGATTCGAACCTCCGTGAACTGGCCGTCTTGGCGCCGGAACGGATCGAGGATGGCTCGTTGGCGCAGACGATCGTGGTGATGCCCCGGCAAGGGGATGGCACGGACCCGCGGCGGCCGGCGTATCGAGGGGATCGATTGAGTGCCTTGGCGCGGTGGTTGAAGCAACGTGCGTCGCCGTGGTTGCAGGTGGTGTGCGTGAATCCTCAGTATGTGCCGGTCACGGTCAGTTGGGACCTCGAGTACGAGACGGGGATCAGCCGTACGCTGGGCGAGGCGAGGGTGGCCCAGGCACTCGAACAGGCGTATGTGCCGTGGCTGCAGGCGGACGATGACGCGTCGATCGCGGTGATCGGGCGTGTGCTGTCGCACGGCGGGGTGCGCGATGTGATGCAGCGGGTGCCGGAGGTGCGCATCGTGAAGGCGGTGCGGTTGAACGGCGATCCGGAGAAGGATCCGGTCCTGGGCGACGGTCAGGTTGGCGTGCTGAATTGCATCCCGCGTGAATACGACGGTATTTTCTGCGCATGGTACGCCCACTCCAAATTGTGGGGCGAAGTGGCCATCGTGGCGGACGGCGTGACGCAGGTTGAGCTAAATGTGGCGCTGCCTGAGGAAATTGCAGGTGTGTCAGCGTTGCCGATCAAGCTATCGAAAGCACGTCTTTATCTCGTGGATTGTGATAGCGGCAAGCCGCTCTATGCGGGAGCCGTCGCGCAGTGTGGGCCGTCTCTGGGATGGACCAACACGAAGGGACCACAGGATTCGATTGCGGGAAGTGAGCGAGATCTCCGCGGAACCCAGTTGGTAAAACCTGCCACATATTTATTTTATGTATATGCCGGCAAAGGGGCGAAGGGCGTGACGCGGATCGGCGTCGCGATCGAACTGCCGGTCGAGGGGGGATCCCCCGTCACCCTGCACTCCGCGCAAGTTCAGCAAAGCGTGCAACTGTCGGTGGTGCCTGCGCCATAGACAGGCGCTGAGTTCGGCCAGGTCACGAACCTGGCGGACAAGTAGTCCACAGAGCGGTGCCTGGAAGACGATGGGGAACGGAACGAGGCGAATCATGGCGGACGTCACGGTAGTCAGTGAGCAGGGACTGGAACGCATCCACTTCGACACACTGTGGTCGACGGTGCAGGATGCGATCGCGGTGTATGCGGGGCAGCGGTGGACGGAGCGCGGTGAACATGATCCCGGCGTTACGCTGCTGCAGGCCATTAGCTTTGCGGTATCGGATCTCGCGTACCGGCACACGCTGCCGTTCAAGGACCTGCTCACCCCGGCGGACCGTTACGCCAAGCATTCCGACGTGAGCGCGGGGACCGCCGTGACCTGGCTGGACCACGACGGCAAGCTCTTTGCGCCCGCGTTTGGACCGGAATGGGCGCTGACGTGTGGGCCGGTGACGCTGGACGATTATCGGCGCGCGGTCCTGGACCTGACCACGAAAGACGGCGTGTTCTATTTCCGGGATGTCCAGTTGGCGCCGTTCGGGACGAGTGAGCGGTATGCGTATGCGTATAACGAGAAGCGTTATGCGTTTCAGTTCGTGTCGAAAGAAACCACGGGCCCGGCGACCAAGTTGGTGGCGGGGGGCTACCGGATGTGGGTGACCTTGAACGCGGGGGTCAAAGAAAAAGACGCACTCGATGTACTGAAAACGTACCTGAAGGAGAACCGCAACCTGTGTGAGCGTGAGATCACCCAGATCACGACCGTCAAGCGCGAGCCGCTCATTTCGACGAAAACCAACGGGACGCCGGATTTCAGAATGGTGCTGGAGCTGCGCGAGGACACGCCGGTCGCGGATATCCCGGAGACGGTCGCCGAGGCGCTGCTGGCGGCGGACGATTGGTTGCTGCCGAGGGTGGTGCGCGACACCGCGTCAGCACGTCTGGATCGTGGCGAGCGGGCCGAGCGGATCTATGAAGGGCCTCGACTGGAACACGGCTGGATCGAACAGATGCCCCCGGCATTGATTGCGAAGGACGGCACGTTTGCGGCACGTTCGTTGTCGTTGCAGGACCTTCGCTCGGCGCTGATGAGCGTGCCCAATGTCAAAAGCGTCCAGTGGTTGGATTCCAAGGACCAGGCGCTCTCGCCGGCGGTACTGCAGGTGCCGAGGGACCAGCACGGCTGGTTGTGGCTGACGCCCGACGGCACACTGGATGCAACCCGGCTCCCGTCTCTGTTGGTCCGCAAGCGCGGTCAACCGGTCAGCGTGAAGTCCCCGGAGTTGGCGGCAGCCCTCGCAGCCAAGCAGGAGATGCGCGCTGAGTTCGAGCGGCAGGTGATGAAGGCGCCGACCCGTGTGATCCTCGCTGGTCGATATCGGCAGCCCGGGTACTACCGGACCACGGGCGCCTTGTTGCCAGGGGTGTACGGCTTGCAGCAAGAAGCCAGTCGACTCGAGGGGCCGGCCACACGACTGATGGCGTTCCTGCGGCCGTTTGAACAGGTGCTGGCTGATACGGCGGATCAGTTGGCGAAGCTGCCGACCGTGCTGGCGTTTGATGGACGGGATCGAGACGCCCGGGTGTGGGGCGGTGCCGACTGGCCGCGACGCGCTGAGGATCCGCTGGCGAGCGAACAGACCGAGGTGGTGTTTGGAAAGGCGGATGTGCCGAACGCCATTCGGCATCGTCTGAATGAGCAGGTCCTGCAGAACGCGACCGATGGCGAGAAGGAACTGGCGATTCTGAATTACCTGTTGGGGTACTTCGGTGAGCAGCGCGCGGCGCGGACTTTGCTGGCAGCGGACGAAACCGAATTCCGTTGGGTTCAGCAGGGATATTTACGGCAGATTACCCGGCTCGGCTACGAGCGTGCAGCCATCAGCATCAGCAAGATCTCGGCCTTGCAGCGGCGGATTGCGGCGCGCCTGGGGATTGGGTCGATGCTGTTCGACGAGCGCTTGCAACAAGCGAAGGCGAAGTGGCCGGAGAACATGCCGTTCTTCGTGATCGAACACCAGGAGTTGTTACCGGTGGCCCCGGCACCCGCGCAGGTAACTGACAATTGGCCGGAGAATCAGACGGTGAAGGATAAGGGGAGCGTCAACACGCCGACCTCAGGCAACGATGCGGGACTGGATATTCTGACCCTGAAGCTCGAGGGGGCGGTCGCGAACTCGTTGCAGGTCGGTCAATTGATCGAACTCCGGCAAGGGACGTCCGAGCCGATTACGGCCATCGTGATTCATGACGTACCGGATCGCGGCGCGACGTCGGCAACCGTCACCATCAATCTGGGTGAGCATGCGCGCCTCAAGCGTAGCCTGGCCGCGCTCGAGAAGCAGAATCCGGCGTGGCTCTGGCGTCTGAGTCCGACCTGGCTGACTCGCGTGGTCTATGACTTCAAGTACGACGAGCCGCCTAAGGATTTGAAGCAGCCCAAGGTGAGGTTGACGGTGGGGCCGTCGTTTCCTGTCGGGCTGAAGGTGGGCGATCGCCTGGCCTGTCGTCCGAAGGCGCGTTGGCAGATCACACCGACGACGGCAGATTTGGGAAAGAACCAGACGCTGACCGACATTGTGATGGAGATCGAGGCCGTGGATGCGGTGCAGGGGACGATCACAGTGAAGTGGGTGGGCGAGAAAAGCTTCGTGATGCCTCAGACCAACAACCCGGTGGTGGAGCCGGTGGGTCTGAGCGATATCAAGCAACCCACCCCAGCTGCTTGGCCCAAGCCCGAGGATGCCAAGCAATATGGCTGGGCTGCCCCGTATGTCGCCGAGACTTTCTCGTTCACGTTGAGCGTGGTGTTGAACCGAAATTGGCTGCACGGTTACGGCAATCCAACTGAACTCGATCAGTGGATTCAGCAAATCGTGCGGGAAGAGGTGCCGAGTCACTTGGTGGCCCAGGTGCATTGGCTTGAGAACGACAGCTTCACGACGTTTGCCGGGACGTACCGTGGCTGGCAAAACAACAGTCGACCGGTGGGGGATCAGTCGTATTCGTTGCTGTCGTTCTTGGGGATCGGCGTGCGACCGGCGGATACGCGAACCGGCATCGGATTTGTGCAGGTGGCGTCCCCGGAAGGGGCGGCCAATTTGGCGACACAAACAGCGAAATATCCGACGCCCTACGTAGATGCACAGGTCGTATATGTTGCGAAGAAGGAAGATGCAGTGGTGTCGGCGACGTATCGAATGAAGTAAGCGTCCAAAGTGAGCCCGACAGACAGGCTATTCGATTCATAAATAGGAGCACAGATCATGGTCACTTTGAAAAAGCTGAGCGAAATCCAAGAAGCGTTCAAAGCCATGAAGGTGCCGGTGGAGACAGAGTTTTGCGCGTTGATTGATTTGGCCGGTTTGGGACCGACGGCGGGCAACGGGCTTGGAGAAGTGAACGGGACCTTGCAGGTTAAGCCCGCTAGTCCCAGCGGCTTGGCTGTGACTAGCGACGGCCTGTCGATTCAATGCGCGAAGAATGGTGGATTGACTGTGGACCAGGATCGGCTGCGGGTCGTGGATGGGCCCGGTATCACCATAGATACATCCGGTGTCAAGTTGAAACTGGCCGCACCGCTGGCCGATGACACGAACGTCCTGAGGGTCCAGACGGGACCGGGCATGGCGGTTGATGGGGCGGGGCTGAAACTGCAGGTGGATAACGTGACCGTGGTGGTGAAAGACAACATCGTGCGAGTGCAATGTGACCCGAACGGCGGCCTGAAAATCGACGAGAGCGGCCACTTAGTGCTGGATCTCGGGAAGCTCATGCCGAAATAGCAGCAAGGCGGGATACGCGGGCGTCGTGTGATGGGTTGCCCCCGATGCGACCTCAGATGAAGAGCAGGCAATGAACCAGGAGAGCCGACATGGCAACGAATGTGAAGCTTGAGGAGCTGAAGGACAAGTTCAAGACGGGGGCGACACCGACCGAAGCCGATTACAAGGCATTGATCGAGCGGGCCGACGTGGGACGCAAGGCGGGGGGGGCGAGCGATGCTGACATCACCACCAAGAGCCCGGGTCTCGGTTTGGAGCTCGATGAGAACGGAGTCTTGGCGGTCAAGCGCGTGAAAGACACGAGCGGCTTGACGGTGAGCAGTGATGGCGTGGCGGTCGTGAAGGGGGCGGGGATTGAGGTCGGACCGGGTGGAGTGGCGGTGCGAGTGAGCGGTGCGCTGACTACCGTCGATGGCACCTTGCATGTGGTGCCGGGTCCGGGCTTGAGTACGATGCCGTCGAATACGTTGGCGCTGGCCTTGGCGAACAACAGTGGTCTGTCGATCAGTACCAGTAGCAGTACAGGCGTGCTGACGCTGCAGATCGATGACAAGACGTCCGGCCTGACGACAAGTTTGAGTACCGGACTGCTGTCGGTGAAGCTCGATTCGAACGGATACTTAGTATCGACGTCGAGCGGGATTGGGCTGGCGCCGGGTCACCAGGCCTCATTGTCGACGTCGTTGTCGACTACGTTGTCGAGCGCATGTAATGCGGTGCTGAGTTGCAGCACGACCAATGGGATCCTTGATTCTGCCGAATTGAATAAAACGCCGCTTGCGTCTGCGCTGCAGACCACATTCAGTACTGCGCTTAGCACGGCCAGTTTGTCGTATAGCACGAGTCTGACCAGCTTGAAGGGGTGGTCGAATTCCATTGGGACAGTGTTGTCCACAACATACTCAAAAGGCAAAACTGACGGCTACATGAAGCCAGTGAGTTTCCAGGATTATGTAAAAACTGGACTTGGTGGAGCGTCTGGAGGATCGTTATCGATCTCGCAGGTCAATGATGGGAGTTATAGTGTACCACCGACGTCGGATCAGTACATTCAGATTGCCAAGGATGTTGGTGATGCGGCTATATCGACAACGCTGTCGTCATCTTTTGCTGTTCTTGGAAGTCACTACAAGGCAGACACATCGGGGTGGTCAGCGCAGATACGCAATTTTGTGGCGGCTGAGATAAATGGAATTTCCAATGATCCGGATTGGCGAAACAAAACCACAGAAAATACGGCCCCATATCTCAGGCAAATGATTGCTCAAGCCATGGATAAGGCATATAAGCAGGGAAAGGCAGATGGATATACCCCGGCACCTGTGATTGCAGCTATGACAAAAAAGGCGATACAGTATATTTCATCGCACGATCGAGATCTTCAGAATTTAGATTATTCCGAATACGAGAATCGACTTAAATTGGGATCGAGTGATTATTGGAATGTAATTGCGAGCACAATAATAATGAACGGCGGCGCTGCCGTTCATGAGGTTTGTGAGATTTGCGAGAAATGGGACTTGTTATTTGGTGGAATTAGATTTAATACGAAGACACAATTTTCGAGCTACATGTCGCGTTGGTTTTTGATTGTAAAAAATTGGACCGCCGATCACAAATTTAAGCAAGCCAAAGTGGCAATTGTCGATAAAGAAGGCAAGGTTAAATATTTTAATAGTCCTGAAGATATTTCCTGGAATTCGAACGGTCTTAATATTATCTCACCCGGCATGACGTGGAGCGAATACAATGGTGCAAGCTCGATATACATTTATGTTGACAGTTACAACGGGATTTTCTATAAAGTGGCGGAAATTGAAAAATAGGATGCAATCAATTTATTATTTTAAGGAGTTGATTGTGAATTCTGTCGTGATAGAGAAATTTCGCTTCGCATTGCGAATTAGTAGGCGCGATGCGGGTGAAGTTCAGGCGCGTTGCAGAGCATTATTTTGCGGATCGATGATGCGTCAATTCACAGAATCTTCCATCCATTTCAAGAAATATGATTCGCGCATATACAATGTGCGACTTGATAAATTGACGCTGCACATTGGGGAAATATCGCTTTCGCAGTTTGAGACTCAACTTATGAGGCAAACTGCTTCTAATTTTATTCGCATATTGATGGATATTTTACGCAAAAGCACCGTCACAAGCGATTCGGGCGACCGAGTTACTGGCGGAGGAGTTGCAAATGATGCTGATGACGGCATTAACCACAGCGAATCGTTGAGGGAAAATTCGAAGCCAGATTTTTTAAGAATTGTTGACACACGAACACCGGCGCGTGAAATATCGAATTTTTTAAGCTATCTAGATACCGGTTATCTTGCCCAACCGGAACGCTTGCACACTCCAAGCCAAACTGATCGAGTGCTAAACGAATACCTGAATCGAGTTTGCTCCTTCGACGATCCATCTACTCGCATAGAAGTCGCGTTGCGCTGTCTCAATCCTCGCGCCCGACATCGATTGGTGATGACGTTCAGCGATGCTACTTTGTGGGCGTTATGCGCATGGCTGACCGAACACATAGGTGTCGACGTGCCAATCAAATCCAATTGGGCAAGGGTGTTGTCGCTCAGTGCATTAAGGGTATTACAGCTATATCCGGCACTCGTTCAGACGACCACCACCCGTTTGCCGGTAATTTTTCGCCCGACCTTGCATCCGTTGACCAACACACAACTTACCGCAACCGGTCACGAAATAACGTTGCTCACAAGCGATGTCGCAGAAGTGGCTTTGCTGCGAGATCTCCTCAGCGCTCCTCTGACCGAGCCGGTCCGCTCGCAACTGAACCATGTGCTCGCCACAACGCCCGGCACGGTCAACCGAGCAACGACCTGGCTTGCCGAACTCTCGCCCGCCTTGCGCAAACAACTGACGGTCGCGCTCGGGCTGCGCGCGCCGCGCCCAACCTTGCACCTGAAATCCACGCTCAAACGATCGACGAAAACGGACGCTCGCCCAGCGCCGCAACAATCTCCCGAGCCTCGAGCCACCGTACTCGACCTCGACGAACCGCTGTCCGTTCCGAGCGGCGGCCTGGCGTTGCTCTGGCCAATGCTACCGCGCCTGTTCGAAGCACTGGAACTGACCCACGACGCGGACTTCATCGATGAAGCCGCGCGATATCGCGCCGTTGCCCTGCTGGATTGGCTGGCGTGGGGCATTTCGCCGGCAGCCGACTGGCGCTTGCCCGTGCCGCGGGTTCTGTGTGGACTCGCCCCGCTCCCCGACGACTCGGAACCGTTCGAGTGGCCCACCGTAGATGTAGCGAAGCAAGCGTATCTGGATAGCTGGCTCAATACCACGCTGAGTCGACTTCCTGATCTAAGCCGCCTGAGCGTGAACGATCTGCGCGAACTGTTCCTCCAGCGCCCCGGTTCGCTGATTCGCAAGAATGAACACTGGCAACTGGCCGTCGAGCACGAGGCGCAGGACATGCTGCTGCGTGGCCTCACGTGGCCGCTGACCATCGCTGCGCTGCCGTGGTTGTCTCAACCTTTACCCATTCAATGGGTCTCGTGATGAATGCCGATCTCAATTTGGTGACGCAAGATCCTCCCTCGTCGCGGGCGGCTGTCCGTCCACGCCGTCCCCGTCCCCTCGATGCCTTGGTGGAGCTGACCCCGTGGCTGGAAGCCGTCGACACGCTGCTGCAACAACAGCTGGTTCGGCAACAACAGCGTGGTGACGATCGCTTCGATATGCAGGGCATCATGCGCGCGCCCGACGAGCCCGAGACCACCGAATCGCAGAGCGTGTTGCGCTGGCTGGAAACGGTGGACTCGGATATCCCCCCGGTGGTGCTGCCGGAGGTGGTCGTGGGCGGGCGCATGGCGCAACTGGGTGAGCGATTCGGCCTGTCGAGTGTGGAGTGTGGTGCGCTGATTCTGGGCTTGTTGCCGTTGATGGAACCGCGCTACGGTGCACTGATTGCCTATCTGCAGGGTGACGAACAGGGTATCTGGCCCACGGTTGATCTCGCCCTTACGGTGTTCTGTCGCCGTGCCACCGAGCGCATCGCGTCACGCGTTGCGCTCACTTCGTCCGAGGCGCCGTTGCTGCGCCATGGCCTGATGGTGTCGGTGGAACGCTCGGGACGGCTGTCCGATCGAGGCGATGCAATTTACTTGCGCACCGCCGAGACGGTGTTTCGCTACCTGAACGGTCAGGCGGTGGGTTTGCCGCGGATCCTGATGGATCTGGGTGGATGGTTGCCGCGGGCCGACGTCGACCCGAGTGGTGCCACCGCAGGGTGGGACGCCATCGCGGAGCGCATCGGCGAATTTTGTTTCGGACCATCAAGCCCCACCACGCCAATCCTGTTGCTGCAGGGGGGGAATGGCCGCGAGTCCCTGATCACCCAATTGGCGAGCGAGTCAGGCTATGCGGCGTTCGGCCTGAACCTGAACACCCTCCCCGAAAACTCTCAAGACGCGTGGGAAGTGATACTGGCGGCCCTCCACGTCACGCGTCTCACGGGCAGCGTGCTGGTGCTGCGTCAGTTGGCGGATTTCGAGGCGCAGCATGACCGACTGCTCGAGCCGCTCGATCAGCGTCTGGCTGAGCACGGACAACCCGTGATTGTCTTGACCTCGGCAGACGAGCCTGTACGAGGACTGACGGATGTGCCCCGCCTGATGCTGAACCTGCCGCCACGGGTTGCCGAAGACGACGTTGCGCTGATGCAGACGGCGCTTCAATCGATGGGGCATGACGACGCGGCTGATTTCGCCCTGACGGGACTACTCAAGCGCACCCGCGTGAATCCGGACCGCTTATCCCACACGCTGATCGAGGCGGAGTTCTATCGAACGCAACGTGATACCACCGCGCCCCTGACCGAGGACGACCTGTATGCGGCCCTGAAGGTCCGGGCGCAGCAACATTTCGGCCGGCTGGCGCAGCGCATCGAACCGCGCCGACGCCTCAAAGATCTGGTGGCCAGCGACGCGCTGATGGAACAGCTCGGCGAGATTCTGGCGGCGATCCGCCAGCGCGAGGCGCTGCTGCGGCAGGGGTTTGCGGACAAGATCGGCTACGGCACGGGCATCAGCGCGCTGTTCTACGGCGACTCCGGGACCGGCAAGACGATGGCCGCCGAGGTGCTCGCGGCCGAACTGGGCCTCGACCTGATCCGAGTGGATCTGGCGACCGTGGTGAACAAATACATCGGCGAGACCGAAAAAAATCTCTCCAAAATCTTTGATCTGGCGGTGGCAGACACCGGCGTCCTGTTGTTCGACGAAGCCGATGCGCTGTTCGGCAAACGCAGCGAAGTCAAGGATGCGCAGGATCGGCACGCCAATATCGAAGTGTCGTACCTGCTGCAACGGCTGGAACAGTATCCGGGGCTGGTCGTGCTGTCGACCAACAACCGCGGCCACCTGGATGATGCGTTTACCCGCCGGCTGACCTTCATGACGTACTTCGAAACCCCGGATGTGGCCTTGCGAGAACGCTTGTGGCGGGCGATCTGGCCGGCGCAGGTAGCGGTTTCGGAGGACATCGACTGGTCGCGGCTGGCGCGGCTGACGGAATTGACCGGCGCGGGAATTCGCAATGTGGCGCTACTGGCGAGCTGGTTGGCAGCGGAGGCGGGCCGGGCGGTAACGTTGGCCGATATCGAGCGGGCGGTACGACGGGAATTGGGCAAGACCGGGCGGCTCACGCCGCGCTTTTAAGGAAAGCGGTGCGGCGCGCTGCGCCCCATCATCGACGAATGCGGTGTTCGACAGGAGCGGGGAGGTGAAGGCAGACGGTGAGGACATTCGGGAGTGCTCCCGAGCCCGCGCCGCGCTGCCGTGAAACATCCCCATATGAATCATGACGACGAATGACACGCCCAATGAAAATCTGGCCGGGACGGCAGATGAAGCCGAGAACCTGAAGAAGTACCAAGGCGGGCATGTCGTCGATGACCGCTTGCTGCAGTTGAACACGGCGATTGAAACCCGGATCAAGCAGTACATCAATCTGGGCAGCGATCCCAATACCATCAAGATTCGCTTTGACATACCGGCCAAAGACAACCCGCCGGATCAACCGTCGATCTGCGTGTTCCTCTATGACATCCAGGAAGACCTCGAACTGCGGGTGGGGCGCGCTCCGACGTACCAGCCGACCAAGGGTACCTTTGCGCCCCGCCAGACGAACGTACGGTGCTGTTATCTGATCACGTACTGGGAGAAGCCGGATCAGGTGAAGTCGGACATCGGGCCGGCCAGTCAGAGGATGGTGGTGATGAACCTGTTGCTGAACGCGTTGTTGAGCCTGACGACGTCGATCAAACTGCTCGATTCGGACGGGCGGGCATGCCCAACGTTCGCGCGGGTGATTGCGCCGTCGGAGCACCTGTCTAGCCTGGGGAATTTCTGGCAGTCGTTGGGGGACAAGCCGCTACTGTGCCTGAATTTTTCGGTGACGATTCCGATCGACGTGGTGCCGGATGCGGTGGCCAAGGCGGTGCCGGTGTCGAAGCAGGAGGTCGAGGTCGACCAGGGGAAGTCGTTCGAGGAGATAGCGGCGATGCTCAAGGCGGATCTGATGCGACAGGCCAAACCGACCACTGCGCTCGAGCGTGCGCAGCTGGCGGGCATCGAGGTCGAGGGCAGTCCGCATACCGAAGGCAACCAGATGGTTGCGCATCATCTTGCTGTCACCGTGTCAGGGATGTTGGACGACAAAGTGCTGGCGACGGTTAAAAAGGCCATTGCGGCGTGGGATACCACCCCACCACTGGGGAGCGACACCACGCTGGTTACTCAGACAGACCTGGTCAAAGCCCCCTGAGGCGGCCGCGACAGGTGTGCCTCGATAAGTATGGCTCTTCGTCTGGAGACTATCGTGCCCGATTTTGCTACCAGCAGTAAAAATAAGAACAACAAGAAAGGGCAACAGCGCAAATTGGATCAGCGCCGGTCGTCGGAGGCGCATGATCGGGTGATCAATGCGCGATATCCACGCGATCCTGCTTTGCATGCCAGGGACGCGCAGTTCAATCTGAACAATCCCCGTCATGCGATGATCTTCTGGCTGTATATGCACTTTGCGCTCGGCGGAAGAGCCGAGAACGTGAATGTCTATGCCAACCGGGAGCATTTTGAGGACGAGCCGGAGCACCCGCTCCCAAGAGAAGGGGCGAACGTCTATGGCACGCAGCGGCGGGGGACGCGACTTGATCAGCCGATTTCAAGAAAACCAGTGGGCCTTTGGCGGGCGCCTGAAGCGCCGCCGCGTCATGCCCGTCCGGCAGCGGGTCCGTCGACTGAGGTGAGTACGGATCTCTATTCCGCAGAAGAACTGCGTGAATGGCGGCAAGACAGCGAGCGGTTGACAGGTCCGGTGGAATGGATGGCTCAGGCGGAGAAGGCGCAGCGTGCTGAGCGCCAGGCCCAGCGCGCCCAGCAGGATGAGGTGGTCAGGCGAGAGGGGTATGTCGATGCTCAGTCGGTCGTTAAACGATTGGGGAAATCGAAACAGCGACGATCCGGACGCATGCCGTTCTTCCAGCAGGAAGCGCCCGAGGCCTTCTCAACCGGGGACACCCGGAAGGTTCTGCTCGAGACGACGCCTGAATCGGTCGGAAAGGGCAGCCACCCCGCTCCCGTCGCGCCGGCTGGAAGGAGCATGGATGGGGGCATCGCGGATCGTCTGTTGGGCCGCGCACTCACCCTGCCGACCGGGGGACGCGCGGACGCCCAGGTTGCGCCGGTGTCGCACCACCCTCTCGAACAGCCCCATGCGCCATTGAGCGGGCCGCAGGCGATTGCCCGGGAGATGGAGCTCAATCCGGTCAGCAGTGGCGTCATCCCGACCCAGCGTCTGGTGGGTGACTATGACCCGACGCAACAAGCAGCGGGAGGCGACCAACACAAGGAAAGGCGGGTGAAGCGTTCATATTTTGAACAGCAACTGCAGGTAGAGGAAGCTAAACAGGATATTTTGCAGAGTGTTAGTCCGAGTGAGTTGATGAGCAAAATCAAGGCGTTCGCCAAGGCGATCCTGACGGAGGCTGAATACGTCCTGTGGGAAATTGAACATCGTGGCGATGAAAGCATCCCGGTCGAAGAGGGCCATGCTGAAAGTACGGGGATTTCGATCAGGCATCTTCAGCCATCGTCGACCGAGGCCACCACGTTCGCGGCAGTAGACACCACCCATGTTTCCCCATCCGGGAGCAGTACTGCGCCCACCCGCCCCCAGAACGTCAGCGAACAGCATTTCTCCGATAAGCAATCAGAATATTTCTTGTTGTTAGCGCAGGCATTGCTCGACGAAACCGCGGAAGGCATCCGGGCGGAAGAACTCCCCGTTACGCTGATATCCGCCGTAATAGGCGTCGATTTGGTGGAGATGGATTTGAGAGCGGCGATTGATCTATTTAACGAGGATGCTGAATTGAGCGCTGCGCTGCGCCATGGTTATATCAGCCTCGAATTTCCCGTATCCGATCCGGCAGCGGATGCACTTTCTGCGTTGTTTCTTCAGTCAAAGGATCAACTAAAAAACCTTGTGCATATACTGGCCGAGCAGAAGGTGGCGAGTGATATTGCATCTTCTTTACGAGGCAAGGAACAACGCAACACACAAGCGTGGCTGCAACTTCAGCATTATCTGAATATCATTCCTGAAATTCATATGAAAGATGAGGATGCCTGGCCAACATCAAAAGAAAATACAACAATTCCTCTTGGCCATATGTACGAGGACATTGTCAGGCCATCACCTCGGCGAGGGGCGGAAGTTTCGTCGCGATATAACGATTACATGGATAAGCTTTACAGTAAGTACATCAGGATTGCGCCGTTACAAAATGTCCTGCATATCTCGCCGGACGAATTTGTTGGCCGGCTCGGTGAGAGGTATGAGCTTGATCAAGCAGAAATGGATGCAGCACGAACTTTCAGCGAGACCGGCAATGCTACCGCAACGGTGTCCGGGCCGATTCCGAGGCTGGTTGGCACACACTTTGATGAGGAACTGTCAGCCTATATGAAATCTGGATCAGCCGAATCCAGCGAGGCAGCGAGTTACGCGGCGGCCGATGTCATAAAAATTGGGGACTGGCTAGATCGTCCGAGGGATTTTATTTACGATGAAGTCACCAACATCCTGGCTAGACATCATATCAAGGATATATCGCCGGAAGATAAGGTTAAAGTATATTTCCGCCCGGAAAGCTGGATGCTGAAAGCTGGGCGGTCAAAGGGAAAAATCATCAGGTCGGACATTGAGGCCACACTTTTCGAGGTCAAGTCTGGTGTATGGCGGGAGGCGATTATTGCAAAAAATAAATGGGATTACTCCATCATCGAACCCATTTCATTCACAAGTTTTAAGATCGATAGAATCCAGCTTAAAAATGGTGCATTCCTTTCTCGGGAGGCCATCGAGGAGCTCGCTGGCAACATTGATGACGAAATATTCAGAGGGAGCGTTTATACCCGCTTCGATAATAGTCATATCAAGCAGGCATATGGAATGTATAAATTAAATGCCTTCAAAGATAATGTTCAGGCATTGCAGGAGCAGGTGAAGGGTGGTCAGGTGGATTTGTCAAGATCCGATCTTGAGGGGCCATTGAAATTTATGCGTGGCGATACGGCGGATGCGACATTGCTGGTATCCAGTCATGATGGGCGCCATCGAACCGTGCTGGATATCCTGGGATTCGAGATCAGCGGCGGGCGGCTGCTGTTGTTGTCAACTGATACGCGTGATTCTCCGTGGCGGATTTTAACGGCGAAAGCGGTCGACGAAATGCGGAAACATGACGTTGGAGACTACGAGGCAGATCCGAAACTACTCAGCTGGTTGGGATCTTCGGTCTCGCTCTTGCAGCGAAAGGATGCTGCCACGTTCAGGTCCAGCCCGATGCATTATCTGTACCAGCTCTCCCAGTTGGTCGCCAGCGATACCAACTATCGTGCGGCGCTTAGGGAAGATCCCATGCTTAACAGCATTTTTCGGGCATCCGTCAAGGCATGGCGCGAATTTCTCAACATGTACCCTGGCGATGAGGGCAAAGCGCTTCGCGCACAGCGCTTGCTGGACACTCGGGAGGGGGTGAAAAAGGCCTGGAACTTGATGGAACAAAGTGGTTTACAGAATGTTTATGGCTCTAGGTTGAGGCTGAGTAAACGAACTTGGAAGAACGTAGATGCGAAGTCGGTCATGGGTGAGTTTACCGGTTTGATGGCGGGCGACATCATCGAGACCTATTCGACGATGACATTCACAGAGAAAGAGCTCGATACAGCGAACCTGGTTTCTGCGGCGAAATTCATTGCTACCACGGTTTTGGCGGCAGCGCTTACCTCCGGCGGCATGGTCGTATTAAATCTGAGTCGAAGCGCTGCATTGGCCTTCGAGCTGGCCGTCGACATCGGCGTGGATGTGGGGCAATCATTTTTTGAATATCATGTGACTTACAACGAAAATGAAAAATCGGCGATCTTGAAGGCGGTGCCTTTGAGCATTGCACTGAATCTCGGCGCGAATTCCGTGTCCGAGGGGTTGCAAGCTGCCAGCAAAAAAATCCTGAAGAAATTCACTCCCAAGATGTCGCAAAACGTAGGCCGAGGGAGCAAAGCGCCGAAAGTGAGTTCACCTCTATTCCAGGATAAGACGGTGCTCTCAAAATTGAATCACGATCTTCCCGGGCAGGTCATGAAAGGATCAGTCGTTGAGAAGCTGGCGAAGCAATTCGACAGGAAAGATATCAAATCAGTCGTCGAGCGATTGGATCAGGAAGTAGCGAATATCGATACACAGGAAAAGTATCATTATATCATTAGCAACCTGGAAGATGAATTGGTTAAGGAAAAATTCAATGCGGATCGTGCCCAGATTTGCCGGCGCGCCAAACGGTCGCCCGGTAGGTGCGCAGCGCTGGAAATTAATGATTCAACTCCGCCGCGGCAAATTCAGCAGCTCAATGAGATCCGGTTGTCGAGTAGTGCGAGCAAAAGCGAATTGGATGCGCTCGAGCGCCGAATCATGGCAGGGGATTACGATCGATTTATTAACAAACCCAGTGAGAAATGCATGGATGCGGCCATCAAGCTGACCGATGATTTAAGAAAAGAAGGTTATCGGGTAAAGATCGGTGGCATGTATCTTTTGGAAGCCATGGATGATCTGATGCCTGGTACGCATTTCTTTGTTATTGCTACCAAGGACGGTAAGAATAGCATCATCGACCTGACTGCCGGGCAGTTTGAAACTGGAGCGGCACGTGTCATTCTTTCGGGTTCACTGGATGATTATATCCAGGAATTTCTGACGCTGAATAGGGTCAAGCAAAAACAGGTTTTGCTGGGAATATATGGTGCGCCGTCGTCCGCGGGCATTGCAGTTTCCAATTTCAAAACTGCGCCTAAAATATTAAATGAGGGCGGTTTTATTTTCATCCACACACCGCCCGGATTTGAACTTAAAAAATATAAAGGATCTGTACCAGAAAAACTTGTGATCCGGGATGAGGTCAAGAACGCTTTGTTCAGTAAGGGGGAAATGGATTTGGCTGTCAAATTGGCAACATGGAAAAAGGCCAAAGTGGATCCGTTGCGTACTGCATCGGCAGGAAACCCGGATTTCACGGAAAGCTGGACCAAGCTTATCTCACTCGAACAACAGGGTCTTATCACACCAGACCGGGCCCGCCACCTGACAAAAGGGCTCTCGCCTCAAAATTATACTCCGCTGCTTGATAATAAAAAAATAAACATCAATACCGCTACAGACTTATTAAAAATCCCGCAAGGCGGGCACGTAGCTTTGATTGCGTATGACGAGGGGCTTGGTAGTGATCTGATGGTGCATGCGCTGACAAAAATAGGCTTCGATGAGTATCTGACGCCCGATATATCATTTTTCCGTACAGACAAACAGGGTTGGGGGGGGGTGAGTCTGGGTGGAATGCTACAAAAAACAGAGGGACTGCAGGAAGGTTTTATTGTTGCGGGTGGAAAAAAATACAGAGTTGTGGCGGAGGGGAAGGATGTGAGGCCGCCCAGCTCGACGACTTTCTTGCAGCGATTCCCATTTTTCTGGGAAAGTCATAAAAATACAGACAAACTTATCAGGGGAGATATTTCCGTTTTCAGAGATAAGGGATTAATCTACGGAAAGTCAGATGCTGAAGTGCCTTACAATATCTATGTGGAGGGATCGGAGTTTACAGGCGGGACCGGGTACCATTCGCGAAAAAGTAATAGCCTTGGGGTAGCTGATATCAAGGATGAAGGGGCATTCAAGGGCTTGATTCATACATTTAATGGAAAAGATGTAACCTCCCTTGAAGCTGGCGTGGGTTCGGCGGGAAATTATTGGGGCAAAAATAAACTCGGAGCACATATCAAAGGGATCTCGCTGCCGGGAGGCGTGGCAGGGGCTGTGGGCATGAAGATCCGGTTATCAGATATCAAATTAGAAAATCCACTGATCCTTACTTCCGGAACGCTGCGCGGCGGGACGATGATCTACACAATCAAAGGCGAATTTTTATATGCTATTCGCATCGGAATATCGCCCGAAAAATTCCCTGTCTGGAGCGCGGGCAAGGAAGGAATTGGAGAAGCCGCGAGCGTCCTTGGCAGGCTGAGTGGGGAAACCGTACCGAATGCGCCCGATAAAATGAGCGATTTGAAGGGGATGCTTTTTGGCCATGAAATGACATCGATAGCCTACATCGCATTGATTAGTAGAGGGTTAGATGGGAAAGTACAGATCAGTGTTTCCTCTCAAATTGTTGAGATTTCGTCGAATGGTAATGGTAAAGTAATAAGCGGCCAGGAATTTCGTTTGAAAAATTATCGATAAATTGCTCGCAAAGACAAAGTGATATGCAAGAGAGCCTTGGGTGAGGTTTGCGGTCCTGTTCCGCCACCGCCAGTAAATAAAATGCCGCCACCACCACAGCGTTAATGAGACCATCACATTAGGCGTATCGACTGAACTGCTGCGGGAAATGGGATGAAGTAGTCATGGATGGACGTGATGCGTATGCAGCCCGGAGGGCACCATGCGATACGACTTGGAGGCAAAGCAGGAGCGGATGGGTGATCGGGCGACTCTGCCGCGATGGTGGAGTACCCGCACGGCGGGTGACGGCGATTCGAACGAGCGCCGATCGACGCCGGGCGAAGTAACCCGCGTCAATCTGCCGGCGATCGTCAGGCAAGCTTCGGCGAGACCGCCCAGGGGGGGGAGTACCGATCCGTGCGCTGATTCGCGAGGGGGCGCTGCAGTCCACCCGCCGCGTGTCGACCCCATATGGCACGTCGCGCTATCCGGCGGCCTTGAGACTGCCGTTGGATAGCGCGACGCTCATGAAGTGGCTGCGCAAAATGCGGTGGCAGTTGGTGTGGGCGGTCGCGCAGCAGATGCTGGACTGCCACCTGATGTCCGCGGTTTCGACTGGACCTCGGCTACGCGACCGTCCAGTGCGTGAGCGAACGGGGCGGTGCGATGGGCGGCGACATTTGCCGGGACGAGCCTGGCGATCAGCGGAGCAGTACTGCGCAGGAGTGCATCAGGCAGGATGCCCTCCTGCTTCTAATGCGTCCGGGGTTGTCGACTCATCTCACTGAAATCACGCGGGAGCATGGGGCCGCCACACCCCATCCACCGTTGAAAGGAGCTCAAAATGCCTCGCCGGAAATCACGAATCACTAAGGCACAGCAACGGAAACTCGCGCAGAAAAATGATGCGTCGGAACGCTATCACGCAAGAAGGGAGGCTGGTTATAAGTTACCTAATAATCCCGGAAGCGGTACTCCGTTATCGCTTGACTTGAGTGACCCACTAGACTGTCTGTTTTTTGTACTGCAATTTAGCTCGGCCATTGGCGTTCAATCATTCGATGCGAGGACTCCGCCACCGCGACGGCAGCCGGGGGACATTAATGAAATGCCTCGTTATATCCACGAGCAGCGTGTGCAGTCGGATGCGCGCAACGCAGAAATCCGCAGGCGCGTATTGGAGCGTCCTCCGTTCTTTGCGGGAACCGCGCCGGAACCCTCCGCAGAAAATGCTCCGCCGATTAAGGAGTCCGGTAAGCAAGGTCGAAGTAGCCCGAAGCCGGGTTCGAAAACCGTCGTTGGGAAGCATGCAGATGCGCCATCCGTGCTGCACTGGTGGGAGCGCGAAGCGTCGGGCAATCGCGACCCCCTGCCGGGCTCACGAGCGCAGGTTCGAGAGATTGAGAGGCTGATGTTGGCAAATCCCGTGACAAGTGGGATGGCCGGTAGGCGGTACGTGACTGAAGCACTCGAT
>NZ_JAAGNW010000048.1:36443-37289 GCF_010645215.1 Burkholderia multivorans | reverse complement strand
CGAGGCGATGGCGGACGTACGGCCGGCCGTCCTGCACGATCTCCACGCGGCGCATGCCGAGCTTGCGCGCGACCTTGAGCGAGCCGTCGTTCTCGGCCGCGATGTCGGCGATGATGCGCGGCAGCCGCACCGTCCCGAACGCATGCGCGACGATCCGCGCCGCGGCCTCGCTCGCGATGCCGCGCCCCCAGGCGTCGCGCACGAGCCGCCAGCCGATCTCGACCTCATGGCCGCCGTCGGCATAATCCGGGATCAGCAGGACCCAGCCGACAAAGCGCGTCGGGTCGGTTTTCTCGAAGATCGACCAGTAGCCGAGCCCGTCCGGATAGTCGCGCAGGATCCGGTGCTCGACGAAGCGCCGATGCTCGACGGGATCCGCCCACGGGCCCTCGATGTGCCGGGTCACCTCGGGATCGCGATCCATCGCGAGACAGGCCTCGAGATCGGCGAGCCGCCTCGGGCGCAGCCACAGGCGCCCGGTTTCAAACACCGGCAGCGCCGGCCCTTCAACAGCTTGCATGTCGCGCTCCTTGCATGCCTGATCCACACATCTCAATTCTTTCAATTAAATAAACTCGATATTAATTTAAAAATACATTTCTTTCATTCATGATCACCTGATTTAAGCTTTCCCATATCACCCGGCTTATTTTCATAGGGATTAATCCCGATCGGAACCGGCAAAGGCCACGGCCGTGCGACGGGCGGCGTACACTCGACGTACCGCCCGCCGCGCGCGCAGCCGGGCGGTGCAAGCGATTCCGGCGCGCCTCACCAGGAGACCGCAGTCATGAGCTGGACCCGAGAACAACGAAACGTCACGATTGCGGCCTATCTCGGCTGGAC
>NZ_JAAGNW010000048.1:35159-36433 GCF_010645215.1 Burkholderia multivorans | reverse complement strand
GCTACTCGCTGCTCGAACTCGCGTCCGGCTTCGCACCGAGCCTCGCCGCGCTGCTCGTGCTGCGCACGCTGTTCGGCGTCGCGATGGGCGGCGAATGGGGCGTCGGCTCGGCGCTGACGATGGAAACCGTGCCGACCCATTCGCGCGGCGTCGTGTCCGGGCTGCTGCAGGCCGGCTATCCGAGCGGCTACCTGCTCGCCTCGGTGGTGTTCGGGGTGCTCTACCCGTACATCGGCTGGCGCGGCATGTTCATGGTCGGCGTGCTGCCCGCGCTGCTCGTGCTCTACGTGCGCTCGCACGTGCCCGAATCGCCCGCCTGGAAACAGATGGAGAAGCGCCCGCGGCCGAGCCTCGTCGCCACGCTGCGGCAGAACTGGAAGCTGTCGATCTACGCGGTCGTGCTGATGACCGCGTTCAACTTCTTCTCGCACGGCACCCAGGATCTCTACCCGACCTTCCTGCGCGAACAGCATCAGTTCGATCCGCACACGGTGTCGCTGATCGCGATCGTGCTCAATATCGGCGCGATCGTCGGCGGGCTGACCTTTGGTTCGCTTTCCGAAAAAATCGGCCGGCGTCGCGCGATCTTCATCGCCGCCCTGCTCGCGTTGCCGGTGCTGCCCCTGTGGGCCTTCTCGAGCGGTGCGGTCGCGCTCGCGATCGGCGCGTTCCTGATGCAGATCTCGGTGCAGGGCGCATGGGGCGTGATCCCGGTCCACCTGAACGAGATCTCGCCGGACGAGATCCGCGCGACCTTCCCCGGCTTCGTCTACCAGCTCGGCAACCTGCTCGCGTCCGGCAACGCCACCTGGCAGGCGCAGATCGCGGTCAGCCACGACAACAACTACGGGCTCGCGCTCGCGCTCGTCGCGGGTATCGTCGCGGTCGTGATCGCCGTGCTGATCCTGTTCAGCCGCGAACGACGCGGCATCGACATGACGCAGTCCGCCGCGACCAGCGCCGCCGCATAGCTACGCTGAGTGCAGTGCATCATCGCGCGGGGCGCGCTGCGGCGCGCCCCGCGCTTTTTCATGCTGCAACGCACCCCAAACTCTAGAGGAATCTATCGACAAAGATGCTTGCCGCCGACCCTCGACGCTTTTTATCTTAATAAAAACGGTTGTTTCAATTACATATTTGAATCGCTTGTTCGCGGGCCGGGAAACCGGCATGGGAGGCGGAACATGGCAGTTCGTCAAGCCAGCCGGCAATCCGGCGGGACGAAGGCGCGCATCCTCGATCAGGCCGAAGATCTCTTCATCGAACATGGCTTC
>NZ_JAAGNW010000048.1:27609-35149 GCF_010645215.1 Burkholderia multivorans | reverse complement strand
CGAGGCGATGTCGATGCGGCAGATCACTTCGCGCGCCGCGGTGAATCTCGCCGCGGTCAACTATCACTTCGGCAGCAAGGAGGCGTTGATCCACGCCATGCTGTCGCGGCGGCTCGATCAGCTCAACGAGGAGCGCCTGCGGCTGCTCGATCGCTTCGACGCGCAGCTCGGCGCGAACGTGACCTGCGAGCATGTGCTCGGGGCGATGTTCATCCCCGCGCTGCAGGCCTCGCGGGATCCGCAACGCGGCGGCCGCGCGTTCCTGCGGCTGATCGGGCGCGCCTACACCGATCCGTCGACGTTCGTGCGCAGTTTCCTGACCGCGCATTACGCGAGCGTCGCGGGCCGCTTCTTCGATGCGTTCCAGCGCGCGCTGCCGAACCTGCCGCGCGCCGAACTCGGCTGGCGGCTGCACTACGCGATCGGCGCGCTGTCCGGCGCGCTCGCGGGCGCCGAGACCGACAGCCTGATCGAGGAATTCTCGCAGGGCCGCACGATGAACGACGTGCAGCTGATCGCGCGACTGTCGTCGCTGATCGTCGCCGCACTCAAGGCGCCGATGCCGGACGCGACCCAGCTCGCGATCTTCGCCGCCGTGCTCGGCGATGCGGCGGCGGCCGGCGCGACGCTGCCGCCCGATCTGTGTCCGCTCGCGCAGAGCCTCGCACCGGTTCGCCAAAGCGCTCCCGCCGATACGCCCGAGCCGCACACGACCTGACCCGCCCCACCCCGCAGCGCGCGGCGCACGCCGCGCAGCCCGGCGCCGTCGCGCGCCGGCGCGTCGAGATCATCAGCCAGGAGACTCCGATGACCGCCCCCGTCGTATCCGCCGCGGCCCAGACGCCGAACACCGATGGCGTCTGGTATGCCGCGTATCCGCGCGGCGTGCCGCATGAGATCGATCTCACGCAGTACGAATCGCTGGTCCAGTATTTCGACGAGTGCATGGCGCGCTACACGGATCGAACCGCCTATCTCAGCGCGGGCGCGAAGCTCAGCTACGGCGCGCTCGCGCGCAAGGTGGACGCGTTCGCGTCGTACCTGCAAGGCATCGGCGTGCGGCCCGGCGACCGGGTCGCGATCATGCTGCCCAACACCTTCCAGTATCCGATCACGCTGTTCGGCACCTTGAAGGCCGGCGCCGTGGTGGTCAACGTGAACCCGCTCTACACTGCGCGCGAGCTGGCGCATCAGCTGAAGGACAGCGGCGCGCAGACGATCGTCGTCTTCGAGAACTTCGCGAAGACGCTCGAAGAGGCCTTGCCCGGCACCGAGATCAGGAACGTGCTCGTGACCGCGCTCGGCGATTTGCTCGCGGACGGCCTCAATGCGAAGGGCCGGCTGATCAACTTCGTGCTCAAGCGCGTGAAGAAACTCGTGCCCGCTTATCACCTGCCCCAGGCGGTGCGACTGCGGGCGGCCCTCGCGCAGGGCGCGCGCCGCCCGGCTGCGCCCGTGCCGCTGACCCGCGACGCGCTTGCGTTCCTGCAGTACACGGGCGGCACGACCGGCGTGGCAAAGGGCGCGATGCTCACCCACGGCAACCTGATCGCGAACCTGCTGCAGGCCAAGTCGTGGGTCTCGGACCAGATGACGGGCGACGTCGAGACCGTGCTGACGCCGCTGCCGCTCTACCACATCTACTCGCTGACCCTCAACGCGCTGATCTTCATCGGCCTGGGCGGCCGCAACATCCTGATCGCCAATCCGCGCGACACCAGGATGGTGATGAAGATCCTGCGCAACGAAACCTTCACGGGGATCACCGGCATCAACACGCTCTACAACGCGTTCCTCGACAACGAGGAATTTCGGCGCCGCGACTTCTCGCAGCTCAAGCTTGCGATGGCGGGCGGCATGGCGATGCAGCGCTCGGTCGCGGAGCGTTTCAAGACGGTCACCGGTTGCCCGATCGTCGAAGGCTACGGGCTCACCGAGTGCTCGCCGATCGTCACGATGAACCCGGTCGACCTGCAGGACATGCACGACTTCAGCGGCTCGATCGGCCTGCCGGCGCCGTCGACCCGGGTGCGCCTGCGCAAGGAGGACGGCAGCTGGGCGAACCTCGGCGAGCCGGGCGAGCTGTGCGTGCAGGGGCCGCAGGTGATGCGCGGCTACTGGCAGCGCCCCGACGAGACCGCGAAGGTAATCGACGCCGAGGGCTGGTTCTCGACCGGCGACATCGGCGTGATGGACGACAAGGGCTTTGTCCGCCTGATCGACCGCAAGAAGGACATGATCCTGGTGTCGGGCTTCAACGTCTATCCGAACGAGATCGAGGAAGTCCTGGTGATGCATCCCGGCATCCGGGAAGCGGCCGCGATCGGCGTGCCGGACCCGGTGCAGGGCGAACGGGTCAAGGTGTTCGTGGTGCCGCGCGACGCGTCGCTCACGGTCGACGAGGTGCTCGCCCACTGCCGCAAGAACCTGACCGGCTACAAGACCCCGAAACTGGTGGAGTTCCGCGATGCGCTGCCCCAGACCAACGTCGGAAAAATCCTGCGCCGCGCGCTGCGCGATGAGGAACTGGCGAAACTTGCGAGCCGAAAGGAGCACTAAGCAGTTTTGTCGGCACATTTCCGGGAGGCAGGGATGACACAGATCGAAGGGCGCGGCAGGTCCGCGCAACGGCTGCGCAAGCGGCTCGCGACCACGGCGCTGGCGGGCGCCCTCGCACTCGCGGCGGGCGCGTCTGCGGCGCAGACGGCGCCGGACGCGACGCCCGCCGCCGAGGCGGCCGCCCTGCCGCCGGACCTCGCGAAGGTCGTGAAGCTGCCGGTCGAGCAGCAGTCGCGCTGGCTGCGCACGGCCGCTCGCCAGGGCACGCTGGAGAAGCTCGACGACGCGACGCTGACCGCCCTCTTCACCGCGCTCGACCCGCTCGCCGTGCCCGGCTATATCGCGGCGGGGCCGAACGGTTACCCGTCCTACGAATTCACGATGCGGCGCGAGGAGCGGATCCGCGGCAAATGGCCGGATACGCCGGACCACATGCTCGTGCGGACCACCCGCGAGCCGCTGCGGATCTACGCGAAATGGCTGCCGGACGGCGCGCACGCGGGCCAGGAGACGATCTACGACGCCACCAAGCGCAGCGACGAGATGTACGGGCACCTGGGCGGCCTGCTCGGCAAGATCCCGATGTGGACCGCGATCGACGGCACGCTGGCGCGCTCGCAGTCGAACCATCAGGTCCGCGACCTCGGCACCGAGTACATCACCAACCAGTACCTGACCGAAGGGAAAAAGTACCTGGAAGCCGGGGTGAGCCGGCCGACCCATGTCGAGGCGAAGACGGTCGGCGGCGTGCGCGTCGTCGCGCTGACCTACGAGACACCGACCGGCCGCCCGCAGTTCTATGCGAAGAAGGAAACGCTCGGGCTCGACCTGCGCCAGCCCTACTTCCGGACCGTCGAGTCCTATGACAACGACGGACGGATCTTCGAGCGGATCGTATTCGAGAAGATCGCGCCGAAACCCTTCGACGACGCGACCTTCGACCCGAAGAACCCCGAGTACAAGTTCTGACCGCCGCCGCGCGACGCGACATCGGGTCGCACCGCCGCTCACGCCGCGGTGCGGACCGTCTCCCCCGTTCGTACCCGTGCAGCGCACCCGGCGCAAGCGCATCGTGGTCGGCCGGCATCGCCGTCACGCCCCTGTCACGACCGCGTGCAGCCCGTGCCGTCGCGGCCCGCCGGACGGCCTTCGGCCGAACGGACGGATCGCGCAAACCGGCCCGAGCGTCTATAGTGGGTAACGGTTAGACACAAACACTCGCGTACGCACCTGGGTCGAACAGGGTAAAATCCCGCCAAACGCGGTGCGCTTTGCGCGCCGCGCTAACGCATAACTCTTATCTGACGCCGGCTCCTGCCGCTTCTCAATGGCCAATCCTGCAGAATCCCATCCGCAAAACGACTTCATCAACGCCGCGCGCAAGGAGCGCAAACGCGTCGAAATCTATCTCGTCAACGGCATTCGCCTGACGGGGTGCATCGAGTCGTTCGATCAGTACCTGGTGATGCTGCGCACGCCCGTCGGTCTGCAAGGCATCTACAAGCGCGCAATTTCGACGATCCAGCTCGACACCGGCGGTTCCCGTCCGGGCGGCCCGCGCGGGCCGCGCACGGGCGGTCACGGCGGCGGCCGCCCCGGCGGCCGCGAAGGCGGTGGCCACAGCCCGTACGGGTCGCATGGCGGCGGTCGCGAGTCGCGCGGCGAGGGCTATCCGCCGCGCGAATCCCGCGGTGACGGCTATGCCCCGCGCGAGCCCCGTGAGCCGCGCGGCGACTACACCCCGCGCGAACCCCGCGACACCTCGTACGGCGCGCCGCACGACGGCGCAGGCGGCGCCTCGTCCGCGCCGGAACGCAGCAGCAACAACGGCACCGGCCCCGTGATCGTCACGCGCCGCCGCCGCCCGCTCGGCCCGACCGACAGCGAATAAGCGGCACGGCAATAAAAAAGGCAGGCCAATCTGGCCTGCCTTTTCTTTTTGTCCGGCTGTTTCGCTTGCCGCGGGGCCCGGTGAAACGAAACCCGCAGGCTTCGTTCCCCGTTTCAGCCCCCGCTCAGTGCGTGTTCGGCAAACCCGCGTCGGCCTGCCGCTGCAGCGAACGGACCTGCTGTTGCAGCTGACGCAACTGCGCCTGCAACGCTTCCTTCTGCGTCTGCAGCGCCGCGGCTTCGTTGCGCGTCGCCTTCTGACGGTTCGCGACCGCCGTCTGCTGCTCGCGCGCGACGCTCAGGTCGGCCTGCAGGCGGCTGGCCCGCTGCTGCACGACTGCGATCTGGCGATCGGTCTGCGCCTTCTGCGATTCCAGCCGGGCCGCCTGCAATTCGGTCGCGGCCAGCGACTCCGCCTGTCGCGAGAAATCGCGGTAGATCGCCTCGGCGCGCACCTCGTTGGTGGTCTTGATCACGCGCCAGAATGCCTTCTGCTGGAACAACGCGACGAAATAGGTGCCTTCCTTGATATTGAACAACAGGCTCGCGCCGTAGCTGCCGTTATACGCGGTGCGCATCTCGGTCAGGTCGTGCGACTGGATCTGGCGCTGCAGATCATCGATCGTGCTCTGCGCGCTTGCATCGGGCTGCGCGGCCGGCGCGGGCTGCGGGTTCGTCGCCGGCAACGGTTGCGGAGCGGCCGTCGACAGGTTCAGCACGCCGGCGCCAGGCGCCGCGGCCGCTGCGGGCGCGGCTGCCGAATCGCTGTCCAATGCCTGCGCATACGCGCCCTGCACCCCTCCCATTGCTGCCAGCGCAATGATTGCGCTCCCCAATACCCTTTTATGGCTCATTTAGAGATTCCCGCACAGATTAATTTTAATTCTGCCTACAAGCTTCCTATTATCACTCACTTTCGCGGGCTTCGGGCTCTTCGTCGAAAATCTGGTACTTGCGCATCTTCTCCCACAACACCTTGCGGCTGATGCCCAACTGCTGCGCGGTGTCCTGGCGCCGCCAGCCGTTCGCATCGAGCGCGGCGAGCACGCGGCTGCGCTCCGTCATGTCCCATTTGCTGCGATCGACGAAGACCTCCGCCGCACTCTCGGCCGGCACCGGCTGCGCAGCGCTGCGCGCATGCGCGACGAGCCGCTGCAAGCGTGCCGCGTCCCAGCCGCCCGTCTGCCGCACCGTCACCCCGACCCGCTCCGCCAGGTTGTGCAGTTCCCGCACGTTGCCCGGGAAATAGGTGTCGGCGACCGCGTCGGCGAGCCAGTACGGCAGATCCGGCAGCGCGGCGAGCCGCTCCTCGCCGACCACCGACGCCACGAACGACTTGAACAGCGCGATCTTGTCGACCGCGCCGCGTTCCTCGAGCGAGGGGATCGACAGTTCGATCACCGCGAGCCGGTAGTAGAGATCCGCGCGGAACAGCCCGTCCTTGACCAGTTGCGGCAGCTTCTTGTTGCTCGCCGCGACCAGCCGGAAATCGACCGTCACGGGCGTCACCGCGCCGACCCGCAGCACCGCGCCGTCCTCCAGCACACGCAGCAGCTTGACCTGCTGGTAAAGCGGCAAATCGCCGACTTCGTCGAGGAACAGCGTACCGCTCGCCGCCTGCTCGAAATAGCCTTTATGCGCAACAACCGCGCCCGTGAACGAACCTTTCGCGTGGCCGAAGAACAGCGACTCGAACAGGCCGTCGGGGATCGCGCCGCAATTGACCGGCACGAATTCGCCGAGCCGGTAGCGCGAATGCTTGTCGTGCAGCAACTGCGCGATGCGCTCCTTGCCGACGCCGGTTTCGCCGTGCAACAGGACGTTGGTGTCGCAGTCGGCGAACATGTCGACTTCCTGCAACAGCGCCTGCATGCATTCGGAGTGCGCGACGAGTGCGCTCGGCGCGAGCGTCTTCGCGGCGTGCGCGCGCAGCTGGGTCGCAAGCTTCGAAATCATGCCGCGCAGTTCCGCGCAGGTGAAATCGAGCGGCAGGATGTGCGAGTAGTCGGGCGGATACTGCGAGGCGTCGTGGCCGCGGGCAGCGCCCACCCACACGACCGGCATGCCGATGTTGGCCTGCCAGTCGCGCAGGAACGCTGCGCCGCTCTCGATCATGCTGACGCTGATGATCGCGAGCGAGGGGCGCAGCGCGGTGCGCTCCGGCGACAGCACGACGCTGTCCGCGCGGATCACCTCGACATCGAAGCTCGCCATGCAGCGGGCGACCCGGTCGACGATATCGGCCTTGCCTTCCCAGACATACAGATCAAGCTCTTCGATTGCGTTCGTGTTTCTCATCGTAAGCGACTATCTTCAATAAACCGTTTGCGATGCGCGACAGGTCAGCGCCTCGTTGTGGACCGTGGCGGAGCCGATCTGGGCGCCGAGCAGGCTGAGCAGCGGGACGACGAGCGCGTCGAGGGTGCTGTATAGCGGCGTCAGCAGCGGATTGAGGGCGCTGAGGATCGAACCCAATCCCTGCGCCCCCAAGGCGAGCGGCAGACCCAGGATCGTCACCGTCAATCCGTTCGGCGAATTCAGGCCCTGAGCCAGACTCTGCACCGCGTTGCCCAGCACCGAACCCACCGCGTTCGAATTGACCGTCTGATAGTCATCCGAATCGCCCGTGATCCCATTGAACGTCAAGGTGGCCGCACTCGACTGCGGCAAGGTCGCGATCGCCTGGATATTCGCCTGGATCGTGATCAAGTTGAGGATCGAGACGATCGTTGCACTGTTGCAGCCAAACGCCTGATTCGCATTCAGGCCAAGCGGGGTGCCGATGCAGAGGTTCGCGAGCCCGGGCAGCACGCCGACCACCGCCGTGCTCGCAGCGGTCGTGGTCGCACAATCGGTCGACTGCAACCAGGCCGTACCCGGAGCGACCTGCAAGGCGAGCGGCAGCTGGACACTGATCGGGAGCAGGCTGCCGACGATCGTTCCCAGCAAGCCCAGCCCGGCGGTGCCCAGATTCGTCGTGCCCAGCCCGATATTCAGGTAGAGCCGCACCGAAGCCGTCCGGGCAAGCGTCCGCCACTGGCCGGTCGACGGATTCATCCCCGCCTCGCCCACCGCCAGCACCGGCGGCGCG
>NZ_JAAGNW010000048.1:7430-27599 GCF_010645215.1 Burkholderia multivorans | reverse complement strand
ATCGACCGCCGCCTGCGTGTTCGCGAGCCCGACCGCGATGACGCCGGATCCGCCGTTGCTGCTGCCGACATTGATCAGGTTGCCGCCCGGGATCTGCGCGTTGACGATCGTCTGCAGCGCGCCGACCGCCGTCGAGAGGTTCGCATTGACGACCTGCGTGCGCGTCAGCGCGTTCAGCATCAACTGCATGAACTGACCCGCCGTCACCGGCAGCGCGAGCAGTTGATCGACCGTCCCTACCCCCGCCGCCACCATCAGATCCTGGATCTTGATCGTCGAGCCGACGAGCGCCTGATACGACGCCACGCTCAGATTCAGGCTCGTGCCGAGCAGCGCGTTGAGCAACTGATTGACCGCGCCGTTCTGCAGGCTCGCGAGCGTCGTGCCGATCGTGAACTGGTCGGTGTTGGTGGCGCGCGCGGTCGACACCGCCTGCACCGTGCGGGCCGGCCCCATGAAGAAGTACGGCACGTTCTGCGAGACCGTCACCTGGACCGCATTCAGCTGTGTCCCGCCCACCGAGAAATAACTGGGCGGCGCGTTGTTCTGGATATCCCAGCGCCCGCACGCGACCTGCAGCGTGCCCGTGCTGGAAAAGCCGTTCGCGGTGGCGTTCTGCTGCGCGGTCGCGGTCGGCTGGATGCACTGGTCATCCATCTTCTGCGCGGCCGCGAGCGCCGACATGTCGGCGACGCGCTGCAGATCGCGCCGCACGAAGAACACATTGCCAATGTCGATGACGCCGAGCACGGTGACCGCGACGAGCAGCCACAACACGGCCATCACCGCGAGCGAGCCGCGTTCGCGCCGGCCGCCGCGTGGCGGCCGGCGTTTCAAGGTGCGGGCGCGGGTGCGGGACATGATCGCCTCACTGCGACGAGGACGCCGGCGTCAGCGAAGAACTGCTGCCGCCTCCGCCGCCGCTCGAGGACGCCGCCGAACCGAAGAACGCCGGGATCTTGTTCTTGAACGAATCGAGATAGCGCTGGTACGCCAGCGATGCGGCCGCGCCGAGCATCGGCTGTTCCTGCACGGCGGCCCGGTTGCTGCTCTGCAGGTCGAGCCACGCCAGCGTCGCGTGGCTGATTTCCGAAGCGGGCGGCGTCGCGGGGGCCGCGGCCTGCTGGGCGGGCTGGGCCTGCGCAGGCTCCTGCGCGGCCGGCGCCTGCGCCTGCGCCTGCGCGCCCGACACGCCGAACGCGCCCGCCAGCAGCACGACACAGGTCCACCGGCGCCGCGTCGCGGCCCGGATCGTCGCATGGTCGAATACGTGCGTCATGATCATCCCCCGGTAAATGGCCACCCTCTCAGCGCGCGAACCGCTGCAACAGCGGCACCGTCGGATCGAAGGCCTGCGTGCTGACCCCGCTTGCCCCGGCCCCGGTCCCGGCCGCCGCGGGCGCACCGGCCAGCGGCGCCTGCGGCGCGGTTGCGCGTTCCCGCGCGCGCATGGCCGCGCTGATTTTCGCCGCGTCGTCGCGGATTTGCGCGCGGACCTCGGGCGCCAGCTTCTGCTCGTTCATCAGCCCGAGCGCCTCGCGCGCGCGCCCGTTCGCGCTCAGGAACAGCGCGAGGTTGCTCAGGATCTTCGGATTGCTCTGGTCCAGCTCCGCCGCCTTCATCAGCGGCACCCGCGAGCCCGCCACATCGCCCTCGCGCATCCGCGCATAGGCGAGATCCGACAGCGTCAGCGAATCGGTCGGCGCGAGCACCGATGCCTGCGCCAGCTCGCGCGAAGCCTGGGCGAAGTCGCCCGACGCGCCCGCCAGCAATCCGAGCCCGCGATAGCCGCGCGCGGCGAGCGGCGTATTCAGCAGCTGCTGGTACGCGGCCGCGCTCGCGGCCGGCTGGTCGGTCGCGCGCAGCGCATCGGCGCGCAGCAGGATCGTGTCGGGCAGCACGCCGTATTGCTTCTCGTAGATGTGCGCCAGCGACGCGTAGTACAGCCCCTGCGCCTGCATCCGCCCGATCAGCCCGAGATACATGCCGGGCGTATCGGGCGTCGCGTTCTTGTCGGCGGCCGCCTGCATCAGCGCGGCCCGCTCGGCCTGCGGACCGATCCCGTAGCCCTGCTCCTTGAAGGCGCAGCCGGCCAGCGCCAGCGCGCACAGCGCGAGTCCCGCGAGCCTGGGCGATGAAGCGGATCGTTTCATGATGTCCTCTCGTTGCGCGGCGCGCTCAATGGCTCGCCGCCTGGCCAAGCGTATGCAATACGGCGAGCATCCCGGGGCCGGCCGTCACGATGAACAGCGCCGGCAGCAAGGTCAGGATCATCACGCCCGTCATCTTCACGGTCAGCCGGCCGATCCGCTCGCGCAGCATCGAGCGCCGCACGTCGCGCAGCCGGTCGCCGAACTGCTTGAGCGGCTCCTGCACCGCGCCGCCGTGTTTATCCACCTGGATCAGCAGCCGCACGATCGAGCGCAGGTCCTCGTTGCCGAAACTCGTCGCCAGCCGCTGCAGCGATTGCTCGCGCGTACGCCCGGCGGCGAACTGCCGCTGCGCGATCCCCAGCTCGGACGACAGCACGGGAAGCATGCCCTTGAAGTCGTTGATCACGACCTGCATGCTCTGGTCGAGCGACAAGCCCACGCCCTGCAACAGCCGCAGCATGTCGACGAGCAGCGGCAGTTCGTCGACGACCGACTGGCGGCGCGCGTTCGCGCGGCGCCGGATATAGACCTTCGGCAGCATGAAGCCGACGATCATCGCGCCGCCGACCCACATGGTCCAGCGGTTTTCCGCCACGCGCCCGCTGATCAGCACCGCGACCACGATCGGCAGCGCGAGCGCGCAGGCGATCCGCGCGCTCAGGAAGATGCCGCGGGTGCGCGTGTCGATGTAGCCGCACTGTTCGAGCAGCCGCCGGTCCTCTTCCGCGACGATCCGCTGGCCGATCCGCGTATCGAGCAGGTCCATGCCGATCTTGCCCGCGCGATCGAGCAAGGCCGCGAAGCGCTGCCGCCCGGCGGGCGGTTCGTCGGCCGGCTGCGCGCGCGCGGCCGGCGCGCCCGACTGCACGGCGCGCGTGGCCGCGGCCTCGACCGCCGCCGCGCGCTGATCGAGCGCCTCGGCCAGCGCCTTTTCGCTGCGCTGGACCAGCACGGCCCGCAATACGGCGAGCACGGCCAGCAGCAGCACGCCGAACGCACCGAGACCGAGGGCAATCGCACCGAGACGGCTGGGATCCATCGTCATCACCTGAGGCGGGCGAGCCGGTACAGCCAGTAGCCGCCCGCGATCTGCAACAGGAACGCCACGTAGACCAGCTGGCGACCGAACTCGTCGAACCACATCGCACCGAAATATTGCGGACTGGTCGCGATCACGAAGCAGCCGATCCCGACCGGCAGCAGGCCGAGCACCCAGGCCGACAGCCGGGTCTCGGCGGACATCGCGATCAGCTCGCGCTCCGCCTGTTCGAGATCGCGCATGAACACGGCCATGCGATCGAGCATCACGTCGGCGCGGCCGCCGTACTTCACGGACAGGCGCAGCACCGAGCCCACCAGTTCGAATTCGCGCACCCGGTACAGCTGCGCGATGTACACCATCGCACGATCGATCTCGACGCCCGAGCGCAGCATCCGCGACACATGGTCGAGACAGCCGCGCAGCGGCGCCTCGGTCACCAGCAGCGCGGCCTGGAACGCAGCCGGCACGCTGTTGCCGAGCGTCACGAGCCGCACGATGCCGTCGAGGAACGACGGCAGTTGCCGGACGATCTGCAGCCGGCGCCGCTGCATGCGCGACACCAGCCAGAACACCAGGAGCGTCATGCCGCCGATCAGCGTCGCGCCGGCCGCGAGCAGGCCGCCTTCCACCCACGCCCACAGCGACAGCACGACGATCACCGCGAGCAGCAGGATGATCCGCGCGCGGACTTCGTCGAGACCCGCGCGATTCGAGAAATTGATCCACGACTCGAGCAGCTGTTCGCGCCAGCGCGCCCAGCCCTCGGACGCCTTGCCCGCGCCGGCGGAGCGCGCCGCCTTCGGGGCGGCGGCTGCCGCTGCCGGCCTGTCGGCCGGACGCGCCATCGGTTCGAGCCGGCTGTCGATGAAGCGCACGGTATGCGCGCGTTCCTGGCGCGCGTCGCCGCGCCGCCACAGCGCCAGCGCGCCGGCTGCCAGCACCAGCGCGAAGACCAGCACCCAGAGGGCGGCGCTAGACATTGAAGCCTCCTCCTCCGCGTCCGAAGCCGTCGCCCGAGGCCGCGCCGCCCGCCGGCGCGAGCGTCTGGCGGAAGCGCGCGAGCTTCGGCGAATGAGGATGGATGCCGAGCGATTCCCAGGCGTCGACTTCCTCGCCGTCGGCCATCACGCGCGGTTCGTAGCGATACAGCTCCTGGGTCGCGATGATGTTGTCGGACAGGCCGGTCACTTCGGTCACCGACAGGATGCGCCGCCGCCCGTTCGAGAGCCGGCCGATCTGGACGATGAAATCGATCGCGTTGGCGATCTGCCGGCGCAGGCTCGACTCGGTGCCCTGGAAGCCCGCGAAGCCCGCCAGCATTTCGAGCCGGTACAGGCATTCGCGCGGCGAGCTGGCGTGCACCGTGCCCATCGATCCATCGTGGCCGGTATTCATCGCCTGCAGCATTTCGAGCACTTCGCCGCCGCGCACTTCGCCGACGATGATCCGGTCGGGTCGCATCCGCAAGGTGTTGCGCAGCAGGTCGCGGATCGTCACGACGCCGCTGCCGTCGAAGCCGCCCGGCCGGCTTTCGAGCCGCACCACGTGCGGGTGGTTCAGCGACAGCTCGGCCGTGTCCTCGATCGTCACGACCCGCTCGATCTCCGGGATATGAAAGGCGAGCGCGTTCAGGAGCGACGTCTTGCCGGAGCTGGTGCCGCCCGACACGAGGACGTTGCAGCGCGCGGCGACGGCCGCCTTGAGCAGCGCGCCGATTTCGTCGTTGTAGGTCCCGTTGCCGAGCAGGTCGGACGGCTTGAGCGGATCCTTGCGGAATTTGCGGATCGAGACGATCGGACCGTCGATCGACAGCGGCTCGATCACGACGTTGACCCGCCCGCCGTCCGGCAGCCGCGCGTCGACCATCGGATTCGACTCGTCGAGCCGGCGTCCGATCGGCGCCAGGATCCGGCGCACGATCCGCAGCAGGTGCGCGTTGTCGGTGAAGCGCACCGGCAGCTTCTCGAGGATCCCGTGGCGCGACACGTAGATGTCGTTGTAGCCGTTGATCAGGATGTCCTCGACGTGCGGATCGGCCAGCAGGTCCTCGATCGGCCCGAACCCGGCCAGCTCCTTGGTCAGGGCCTCGGCGATCGTCCGCACCTCGTTCTCGTTGAGCGGAATCCGGCGCAGCCGGACGAAGCTGTCCATCTCCAGGTCGACGAACTGGTTGATCGCCTGCCGCGACCAGCGGCCGAACTCCGCGCCGAGTTCCTCGATGCGGGTCAGCAGATGTTCGTGCGCCGCGTTCTTGATGTCGTGGAACTGCTGCGACTGAGAGAACGGCGCGGCGCCGTCGGCGAATTGGATGTCTTGTGCCATCGCTTAGGACCGCTTGGACGAGAGTTGAATGAAACGCTTGAGCGCTGACAAGCCGCTCGCCGCACGCGGGCTGCGCGGCGCGGCGCCGCTCGCGAGGCGCTCGACGAGCGGCTCGAGCGCGCGCACGTAGGGATCGCGCTCGGCCGTCTCGACGATCAGCCGCCCCTGGTTCGCCGCATGACCGATCGGCACGCGGCGCGCCGGCAGCGTCGCGACGAGCGGCAGGCTCAGGCGCTCGGCGATCTGCGCGGACGCGAGCCCGAGCGCCGGGTCGTACTGGTTGACGACGAGCCGGATCGTCTCGGCGTGCACCCCGGCCTCGCGCAGCCCGTCGAGCAGTTCGACCGCCGACACGACCGAGGCCACCCCCTGGTCGCACACGAGCCAGGCCTCGTCGGCGACGTTGGTCACCTGCGAGACGAATTCGCGGTTCGAGAATCCGCCGAGGTCGATGATCTGGTGATCGAAGAACGCGCGCAGCCGGTTCACCAGCCCGACGCACGAGGCATACGACACGTCGCGCAGGTCGGCGAGGTTCGGCGGCAGCGTGGTCAGCGCGACGCCGCTCGGATGACGCGCGAGCGCGGTATTGACGAAGGTGCGGTCGAAGCGGCGCAGGTTGCGCACCGCCTCGACGAAATGGATTTCGCAGCGCGTGTTCAGGAACAGCGCGCCGTCGCCCGCGGGCAGCCCGAGATCGACGAGCGCGGTCTGCCGCCCCTGGCTCGCCGAACGCTTCTGCAGCAGCACCGACAGGTTCGCGGCGAGCGTGCTCACCCCCATGCCCGCGCGCGCGCCGAGCAGGACCGTGACCTTGCCGTGCCGGATCGCCGGCTCGCCGAGATGGTCGAGCAGGCCGCGCGTGATGCGCAGCGCATCCTCCCCCGGCGCGCCGAAGTCGACGAAGTCGCGCACCCCGGCCCGCAGCGCGGCCAGCGCGCTCTCGGGCTCCGCGAGCGAGCCGAGCGCGACCACGGGCAGGCCCGGGTGGGCGGCGCGCACCGCGGCGGCGGCGATGCTGGCCGCCGCCGCGCGATCGGCCGAGAAATCGATGAACACCAGCGCCGGATTGAGCCCCGTGATGCGTTGCGCGAGCGCGGCCGGATCGAGCGGCGACGCCTCCACCGCGCCTGCCGAGACCAGCGTCTCCGCGAGCCAGCGCACGTGCTCGTCATGCGACGAGGCACACACGAAATAATCGGTGACGGCGGGTTCAGCCAATGACTGGGTTCTCGCGTTCATGTTGAACACCTCCGGTTACGCGCGGCGCGCCCGCGCCCCGCGCAGCGGCGCGCAATCCCGCGGCGGCCGTTGCCACGCGGCGCCGCGCGCTCATTTCGAAAATCCCGGGCCGATATCCGGCGACAGCACGCCGCCCAGATACGACCGCCACACCGGCCCGTCGCGCTGCTCGGACAACTCGCCCGGCGTCGCAGGCAGCGGCGCGCCCTGCGCGATCGGCGCGACCAGGTGCGGCGTCACGATGATCACCAGCTCCTTGTCGTTCTGCTGATAGCTGAGGTTCTTGAAGAACGCGCCGATGATCGGCAGATCGCCGAGGAACGGCACCTTGTTCAGGTTCGACGTCGTCTCGCGATCGATCAGGCCGCCGATCATGAAGCTTTCGCCGTCGCCCAGCTCGACCGTCGTGTCGGCGCGGCGCGTCGTGAGCGCCGGCACCTGGATGCCGTCGATCGTGATCGCGTGGACGAAATCGAGCTGGCTCGACTCCGGCGCGACCTTCAGCGCGATCCGCCGCGGGTTCAGCACGGTCGGCGTGAGCGTGAGCCCCACGCCATAGGGTTTCCAGTCGATCGAGATGGTGCCGAGCGACTGCGGCACCGGCACCGGGATCTCGCCGCCCGCGAGGAAGCTCGCGCTCTGGCCCGATAGCGCGACGAGCGTCGGCTGCGCGAGCACGCGCGCGAGATTGTTCGCCTCGAGGATCGACAGATCCGCGAACAGCCCGCGCGACGCCGAGCCCACGATCAGGTTGAACGCGGATGCGATCGGAATGTTCGCGCTGATCGAGGCCGTCGACGAGGTGCCGCCCGTCACCGACTGCAGCCCGGAAGGCGCGAACGAGCCGAACGTGAAGCCGTTGTTCTGCTTGAAGAGGTTCAGGCCGGCCTGCTTGAGCACCGAACGGCTGAACTCGACCACCCGCACGTCGACCTGCACCACGCTCTTGCCCGCGACCGTCGCCGCCGCGATCACCGCGCCGTCCTTGCTGACCATCGTCTTGGCGATCGCCAACGCATTCTCGTGCGAATCGGCCGATGCGGCGGAGCCGGTCACCACCGCGGTGCCGTTGAACGACCTCACGCTCGGCGCGCCCTGGCCGGACAACGCGCGCGCTGCGCCGCTGACGACGTTGACGTTGTAGACCATCGGCTCTTCGCGCCCTCGTTCCCACACCATGACATTGGTCGAGCCGGCCGCCTTCGCGACCAGCAGCACGCCGCCGCGGCCGCCCTTGACGACCAGCACGTCCGCGACGCTCGGATCGCCGACCGCGACCCGCTGCAGGTCGCGCCCGCCGGCAAGCTGGCGCTGCGCGCCGACCGACAGCTCGATCGTGCTCTCGCCCGCCGCGCCCGCGCCGGACATGACGAACAGTGCGCATACCGCGATGGCCCAAGCAATCAATTTATTTTTCATTGTGTCGGAGACCGCGTTGCGGCCTTCTCCCTACCGTCACTGGTTCAACTGCCCACCACCTCGATCAATAGGCGACCGTCTCGGCCCGCCCACCCCGTATGACCTCGATGCTGCCGCCCTGGCGCGGCGCAGCGCTCACGTGCGGCTTCGGCGCGGGCGTGCTGTCGCTGTGCGACAGGTCGCCCAGCACGAGCCCCAGCGCGGCCTGCGCCGACTGATTCAGGCTCGGCGCCGCGCGGATCGCGACCGTCTGCGCCGCGACCTCTTCGTCGCGCGGGCTGCGCAATGCGAGCACCAGCCGGCCGCTCGCCTCGGCGAGCGTCAGCGCGTCGACCTGCGCGGTCGGCACGGCCAGCACCGCGGTGCGCGCGGCGGAGCCCGTCGGGCCCGTGGTGCCGTCGCGATCGGCGGTCGCATCGCCGAACGCGAGCACCCGCACCCGCGACAACAGCAGCCGCGCCTGCGACCTGGCGATCTCGGAGCCGCTCATGCCGAACCCGCCCTCGCGCTTCAGGTTCACGAACACGTCGACGAAATTACCGGGCCGCAGCCGACTGCCCACCGCGTTGGATTCGTCGACCTTGACCGCGACCGCGCGCTCGCCCGGCGCGATCTGGTCGGCGAGCCCGGACATCAGCGCGGTCTCGACCACCGGCGCCTGCGCGGCGATCGCGTTGACCGGAATCCGGCCCGCGACCGCTGCGGGATCGCCGAATGCGCCCGGTGGCAACGCGCCCGCCTGCTGGATCTTCAGCGCATCGAGCGGTATCGGCTGGCCGGCGGGCAGCGCGCGCACCGCGACGACGAGCGGGAAGCTGTGCGCTGGCACCGCCTGCACGATGGTCGTCGGGGCCGGCGCCGGCTTGCGGCCGAGCACCCACGCATAGATGCCGAGGAGCACGGCAATCCCGATCAGCAGTCCCGCGATGATCTTCGTCAGATTGTTGGCCATGGTGTTGTTGTCGGAACAGCGAAAGAAAAACTGAAGCAGAGCGGTTGCGTCAGGTTCCGCGGCGAGCGTGCCGATAGCGGCGCAGGATCGGGCTCCTCATATGATCGTGGCGGGATTGATCTCGACCGTCGCCTGGCTCGTCAGCGTCGTCGGCAATGCTCCGGTGAACAGCGCGATCGTCGGCACGAGCGGACTGCTCGCATACGGATAGGTGATCGTGACCTGCACGCAATACATCGTCGCGTCGAACGAACACGGCTGCTGCGCGACGCTGGTGCAGGTGGCATTGGTCGACAGCCAGCCCGTCAGGCCGTTGGCGGCGGTGCAGGCGGCCGTCGCGCGCAGGCCGAGCGCGGCCGTGGGCGTGGTCGCCACCTGGTAGTTGAGCGCAGCGCGCGCGCCTTCGGTCGCGGCGAGCGTCAGGCTCTGCTGCGCGGCGAAGATCATCCCGTAGGTGACGATCGCGTAGAAGATCACGAAGAACAGCGGGAACAGGATCGCGAATTCGACCGCCGTCGCGCCTCGCTGGCGCCGGCCCGACGACCGTGGCGTGATGGCAGGCTTCATTGCGCCCCCCCGGTAAAAGTAAGGTAGGCGAGCCAGCAGGCTGCCGGTACGACCAGGCACGCCGCGTACGGCGTCGAGCGCTGCGCGCCCAGGGCGAAGGTCGGCGTGCCGCCCCGCCACAGCGTGACGAACGAAGTCCGGGTCAGCAGCATCACGCCGAGCGCGGCGAGCCCCGCCGCGATGCTCGCGACGATCCACAGCCACGGCAGCGCGCTGATGCCGCACCAGGCGCCCAGAACGGCAAAGACTTTCACGTCGGCCGCGCCCATGACGCGCAACGCAAAAAATGGAAACAGCGAGACCAGCCCAATACCGCCGCCCAACAGTGCACCGGAAAGCGTGATACCGAATGGATTATGTCGGCTGGCTGTAAATATGAAAACCGCAATCAATCCGGAAATCACGAGCGCATTGGGAATACGGCGGTCGCGGCAATCGTCGATCGCGACTGCGGTAGCCCAGGCGAAAAAGAAAGCAACACTGAATAAGTGAACCATTTCAGCCTCAATCGCCCACGCAACGGTACGCGGATTGCCGAAGCAATCCGCGATTCGTAATAACGCGTAACAATCCGGTGCGTTATGCCGCCGGCAGCTTCGCAACGATGCTGGAGAACACAGCACTCAGCGATGTGCCGAGCGTGGTGACGCTGGTGGCGATGACGACCGCGATCAGACCTGCGATCAGACCATACTCAATCGCGGTGACGCCCGTTTCTTCCCGCAGGAAGCGATTCATCAGTGCTTTCATGGTGATCCTCGTGCCTTGGAGTTTGTTGGCCCTAATGCGCCCCGCATAATGGCCCACTTTGCCGCATCGTCGTCCCCGGCGACGTGACAATTTCGTTATAGCTCGTATTTCAGGAGCTCTTCACAATTTGAAGCAAGTTAACAGTCATCGCTATAGCGTCCTCCATGTGTACCAATTCGTACAAACCTTGCACGGACGAATCTTATATCCGAACCTCTTTGCCTTCCAACTTGTTTTATACATTTCGTTCAGACAATCCAACGTCACGTACACCTTATTTGTACGGCTTTTCAGTAGCACTTACACATAGGACTTACGATAGGTTAGATCTGCCAGCCTAATCCACCTATAAAACAATCGTTTCAAATTTCGAAGCACTGGCTGCGTTACGCGATGTGCGTAACGCAAAACCGGCGGCGTTACGTTACGAACCCCGTGTAGAGTGTCGCCGTATTGTTCATTTCATCTGGTTTTCTCGTCCTGCCGCAGGGCAGGGAAATCCTTGCTGGACAAGGACGATCGTCCGTTTTTCGCGTGTTCCGAACAGACAGTCGAATGGTGTGGCACGGCAGTTGCAGAGTGGATGTCGCGGCAACCACACACACCACATGACGGCAACGCGAGGATGATATGGATACCCTGACTTTTGCACATGGCACGCTCCGGACGACTTTGATCGCGGCCACCGTGGCAGCCATGCTTTCCCTGACCGCTTGCGGCGGTTCCGGCACGCTCAGCACCGGGCTCGGTGGCGGCGGCTCCAGCTCCGGTACGTCGGGCGGCGTGACCACCACGACGTCGGGCACCTCGTCCGGCTCCAGTTCCGGCACCTCGGGTTCCAGCTCCGGGACGTCCGGCTCCAGCTCGGGCACGTCGGGGTCGAGCTCCGGCACCAGCTCCGGCACCAGCTCGGGTACGAGTTCGGGAACCAGTTCCGGTACCAGCTCCGGTACCAGCTCCGGTACCAGCTCCGGTACCAGCTCCGGTACCAGCTCCGGCACCAGCTCCGGCACCAGCTCCGGCACCGGCGCGTCGGTCAACGCAGTCGGCTCGCTGCTCGCCGGCACCGGCAACATCGTCACGAATGCAGGCGCAACGGTATCGGGTGTCGGCACCGTGATCGCCAATCAATCGCTGCCCGGCGTCAGCCCCCAGACGACGCAATCGCTCGGCGGCGTCGTCCAGCATGTCGGCGGCGCAGTCAGCGCGCTCGGCAACGGCCTGAACAGCGGCCTCGGCCAGCTCGGCGCCACCGCCAATCCGCTCGGCACCACGCTGGCCAGCACGGGCAACGTGGTCGGACAGCTCGGCGACGCGGTCACCAGCACCGGCACCCTCGTGTCCAGCCTCGGCAGCGGCCCGCTGGCGCCGCTCGCACCCATCACCACGCCCGTCGGCGGGCTCGTCGCCTCGATCGGCAACTCGGTCACGGGGATCGGCACGAATCTCGGCGTTGCGCTGTCGACCGGCCCGGTGCAGCAGCTGACGCAATCGGTCAGCTCCGCCATCACGCCGATCACGACGATGGTCGGGAATACTACGCAAACGGTCGGCAATGCAACCGGCCTCGGCGCACCGGTCAACACGCTGCTCGGCAGCATCGGCAACAGCCTCAATCAGGCCGGCGCCTTGCTCGCGTCGACGGGCGGCAATCCGGTGACGACCGGGCTCGGCGGCACCGTGTCGGCGACCGGCAACACCGTCAAGTCGGTGGGCGGCCTGCTGACCGGCAGCGGCGGCGCCAATCCGCTCGCGCCGATCACCGGCATCGTCAACGGCCTGACCGGCTCGCTCGGCGGCGTTGGCGGCGGCGGCACCAATCCGCTTGCCCCCATCACCGGCCTCCTCTCGACCGTCACCGGCGCGCTCGGCGGCACAACGGGCGGCGCAGGCGGCGCCAACCCGCTCGCCCCCATCACCGGCCTCGTCTCGACCGTCACCGGCACGCTCGGCGGCGCAACGGGCGGCGCAGGCGGCGCCAACCCGCTCGCCCCCATCACCGGCCTCGTCTCGACCGTCACCGGCACGCTCGGCGGCGCAACGGGCGGCGCAGGCGGCGCCAACCCGCTCGCCCCTGTCACCGGTCTCGTCTCGACCGTCACCGGCACGCTCGGCGGCGCAACGGGCGGCGCAGGCGGCGCCAATCCGCTCGCGCCCGTCACCGGCCTCCTCTCGACCGTCACCGGCGCACTCGGCGGCGCAACGGGCGGCGCAGGCGGCGCCAACCCGCTCGCCCCCGTCACCACCGTCGTGTCGACCGTCACCGGCAGCGTGTCCGGCGCGGCAGGCGCGGCGGCGGGTGCGGCAGGCGGGGCTTCGCTGTCCGGCTCGAGCGGCGGCACGAGCAGCGCGAACAACCCGCTCGCGCCGCTCACGTCACTCGTCGGCGGCCTGCTCGGCGGCCTCGGCGGCAAGTCCCATTAAGACAGCGAGGAGTCGATCATGAACCACCCCCACCTTATCCGCCCGGCCGCGCTCGACACCTGGCGCGTCCCGCTCACCACGCTCGCCGCTGCGCTCGCCACCGCCTGCCTGCTCGCCGCGTGCGGCGGCAGCGACGTGACCGCCCCGCCGGCCGCGAGCAGCGGCACCGGCAGCGGCAGCGGTTCTGGCTCGGGCAGCGGCACCACCACGACCCAGACCACCGCAGGCACCGCCGGCGTCATCAACACGCTCGGCAAGACCGCGGCGGATCTCGGCAACACGGTGGGCTCGGTCAGCGTGCCGGGCCTCGGCAACGGCGTCACGCAGGGGCTCGGCACCACGGTGTCGGGCGCCGGCAGCATCCTGAACGCCGCGGCCAACGCCATCAGCAACGGCCTCGGCCAGACCGGCTCGACCTCGAATCCGGTCGGCACCACGGTCGCCGGGCTCGGCAGCGTGGTCAGTGCGGCCAGCACCTCCGTGCAGGGCCTCGGCAATACGGTCCAGGCGCTCGGCACAGGCCCGCTCGCCCCGCTCGCGCCGCTCACCACACCCGCCAGCACGCTGATCGACACGGTCGCGAACGGCGTCGGCGCGGGCGGCAATACGCTCGGCACCGTGCTGTCGTCCGGCCCGGTTCAACAGGTGACCCAGCCGCTCAGCGGCGCGATCACGCCGATTCTGATCACGGCCGGCCAGGTCACCCAGACGGTCGGTACGACCTCCGGCATCGGACAGCCGGCCTCCGGTCTGCTCGCGCAGGTCGGCGGCGCAATCAGCTCGGCCGGCGCGCAGGTCGGCAGTTCATCGAACCAGCCGCTCGTCGGCGACGTCGGCCAGTTGGTGTCGTCGGTCGGCAACACCGTGACCAACGCAGGCGGCCTCGTGAACCCGGTCGGCCCGAACGGCGCCGCGCCGATCCCCGGCCTGATCGTGAGCCTCGTCGGCGGCTCGTCGGCCTCGGTCGGGGCCGGCTCCGCCGGCAGCTCGCCCGCCAACCCGCTCAACGGCGTGCTGTCGACCCTCGGCCTCGGCGCGAATCCGCTCGGCTCCCTGACCGGCCTCGTCGGCGGCGCGGGCGCAGGCGGCCCGCTCGCGCCCGTGACCGGCGTCATCTCCAGCCTGACCGGTTCGCTCGGCGGCGTCACGGGCGGCGTCACGGGCGGCGCCACCGGCGGTGCGAATCCGCTCGCGCCCGTGACGGGTTTGCTGAATACTGTCACGGGTACCGTCGGCGGCGCGGGCGGCACGAGCGGCAGCAATCCGCTCGCGCCGATCACCGGGCTCGTCAGCAGCACGACGGCGTCGAGCGGCAGCGCAAGCGGCCCGCTTGCGCCGGTGACGGGACTGTTGGGTACACTCGGCGGCATCGGCAAGTAACGCGTCACGCGCGCGTCGCTAGCCGAGCGGGACGCGCGGTTTCACGAGATTCGGCACCACAAGAAAAGACCACGATGCGCGGCGCGGGACCGGCCGCGCATCGGCATCGGAAAACGAGAAGCAGGCCAACGAGGAATCACGATGACATCCAGACATGATGCGTGGATCGTGCTGCTCGCGCTCGCCGCGGCCACCGGCGCCTCATATGCCCAGAATCGCCCGGGCGGCAACCCGCTCGAAGCACTGCCTCAGATCAACCCGCCCCAACGCCCGAACGTGACCGTGCAGGTCGCGCCCCAGGAACTGCAGGTGCAAGCGCTGCTCGCGCGCCACCTGACGCCCGCCACCTTCCAGGTCGAAGGCGTGAAATCGATCCCATTCGAGGAGATCTCGCGCCGCTTCACTCCGCTCGTCGGCCAGGACATCACGATCGGACAACTGATCGAAGTCGCCAACGGCGTGACCAAGCTGTATCAGGATCGCGGCTACGCGCTGTCGTTCGCGTTCATTCCCGCGCAAACCTTCGAGGGCGGCGTGGTGCGCGTGACGGTCGTCGAGGGCTATGTCGCCAACGTGAAGATCACCGGACGGCCGGGCGCGATGGAAGCGAAGGTGCGGGCGATCGCCGCGCACATTACCGACGACCACCCATTGCGGCGCGCGACCTTCGAGCGCTACGTGAACACCTTCGGCCTGCTGCCCGGGGTCACGGTCAAGGCCAACGTGCCGCCGCCCCAGAACACCGACGGCGCAACCACGCTCGAACTCGATGTGCAGCGCAAACCGTTCAACGTCAGTGCGGGCCTCAACACGAGCAACCCCGGCGTGCAAGGGCTCATCACCGCGACCGAGAACGGCCTGACCTCGCTGGGCGAACAGCTGAGCATCTCCGCGCTGTATCCGAAGGGGCCGAACAACCAGACCTACGTCGCGTTCAGCGGCTCGGTGCCGATCGGCAGCAGCGGCCTGATGACGCGCCTCGACGCGAGCCACTACCGCGGCAACCCGACCGACAATCCCGGCCTGCCGTCCTATGTACAGCGCACCGTCATCAACGACAAGCTCGGCCTGTCGACGTCGTATCCGCTGCTGCTCAACAACCAGCACAGCGTGCTCGGCACCGTGTCCGGCTATGCGTCGCACAACGAGGATCGCTACCAGAACCAGATCAACGGCGCGAGCCTCGGAATGCGTTCGCAGGTGCGCGTACTGCAGATGCAACTCGACTACACGAACGTGCAGCCGACCCAGGTGCAGAAGCTGAGCTTCAATGTCGCGAAGGCCTTCGACATCCTGGGCGCGTCGAAATCCGCCGACACCAACGTGCCCGGCGCGGTCGCGACCAATCCCGCGTCGATCACCTTCGTCCGCACGGGCGCCACCTACGTGCAGACCAACCAGTGGCCGCTCAAGATCGGCACGACGTTCCAGCTGACCGGACAATACAGTCCCGATTCGCTGCCGACCACCGAGCAGATCACCTTCGGCGCGCAGCGTTTCGCGCTCGGCTACCAGCCGGGCGAGACCTCGGGCGACTCGGGCTGGGGCATGTCGATCGAGCTGAACCGCGCGTTCGCGCCCGGCTACACCTACCTGAAGACGATCACGCCCTACGTGGCGTTCGACATGGCGCGCGTGTACCTGCATGCGGGCACGACGTCGCCTAACCGGCTGTCGTCGGTCGGCATCGGCGTGCGGGTCTCCGACAGCCGCTTCTACAACATCGACCTGTCGATCGCGAAGCCGGTCGGCGACGCGCCTGTCGAAAGCGCGGCGCGCAACCCGCGCGTGAATGCATCGTTCTCGTATCAACTGAACTGAGCAGGCGCCGGACGCGCAACGGCGCGGCCCGCGGGCCGCGCCGATTAGAGGCTTTTCTATCAAACGGCGCCCGTGCTTTCACGTATTCTGCGCAAGGTTCACGCTATCGCGGTCCTATGCAGGCAGCCCCGTGGACGCTAGGAAAACGACAACGCAATCCAAGGAGGACGACGATGACTCGATTGACCCGCTCCCTGCGCTCGCTGACCGTCGCGGGCGCGCTGCTGGCCTGCGCGGCCGCGGCATTCGCACAGAACGACAGCCCGATCGGCACCTGGCAGACGATCGACGACAACACCGGCAAACCGAAGGCGCTGGTGCAGATCTCGCAGGACGCCAGCGGCGACCTGGCGGGTACCGTGCTCAAGGGACTCGGCGCCAACGACACCCCCGATCGCCGCTGCACCGCGTGCACCGACGAACGCAAGGATCAGCTGATCAAGGGCATGACGATCATCAAGGCGATGAAGAAGGCCGGCGAAGGCTGGGACGGCGGCAATATCCTCGACCCGGAAAACGGCAAGGTGTACCGCTGCAAGATGGCGCTCGAGGATGGCGGACAGAAGCTCGTCGTGCGCGGCTATATCGGCATCTCGCTGCTGGGGCGCTCGCAAACCTGGATTCGCCAGCAGTAAGCCGGCGCATCATCGCGCGCCACGCGCGCGACACAAAACAAAACCGGCCTGTGCGATCGATCGCCGGGCCGGTTCGTTTTTTGGGCATTGCTCAACTGAGGCCACGCGCCTCCAGCAGACGCGCCTGCAGGGGATTCGGCCGTCGCTCGTGATCGACCGCATGGCGTGCCTCGGCCGCCTTCGAATGGGGATGCGTGCGCATCCGGGCGCCCATCACCTCGCACAGATCGTCGCTGGCCGAGCCGAACAATTCGACGAGCACCTGCTTGAGCGCGCCCGTCTCGTGCCAGACCTTGAAGCGGCGGTGGCAAGTTTGGTAGGAAGGGTAGCGGCGCGGCATCGCGGACCAGGTCGCGCCGCTGTAGATCACCCACAGCACGCCGTTCAACACCGCGCGTGTGTTCGCCAGGGGCCGCCCGCGCAATTCGGTGCGCGGGCGAAGTTCGGGCAGCAAAGCAGCAACGCGCTGCCATTCATCATCGGTAATATCGCGATACGGCGTCATGTACTTCTCCGTTCGTAGAAAGCATGACGCAACGATATCGAGTCGACCTGACCTTGAATATAAGACAGGTCCGAATTTAAAAATTGTTAATCTCGAATTAACGTAAGTTAACTCTCTGACGCACGCGTTCGCACTATGGGGGCGTTCAGCGCTCCGAATGATAGTCAGCGCTGCGCATCACGTGAGCGAGGTGTCGACGATGCGCCGGGGCGCTTCGAGATACTCCTTCGACTGCATCTCGACGATGCGCGACACGGTCCGGCTGAATTCGTTGGCCATCGGCCCTTCGAGATACAGCGCCTCGGGCGGCACCGCGGCCGACATCAGCAGCTTCACCTTGTGATCGTAGAGCACGTCGATGAGCCAGGTGAAGCGACGCGCTTCCGACGCCATGCGCGGCGACATCTGCGGCACCTCGGACAGCACGATCGCATGGAAACGGCTGGCCAGCTCCAGATAATCGTTCTGCGAACGTGGTCCACCGCACAGAGTCGCGAAATCGAACCAGACGACGCCATCCGCCTTGCGCAGCGCCTTCAGCTCGCGCTTCTCGATGTGCAGCAGCGGGCTCTCGTCCGGCACCGCCGCGAGCTTCCCGAACGCGCTCCGCAACGCGCGGTCCGCCTCCGCGCCGAGCGGCGTGTGATACACCTGCACCTGCGCGAGCGTGCGCTGCCGGTAATCGACGCCGGCGTCGACATTGAGCACGTCGAGCCTGTCATTGATCAGCGCGATCGCGGGCAGCATCCGGTCGCGATGCAGGCCGTCCGGATACAGGTCGTCCGGCTGGTAATTCGAGGTCATCACGAATTGCACGCCGCTATTGAACAATCGGTCGAGCAATCGATACAGAATCATCGCATCGGCGATGTCGGACACATGGAATTCGTCGAAGCAGATCAACCGATAGCGTTTCGCGATACGGCGCGCCAGCTCGTCGAGCGGATCGGCCTGCCCCTTCAATTCCTCGAGTTCGCGATGCACTTCGCGCATGAACTCGTGGAAATGCAGGCGGGTCTTGCGCTGTACCGGCACGACCGCGTAGAAGCTGTCCATCAGGAAGCTCTTGCCGCGCCCCACCCCGCCCCACATGTACACGCCGCGCGGCAGATCCGGATGGATGATGAGTTTCTTGAAGGCATTCGAGCGGCGCGCCTTGTAGGCAACCCATTCGTCGAAGCATCGTTGCAGGCGGTCGACCGCGGCGCGCTGCGCGGAATCGGACTGGTAGCCGCGCGTCTTCAGTTCGCGCTCGTAGTATTCGGTGACGTTCATCATGCAGGCCGGTAAACACAAAGGCGAGCGGGAAACCCCGCCCGCCTTTGTCATGGAACCGCGACGCCGGCCGCGCACGGCCGGCGCTTCAACGCGTTAGCTGTTCAGCGAACGCTTGTCGACGGCCAGCGCCGCCTCGCGCATCACTTCGGACAGCGACGGGTGCGGATGGCTGATCCGGGCGATGTCTTCCGACGCCGCCTTGAATTCCATCGCGACCACCGCCTCGGCGATCAGGTCCGACGCATTCGCGGAGATCACGTGCACGCCGAGCAGTTCGTCGGTCTTCGCGTCGGCGATCATCTTCACGAAACCGTCCGGCGCGTTCATGCCGAGCGCGCGGCCGTTGATCGAGAACGGGAACTTGCCCGACTTGATCTCGCGGCCTTCGGCCTTGAGCTGCTGCTCCGTCTTGCCGACCCACGCGATTTCCGGCTGGGTGTAGATCACCCACGGAATGCAGTTGTAGTCGATGTGCGGCTTCTGGCCGTCGATCACTTCCGCGACCAGCACGCCTTCGTCTTCCGCCTTGTGCGCGAGCATCGGGCCGCGCACCACGTCGCCGATCGCATAGACGTTCGGCAGCGCGGTCCGGCAGTGATCGTCCACGTCGATGAAGCCGCGCTCGTTGGCCTTGAGGCCGATCGATTCCAGACCGAGGTTGTCGGTGTTCGGCACGCGGCCGATCGACACGATCAGACGGTCCGCTTCGAGCGTCTGCGCGTTGCCGTCCTTGTCGGTGTACGCGATCGACACGCCGTTCGCATCGGCCTTCACGTCGCCGATCTTCACGCCGAGATGGATGTTGAGGCCCTGCTTCTTGAACAGCTTCGCGGCTTCCTTCGCGAGCGCCTCGTCAGCCGCGCCGAGGAAAGCCGGCAGCGCTTCGAGCACCGTCACTTCGGCGCCCAGGCGACGCCACACCGAGCCCAGCTCCAGGCCGATCACGCCCGCGCCGATCACGGCGAGCTTCTTCGGCACCGCGTCGAAGGTCAGCGCGCCTTCGTTGTCGACGACGATCGTGTTGTCGACCGGCACGTTCGGCAGGTGACGCGCCTTCGCGCCCGTCGCGATGATCACGTTCTTCGCGGTCACGACTTCGGTCTCGCCTTCGCCGCTGACCTCGATCTGCACGCCGGCGTCGGTCTTGCCGGTGAACTTGCCATGGCCCTTGAGCCAGGTGATCTTGTTCTTCTTGAACAGGAACTCGATCCCGCCCGTCATCTTCTCGACGATCGCGTCCTTGCGGCCGATCATCTTCGCGCTGTCCATCTTCACGTCGCCCACCGTGATGCCGTGATCGGCCAGGTGATGCGACGCCTTCTCGAATTCCTCCGACGACGCGAGCAGCGCCTTCGACGGGATGCAGCCGACGTTCAGGCAGGTGCCGCCGAGCTTCAGCGCGCCCGCCGGGTTCTTCCACTTCTCGATACAGGCAACCGTTTTGCCCAGTTGAGCGGCGCGGATCGCGGCGATGTAGCCGCCAGGGCCGGCGCCGATCACGACGACGTCAAATTCCTTGGACATGACAATCCTTTTCTATGGCCGCCGCGCTGCGCTGCGGCGCCCGGATGGGCGCGCAGCGCACGCGGCGGCGGTTCAATGCGGGAGCAGCGGGACTTACAGGTCGAGCAGCAGGCGGGCCGGATCTTCCAGCGCGTCCTTCATCGCGACCAGCGACG
>NZ_JAAGNW010000048.1:6084-7420 GCF_010645215.1 Burkholderia multivorans | reverse complement strand
CCGTCGATGATGCGGTGGTCGTACGACAGCGCCAGGTAGTTGATCGGGCGGATCACGATCTGACCGTTCTCGACCACCGGGCGCTCCTTCGTCGCGTGCACGCCGAGGATCGCCGACTGCGGCGGGTTGATGATCGGGGTCGACAGCATCGAGCCGAACACGCCGCCGTTCGAGATCGAGAACGTACCGCCCGTCATTTCCTCGATCGACAGTTTGCCGTCCTTCGCCTTCTGGCCGAATTCCGCGATCTTCTTCTCGATCTCGGCGAGGCTCAGCTGATCCGCGTTGCGCAGGATCGGCACCACGAGGCCGCGCGGCGAACCGACCGCGATGCCGATGTCGAAGTAGCCGTGGTAGACGATGTCGTTGCCGTCGATCGACGCGTTCACGAGCGGGAACTTCTTCAGCGCGTGCACCGCGGCCTTCACGAAGAACGACATGAAGCCGAGCTTCACGCCGTGTTCCTTCTCGAACTTGTCCTTGTACTTCCCACGCAGGTCCATCACGGGCTGCATGTTCACTTCGTTGAACGTCGTCAGGATGGCGTTGGTCTGCTGCGATTCGAGCAGACGCTCGGCGATCCGCGCGCGCAGGCGCGACATCGGCACGCGCTGCTCCGGACGGTCGTTCAGCCAGGTCGTCGCCGACGCCGGAACCTTCACGTCCGGCAGTGCGGCAGCCTTCTTCGCCGGAGCCGGTGCGGCAGCCGGAGCGGCCTTCGCCGGTGCGGCGCCTGCGCCCAGCACGTCGCCCTTCGTGATGCGGCCGTCGCGGCCCGAGCCCGGCACCTGGCCCGCTTCGAGGCCCTTCTCGGCCATCAGCTTGGCGGCGGCCGGCGATGCGCTCGCGCTCGCCGAAGCGGCGGCTGCGGGTTGCGCGGCGGCGGCCGGTGCGGCGGCAGCGGCCGGAGCCGGCTGCACTTCGGCGGCGCCGGCGGCAGCCGCCGCGGCGCCTGCCTTGGCTTCGGTGTCGATCGTCGCGATCAGCTGGTCGGCGACCACGGTGTCGCCATCGTTCTGCAGCACTTGCGCGAGCACGCCGGCAGCGGGCGCCGGCACTTCGAGCACGACCTTGTCGGTCTCGAGTTCGATCAGGATTTCATCTTGCGCGACGGCTTCGCCGGGCTTCTTCTTCCACTGCAGCATGGTTGCTTCCGAAACCGATTCGGAAAGCTGGGGGACTTTGACTTCTACGATAGCCATGTGATTTTCCTGGATGCCTAATCTGGGTGATGACGGGTTCCGGCGCACCGCCGCGCAGCGCGCGGCGCACCCGGCGAGCGCGGGAAGGCGCCACGCGCCTTCCCGTCGCGCCGCGTCTGGTTATTTCGCGATCG
>NZ_JAAGNW010000048.1:1245-6074 GCF_010645215.1 Burkholderia multivorans | reverse complement strand
AGGTGGTGTTCGATGTAGAACCACGGGCCCTGATTCTGCGGCTCGTCCTGCACCCAGACCACTTCAGTCGCGTTCTCGTACTTCTTGAGTTCCGCTTCGAACTGCTTGTGCGCGAACGGATACAGCTGTTCGATACGCACGATGGCGACGTCGTTCGCCTGCGCTTCGCGGCGATGCGCGACGAGGTCGTAATACACGCGGCCCGAGCAGGCCAGCACGCGCTTGACCTTCTTCGCGTCGCTGCCGCCGTCGACTTCGCCCAGCACCGGCTGGAACGAACCCTTCGCGAGTTCCGACAGATCCGACACCGCTTCCTTGTGGCGCAGCAGCGACTTCGGCGTCGCGACCACGAGCGGCTTGCGGAACAGGCGGATCATCTGGCGACGCAGCAGGTGGAAGATCTGCGCGGGCGTCGTCGGCTGGACCACTTGCATGTTGTGGTCTGCACACAGCTGCAGGAAGCGCTCGATACGGGTCGACGAGTGCTCCGGACCCTGGCCTTCGTAGCCGTGCGGCAGCAGCATCGTGAGGCCCGACACGCGGCCCCACTTCACTTCGCCCGACGAGATGAACTGGTCGATCACGACCTGCGCGCCGTTGACGAAGTCGCCGAACTGCGCTTCCCAGGCGACGAGCGTGTTCGGCTCGGCGGTCGAGTAGCCGTATTCGAAGCCCAGCACCGCCTCTTCCGACAGCACCGAGTCGATCACCGTGAACTTCGCCTGACCTTCGGCGATGTTCTGCAGCGGCACGTAGGTGCCGTCGTTCCAGCGCTCGCGGTTCTGGTCGTGCAGCACCGCATGACGGTGCGTGAAGGTGCCGCGGCCCGAATCCTGGCCGGTCAGGCGCACCGAGTAGCCCGATGCGACGAGCGACGCGTACGCGAGATGCTCGCCCATGCCCCAGTCGAGCGGCTGATCGCCGCGCGCCATGTTGCGGCGGTCGTTGATCACGCGCTCGACGAGCGGGTGGACCTTGAAGTTTTCCGGGACCGTCGTGATGCGTTCGCCGAGGCGCTTCAGTTCGGCGAGCGGCACGGCCGTGTCGGCCGCATCCGTCCACTTGCGGTTCAGGAACGGCACCCAGTCGACCGCGTACTTGCTCTTGTAGTTCGACAGGACCGGGTCGACCGTGTGGTGACCGTCGTCCATCGCCTTGCGGTACGCCTTCACGTAGTTGTCGGCGTCTTCCGCGGTGATCACGCCCTGCTGCACGAGCTTCTCGGCGTACAGCGCACGAGTGCCCGGGTGCTGCGCGATCTTCTTGTACATCAGCGGCTGCGTGACGGCCGGCGTGTCCTGCTCGTTGTGACCGAGCTTGCGGAAGCAGACGATGTCGATCACGACATCCTTGTGGAACTGCATCCGGTAATCGATCGCGATCTGCGTCGCGAGGATCACGGCTTCCGGATCGTCGCCGTTCACGTGCAGCACCGGCGCTTCGATCATCTTGACCACGTCGGTGCAGTACAGCGTCGAGCGCGCATCGCGCGGGTCGGCGGTCGTGAAGCCGATCTGGTTGTTGATGACGATGTGCAGCGTGCCGTGCGTGCCGTAGCCGCGCGTCTGCGCGAGGTTCAGCGTTTCCATCACGACGCCCTGGCCCGCGAAGGCCGCATCGCCGTGGATCTGCACCGGCAGCACCTGGAGGCCGTCCGCGTCGCCGCGACGGTCCATCCGCGCCTTCGCCGAACCTTCGACCACCGGGTTGACGATTTCGAGGTGCGACGGGTTGAACGCGAGCGACAGGTGCACCGGGCCGCCTTCCGTCGAGATATCCGACGAGAAGCCCTTGTGGTACTTGACGTCGCCGGCCGGCAGGTCGTCGACGTGCTTGCCCTCGAACTCCGCGAACAGGTCCGCCGGCATCTTGCCGAGCGTGTTGACGAGCACGTTCAGGCGGCCGCGGTGGGCCATGCCGATGACGATTTCCTGCACGCCCTTCGAGCCTGCGTGCTGGACCACTTCGTCCATCGACGCGCTGAAGCTCTCGCCGCCTTCGAGCGAGAAGCGCTTCTGGCCGACGTACTTGGTGTGCAGGTAGCGCTCGAGGCCTTCGGAGGCCGTCAGGCGATTCAGGATGTGCTTCTTCTTCTCGGGCGAGAAGTTCGGCGTCGCGCGGGTCGACTCGAGGCGCTCCTGCCACCAGCGCTTCTGCTCCGGATCACCGATGTACATGTATTCGGCGCCGATCGTGCCGCAATACGTGTCGCGCAGGCCCTTCACGATATCGCGCAGCGATGCCTGGTCGAAACCGAAATAGAGATTGCTTGCGCTGAAGGTCTGGTCGAGATCCGCTTCGGAGAAATCGTAGAACGCGGGTTCGAGCTCGGGAATCGCCGGGCGCTCGCGGCGCTTGAGCGGATCGAGATTGGCCCATTGCGAGCCGAGGAAGCGATACGCGCTGATCAGGGACTGGACGTGCACCTGCTTGCGGGCGGTAGCGAGGTTGCTGCCGCTTTCGCGCGGCACGAAGGCATTGGCCTTCGCGCGCTGGGCGAACGATTCGACGATCGGGTTATGCGCGACGTCGTTGGCGTTCGTGCCGTCGGTCGCGGGGACGTTCTGCAGCGCGTCGAAATACTCGCGCCAGTTATCCGGAACCGACGCCGGATTGTCCAGGTAGGCTTCGTATAGTTCTTCAACATACGAAGCATTGCCGCCGAACAAATACGAGTTCAGCTGGAACTGCTTCATTACATCTGACATTTTACGCTCACCTTTCTTCGAGCTTCTCGAGAAATAGCGGGTTGCACAAACCTTCCGCGACACGGCCTGACCGTTTAGCGGATTGCGAATCAAGTCTTGCTTGGAAGGACCTAAAACTTTCGTGCGCGCAGCATATCACAGAACCACTCTCCCGGCGCACCCTGTTAGGGGTCCGAAAGCCCCGCGCGACGGGCTTTCGCGGCTTTCACGGGGATTCCCCGAAGGCCCGGCAACAGTGTTTTTCACGCCCCTTCCGGAAAGCGTGCGGCGCACCAAAAAAAAGCCGCCCGGAGGCGGCTTGTTTGGCGCTGACGCAACGGCTGCGCTCAGTCGACCGCGGTCTCGCGGCTCGCGCGGCGGCGCTCGTGTTCCTTCAGGTGGCGCTTGCGCAGGCGGATCGACTGCGGCGTCACTTCGACCAGCTCGTCGTCGATGAACTCGACCGCGTATTCGAGCGACATCTGGATCGCCGGCACGAGACGCACGGCCTCGTCGGTGCCCGATGCGCGCACGTTGGTCAGCTGCTTGCCCTTGATCGGGTTCACGACCAGGTCGTTGTCGCGGCTGTGGATCCCGATGATCATGCCCTCGTACAGCGCGCCGCCCGGCTTCACGAACATGCGGCCGCGATCCTGCAGCTTCCACAGTGCGTAGGCCACCGCCGCGCCGTCATCCTGCGAGATCAGCACGCCGTTGCGGCGCTCGCCGACCGAGCCTTCCTTGACCGGTGCGTAGGAATCGAAAATGTGGCTCATCAGGCCGGTGCCGCGCGTGAGCGTGAGGAACTCGCTCTGGAAGCCGATCAGGCCACGCGCCGGAATGCGGTATTCGAGACGCGTGCGACCGCGCCCGTCGGACGCCATGTCGAGCATTTCGCCCTTGCGGCGACCCAGCTCTTCCATCACGCCGCCCTGGTTTTCGTCCTCGACGTCGACCGTCAGCAGTTCGTACGGCTCGTGCTTCTCGCCGTCGATTTCCTGCATCACGACGCGCGGACGCGACACGGCCAGCTCGTAGCCTTCGCGACGCATGTTCTCGACCAGGATCGTCAGGTGCAGCTCGCCGCGGCCCGACACCTCGAACACCGTTTCGTCGCCCGTATCGCGCACGCGCAGCGCGACGTTGTGGTTCAGTTCCTTCATCAGGCGATCGCGGATCTGGCGGCTCGTGACGAACTTGCCTTCACGGCCGGCGAGCGGCGACGAGTTGACGAGGAAGTTCATCGTCAGCGTCGGTTCGTCGACGGTGATCATCGGCATCGCTTCCGGGGTGTCCACCGCGCAGATCGTCGCGCCGATGCCCACGTCCTCGATCCCGTTGATCAGCACGATGTCGCCCGCCTCGGCGGATTCGACCTGCACGCGCTCGAGACCCTTGAACGACAGCACCTGGTTGATCTTGCGGTTCAGCACGTCGCCATCCGGACCGAAGCGCATCACGACCGGCTGACCCGGCTTGATGCGGCCGCGCGTGATGCGGCCGACGCCGATCCGGCCGACGTAGGTCGAGTAGTCGAGCGAGGTGATCTGCAGCTGCAGCGGCGCTTCCGGATCGGCCGGACGCACCGGCACGTGCTCGAGGATCGCTTCGAACAGAGGACGCATGTCGCCGTCGCGCGCCGACGCGTCGAGCGAGGCATAGCCGTTCAGGCCCGATGCGTAGACGATCGGGAAGTCGAGCTGCTCTTCGGTCGCGCCGAGCTTGTCGAACAGATCGAAGGTCTGGTTGATCACCCAGTCGATGCGCGCGCCCGGGCGGTCGATCTTGTTGATCACGACGATCGGCTTCAGGCCCAGCGCGAGCGCCTTCTTCGTGACGAAGCGGGTCTGCGGCATCGGGCCCTCGACCGCGTCGACCAGCAGCAGCACCGAGTCGACCATCGACAGCACGCGCTCCACCTCGCCGCCGAAGTCGGCGTGCCCCGGGGTGTCGACGATGTTGATGTGCGTACCTTCGTACTCGACCGCGCAGTTCTTCGCGAGAATCGTGATCCCGCGCTCTTTTTCGATGTCGTTCGAGTCCATCACCCGTTCCGCGATCTGCTGGTTCTCTCGGAAGGTGCCGGATTGACGCAGCAGTTGGTCGACGAGCGTCGTCTTGCCGTGGTCGACGTGGGCAATG
>NZ_JAAGNW010000048.1:0-1235 GCF_010645215.1 Burkholderia multivorans | reverse complement strand
AATGATGGCGATGTTGCGAAGGGCGCGGGTCATAGAAACCTGGAAATCGGAGCCTGAAAGGTACAAACGCGCAAACGCGCACATGTCTATTCACACATGCGCGCGCCATGCAGCTGGGAAGCCTCAAATTATAGCACGCCGACAAGTCCGCACCGGACCTTTCGCTGCGACGCAACACCCAGGCCCTTCCCGGCCATGCTCCGCCGCCGATAGCCCCACTCCCCGAATGGACAATGACCGGCCGCCAGCATGCCCGCGCCCGTTGCATTAACATTTGTCGCGGCAACTAATCGCGCCTATACTGCTGCCTAGTCAACTATTGCAGTCTCAGAGAATTATGTCGGACCCGTCCACCTCTTCTTCCCCGTCGGACCTGTCGCTGTCTGCGTATCAGATCAATGAAAGCGTCGGCTACCTGATGTCGCGCGTGAAATCGCTGATGACGAACATGGTCACGCAGCGCACGCAGACCGAGCTCGGCATCACCGGCACCCAGGCGAGCATGCTGTTCATGCTCGCGGTCGGCCGCTGCTCGACCGCCGCCGAACTGGCGCGCGAATACGGCATCGACGCGAGCGCGATCACGCGCCTGCTCGACCGCGTCGAGAAACGCGGCCTGCTGTCGCGGGTGCGCAGCAGCGAGGATCGGCGCGTGGTCCGGCTGGAGCTGACCGACGAGGGACGCGAGCTGGCCGCGCGCATGCCCGAGATCTTCCGCGGCGTACTCGAACAACTGCTGGACGGCTTCACGCCGGAAGAAGTCGGTTTTCTGAAAAGCATGTTGCGGCGCATTCTCGGCAACGCCTGCGAGAACGCCGGCGGCATCACACCGCAATAATTGCCGCATCAATAATTCTAGACAGATAAATGTAAGGAAATCCTTGCAGTGTCCACTATCCCGTCCGAGTCAGGAAACACCGTGATGAAAAACCTTCCGTCGTCTGCGCGCCTTCACGCCGGCCGCGCCGCGCTGGCTGCGGCGGCGGCCGCGTTCGCGCTCGCGGGTTGCGCGAACTACATCGGCATCAAGAGCGACAAGCAGATCGCGCCCGCGTCGCAGTTCGACACCGCGCGCAGCCTGCCCGGCGAAGGCGGCCAGTGGCCCGCGCTCGACTGGGCCGGCCAGTTCGGCGATCCGCAGCTGCCGAAGCTGATCGACGAGGCGCTCGCCGGCAGCCCCTCGATCGCGCAGGCGCAGGCCCGCATCGCCAAGGCTTCGTCGTATATCGAATCGT
>NZ_JAAGNW010000479.1 GCF_010645215.1 Burkholderia multivorans | reverse complement strand
ATCGCCAACGATCTTCTGGATCGCTTTGAGGATTTGCTTGTTGTCTGCCGGATCGAGCTTCATACCGACACTCTCCGGCAAGGCCGCAAGCTCTTCCTGCACGGCTTGCATGAAGGGCTGCGTGACAACCGTTCCCTTCACGCCGGCAGACGGATCACCTGGGTGAAAATTCCCATCGGGGGTTTTGATTCGCTGCATGGCTACTCTTCCTTGTATATGAAGTAGACGAACGTATCGGCAGGCTTCAGGTCTTGGAACACTGATTCGAGAATGGGGTCGGCGAACGTCAGCAAAGGTTCGCCAACCGCGCTTTCGTCGACGCGGAAATAAATTTCGAGTGAAGGCGGGCCGTGCACGATCACGCCCCATTCGTAGACAATGTCCTCGATCCAGATCGCATCGCCGATCGCACCTTCGTCGACACGGAACGGGTCGGGCTCGACGATCTCGATTTGATAGCCGAGTGCGGCCGCCAAGCGCGTGAAGTACGGAATCGACATACCGCCAGTCTCGTTGACCTTCGCGACAACCGTCGATATGCGCTGCTGTAACGTTGCATCCACGTCCGGCGCGATGCCGCAAACGCGCTCCCAATCCGGCAAGAGCTGCAATGCAAAGAACGGCGTGATGCCATTCACAATCGCATCGGCATCCATGAGCGCGCGATCGAGCGCCTTCGCCTCGGCGGCCAGCTCAGCAGCAAGGCGTGGTTCGTGAGGATCGTAAGAGACAGGTGGGAGAACCAGCCCGAGTAGCCCGACGTGTTCGTTCATTCCATCAACCTCAACGCCACCTTGCCGAGGCGACACCACTCGATGACCTTCGCGTCGACAACCGGAACGACATTTGCAGCCGGGCTATCGAGCACATAGTCGTGAACGCCGAGCGTATCGTTGATCACGCCACCGATGCGATTCCGAACGACCGTATCTCCGGGCGACACGATCGCGTTGTATGCGGCGAGGCCGACTGCGACAGCAGTTTGAGCGGCATCGAGCGTGACCCC
>NZ_JAAGNW010000478.1 GCF_010645215.1 Burkholderia multivorans | reverse complement strand
CACGGCTCGATGCCCTGCTTCTGCACTTCCTCGAGGAACGAGACGCGCGTACGCCAGTAATCCGCCTGCAACTTCGCGTCGATCACACGCTGCTCGGCCGTGAACAGTTCCATGCGTGCAGTCACCAGCATCGACGCAGCGGTTTTCTCCGGCGTGGGGGCGTGCCGCAACGCCCAACGGCTGATCCAGTTCAACATGCTTACCTCCGTATTGACGGATGAAATCGTCCGGCCGCACCGCACGGGCTGCCCCGAACGCACCACAACAATCGCGGAACACGCCGGCCACCGCACCTGCGCCTCGCGGGCCTACCGCGACAGCGCCGCCGACATCTGACGCGACCACTCTCTACATCCTAGAAAGAGAAGCTCGTTAACGCGATGACGTCTTGCAATGTTTTACACAGATAACGCGATTCCCACGCTTTCCAGGCGAGATCGATGCGTGCCGGGCGGCCTCATGCGCGTATCGTGCAATACCCGCGCATGCGTGCGGGCCGCCGGCCCGCCTATGTCGCACCGCGCGCGACGCCGGTCGCACGCAGCCTGTTCGAACGCCGCACGCACGCTGCGCGCGGCTGGAATCGGTTCGACGTCCGCCGCGTCATGTGACGCCGCCGCGAAGTCGGTCGCCGCGCGAGGCGCGCGGCGTGATGTGAGCCTGACAGGATCCGGCTCGGTGCAGGTTGCGCCGGCCCATGCCGGTCGCGCAACTTAGCCCTGCGAAGCGCCTGCGTCGCATCTCGCGCGCCGCCAGCCGCTTCCGAATCCAATCCACACTCTACGACGGCTTCCCGCACCGCGCATCGCTTTGTTGCCGCGTGTCGCGTTCCGCGCAACACCGGGCGCCGAAGCGTCACACGCATGGCACAGATCCGTCCTGCACAGCGTGACACAAACCGCCATCGCGTGCAGCTTCGCGATGCCCCCCTGCAAAAGCCCCGTGACGAAACGATGTATTTCCTATGATGGGTCATGTCGATACAAGAACAACGAGGCGATCATTGAGCCATCCACATT
>NZ_JAAGNW010000477.1 GCF_010645215.1 Burkholderia multivorans | reverse complement strand
CTCGACTGGGCCGGCCAGTTCGGCGATCCGCAGCTGCCGAAGCTGATCGACGAGGCGCTCGCCGGCAGCCCCTCGATCGCGCAGGCGCAGGCCCGCATCGCCAAGGCTTCGTCGTATATCGAATCGTCGCGCGCGACGCTGCTGCCGAAGGCCGACGCCAAGTATTCGTGGACCCGCGAGCTGTATTCGAGCAACGGGCTGTTCCCGCCGCCGTACGGCGGCAGCTGGTACAGCGAGAACAACGCGCTCGCGAGCGCGTCGTGGGAACTCGACCTGTGGGGCAAGAACCGCGCGCGGCTGGCGATGGCCGTGTCGCAGGAAAAAGCCGCCGAGGCGGACCTGCAGCAGGCGCGCGTGACGCTCGCGTCGTCGGTGGCGCGCACCTACAACCAGCTCGCGCAGCTGTACGCGCTGCGCGACATCGCGCAGCGCGCGATCGGCAATCGCGAGACCGTGGGCAAGATCACCGACGGCCGGGTCGGCGCGGGGCTCGACACCAACGTCGAGCGGCAGACCGCGCGCGGCAACGTCGCGACCAGCCAGTCGACGCTGTCGGATCTCGACGGCCAGATCACGACGACGCGCTATCAGCTCGCGGCGCTGCTCGGCAAGGGCCCGGACCGCGGGCTGTCGATTGCCGCGCCGGTGCTGAACCCGAGCGGCGCGGTGGCGCTGCCGGACAACCTGCCGGCCGATCTGGTCGCGCGGCGGCCGGACCTGGTGGCCGCGCGCTGGCAGGTCGAGGCGGCGCTGCACAACGTGAAGGAAGCGAAGGCGGAGTTCTACCCGGACGTGAACCTCGCGGCGGGCTTCGGCTTCGATTCGTTCGGCTGGGGCAAATTCCTCAACTTCGCGAGCCGGCAGGCGCAGTTCGGCCCGGCAATCCACCTGCCGATCTTCGATGCGGGCGCGCTGCGCGCGCAGCTCAAGGGCCGCTACGCGGACTTCGATCTCGACGTCGCGAACTACGACCAGACGCTCGTGAACGCGCTGAACGAGGTGGCGACGCAGGTGTCGTCGATCCGTTCGATCGACC
>NZ_JAAGNW010000476.1 GCF_010645215.1 Burkholderia multivorans | reverse complement strand
CGGCGTCGCTTCGATGCGGACGATGATTTCGTCATCACCCGGTTCCGTCAGTTCGACGTGCTCCAGAGACAAGGCCAGCGTGCCGTGCTCGTCGATCGTCGATCGCAGTTCGCGTCCGCTCCAGGACATGGTTCACCTCCGATGAGGGATGGTCGGGCTTTCATCCGCATGACGAAAGCCCCGCAAGGGGAGTTTCGAAAACACATGTGCGTCGGAAACAGCGGCCAGCTTATCCCGAACCGGGCAGGTCTGCTTTCCGTGGCGCATTCCCCGTCTCCGTCGCACGCTGGGCGTCGGCCACACGCGCCGACGCGCAAAGGCTCGACGTCGATCGGACGGTCATGGGCAAGCTGATCGGCGATGAATTCGTCGGCTGTCCCGATAACCATTCGACGCGAAGGTGTCCGCTGCCGATCAGGTCAGGTCGCTCTCCCAGATGATCGTTTCGCTCCGCACGCTCCACGCGGAGCCAACGACCACGGCGAAGCCGATCCGTTCATGCACATCGCCGACAATCGCACCGAACATCACGATCCGGCCCGCGAACGGCGCGGCGATCGCGTGTTCCATCTTTATCGCTTCCAACACCATCACCGTCTACCCCGCTTCGACGGTCACGCCTTCGACGGCCTGGATCGCGATCACGCCACCATTCATTGGCGCGCGCTCTCGCGGTTAGGTCTCCGCTAGGTCATCGAGCAAACTGTGGCTGGGAATCATGTACGAATCAGCTAGTACACGACCGTCGCGATTTCACCCTCCCTCTGTGAGTCGAGAACCGCAAGAATCTTACGGTCGTATTCTTTCAGATCCATCGCATCCACTGTTTTTCCTAATGCGTCCCGGCCGATTCCGCGATATCCACAGCCAGGTGCTCGATGGTGCTCGCAAGCTGCTCGCGTTTCGAAACTTCTCTCGTGCGCCAGTTCGCCAGTCGTATCGGCTACCTCCTCGATCCTGCGATCAACCGGTTGCACACCAATGACCTCGAACGTTCGCGCCATCACTTTCCCTTCAATTCGTCAGAAGTGGAGTCATCGAACAGCAATC
>NZ_JAAGNW010000475.1 GCF_010645215.1 Burkholderia multivorans | reverse complement strand
AAGCAATAGAACTGTTCGCGGTCGAAAGTCCCGTTGAGGTTGCAGTCGACAGCGATGTGATTGAACTCGTGGCCGTCGAGAGGCCGGTCGACGTGGAGGTCGAGAGCGAAGCGACGTTGCTGTTGGTAGTGCTCAAACCTGTCGACAGAGAGGTGATACCGCTAGTCGCGGTGCTCAATCCTGTTGAGGTCGAGGTGGACAGGGAGGTGATCGAGCTGTTAGCCGTCGACAGGCCAGTCGACGTGGAGGTCGACAGCGAGGCGACATTGCTGTTGGTGGTGCTGAGACCGGTCGAGAGCGAACCGATGCCGGTCGAAGTCGACGTCGAGAGCGAAGCAATAGAACTGTTCGCGGTCGAAAGTCCCGTTGAGGTTGAAGTCGACAACGATGTGATCGAACTTGTGGCCGTCGACAGACCGGTCGACGTGGAAGTCGACAATGAAGCGACACTGCTGTTGGTTGTGCTCAAACCTGTCGACAGCGAGGTGATACCGCTAGTCGCGGTGCTCAATCCTGTTGAGGTCGAGGTGGACAGGGAGGTGATCGAGCTGTTGGCCGTCGACAGGCCGGTCGACGTGGAGGTCGACAACGAAGCGACGTTGCTGTTGGTGGTGCTCAGCCCCGTCGAGAGCGAGCCGATGCCGGTCGAAGTCGAGGTGGACAGCGAGGCGATTGAACTGTTGGCCGTCGACAGGCCGGTCGACGTTGAAGTCGACAACGAAGCGACATTGCTGTTGGTCGTGCTCAAGCCTGTTGACAGTGATGTGATGCCACTAGTCGCGGTGCTCAATCCTGTTGAGGTCGAGGTCGACAGTGACGTCACCGTGCTATTGGTCGTGCTGAGGCCAGTCGATAGCGAGCCGATACCGGTCGAGGTCGAGGTCGACAGCGAAGCGATCGAGCTGTTGGCGGTCGAGAGGCCAGTCGACGTGGAAGTCGACAGCGACGTCACCGTGCTGTTGGTCGTGCTCAAGCCTGTCGACAGCGAAGTGATACCACTTGTTGCGGTGCTCAATCCTGTTGAGGTCGAGGTGGACAGGGAGGTGATCGAGCTGTTAG
>NZ_JAAGNW010000474.1 GCF_010645215.1 Burkholderia multivorans | reverse complement strand
CCGCCGTCGATGATCCCGTACAGCGTCACGCTGCCCTGCGCGTGCGCGGGAACGTGGCTCATCACCGACATCATGCCGGCCAGCAGGAAGCGCTTCTTCATTCCGGTGTCTCCAGGGTTCGCAGGGTGGATCGATCTCGCCGTTCGTGACACGTCGCCTACCCGCTTCGCAGCCACGTTCATATCGTCGTCGACGGTATCGCGACGCTAGCGAGCATAAAATTTGTTGAATGAATGTTCAATCCGTTTCAGCATGAACCGGTACTGGTGTTTACCTGCACCGGCTTCATCTTTATTGAAAAAACGTTCAACCCGAAATATCATGTGCCGGCAGCCTTGCGAACCACGCTTTTCCGAGCGCAGCGTGCGAACGACGCACGCGCGCCCCGAACCCCGGAGTGCATTGGATGACGACCCAACCCAGCCCCGTCGCCGAGCCGCGCCTGCGCTCGGCCTACGAAGGACGCAAGGCGCGCCCGTACGACCCGGGCGCGCCGATCGCGACGCCGCTCGAACTGCACCGCTGCGTCGTACGGCCCGAATGGGTCGACTACAACGGCCACATGAGCGAATCGTGCTACCTGCTCGTGTTCGGCGACAACAGCGATGCGTTCTTCCGCTACTTCGGCGTCGACGACGACTATCGCGAGGCAGGCTGCTCGATCTATTCGGCGGAAACGCATCTCCGGCATCTCGGCGAAGCGATGCTCGGCGATCCGCTCAGGCTCACGCTGCAACTGCTCGGTATCGACGACCGGCGCCTGCACGTGTTCCATTCGATGCATCACGCAACGACGGGCGCGCCGCTCGCGACCGGCGAACAACTGCTCACGCACGTCGATCCGCAGGCGAAGCGGTCGGCGCCGTTTCCCGAACCGATCCGCCGCCATCTCGCGGCCATTCATGCCGAACATGCGCGCATGTCGCGCGAGCCTCACACCGGTCGCGCGATCGCGATCCGCCACGCCGCCTCCCGCTGAGCGACCACGGAGCCCGCCATGCAGACCCACGACGCCTGGCACATCCGCGCCGGCCATCTCGAGATCGAATCCCGCGCGTTCATCGAAGGC
>NZ_JAAGNW010000473.1 GCF_010645215.1 Burkholderia multivorans | reverse complement strand
ACACCGTCTATTACCAGCGACGGGTCGCCGACGGCGACCTGGTCGCCGCGAACTCGCCAGCCGCAGGGTCGCGTGTCGACGTCGAGCCGAATCCCGCAACTGATCCGAGTGCCAAAAAGGCCGCGAAAGGAGCCTGATCAATGGCAAGCAAAAACATCTCGTTCGACACGATCCCGTCCGGTATCCGCAAGCCCGGCAAGTACTTCGAGTTCAATACGAAGCTCGCGGTTCGGACGCTGCCGGCGAACGACCAAACTGTTCTGATCGTCGGTCAGCGCACCACGAACGGTACGGTGCCGGCATTGAAGCCTGTCGACGTGTTCTCGGGGGACGATGCGGCGCTCTACTTCGGCGCGGGATCGCTCGCGCACATCGCGGCCGTCGCGGCGATCACGGCAAACAGATACGTGAGTCTCACCGTCGTCGCCGTCGACGATGCTGTCGCTGGACAGCCAGCCAAGGCACTGGTCGAGTTTACCGGCCCGGCTACGGCCAATGGCGCGTTCGCGCTCTTTGTCGCAAATACGCGGGTCGACATCCCCGTCTATGCAGACGACACCGAGACGATGATCGCGACCCGCCTCATGGCTCAGATCGCACAGAACACGGCGCTGCCCATCGTCGCGGATTCCGTCAACGGCAAGGTGACGCTGACGGCAAAGAACAAGGGCGCGTTCGGCAACGACATCGTTCTGTCGCAGCTCAACCAGACGGCCGGCATCAAGGCGACGATCACGGCGTTCACGGGTGGATTGAATGATCCCGACATCGCCCCGGCGCTCGCGGCCGTGTACGGCGCGAAGTACAACCTGTATGTGACGTGCTGGCCGACCAAGGAATCGCTGACCAAGATGCGCACGCATGTGGACAGCATCTCGGGACCGCTCGAACAGCGGCCCGCAGTGAGCGTCGCCGGCACACCCGCGACACTCTCCACGGCGACAACCCTGGCCAGCGATCTTGACGCCGGGCGGATCACGATCGGTTGGCATCCGGGATCGGTATGCCTGCCGGCGGTGATCGCCGCCACCTACGCGGCCGTCATCGCCGGCGCGGCGGCCCCGGCCCGGC
>NZ_JAAGNW010000472.1 GCF_010645215.1 Burkholderia multivorans | reverse complement strand
GATGCGAGCGTGGTGCGGTCTGAACACGTGGTCTGCATACGTGATCACGAATCCCGCACTTCCCCGCGAGACGACCCGTGCCAGCGGTGCGCGAGCGCCAGGCACGCCGGCAACAGGAACGCCCAGCCGAGGCCGATCGCGAGCAGCGCCTCGCCGACGCCGGCCATCCTCACGGCGCCCAGCGCCGCACCGGCGCGAAACGACCACGGCACGACCAGCGCGCCGAGGCCGGCGGCCAGCCACGGGCGGCCCTGCAACCAGCGAAACGGCCCGTCGAGCTGGATCGCGAACAAGGCCCAGAGCGCGGCCATCCAGACCGGTGCGGCAACGGCGGGCAGCGCACTGTCCACGTAGACGAGCAGGCCGCTGCGGGCGAGCATGCTGTCCCACAGCCAGCCGATGGCCGTGACGCTGACGACGAGCCCGGCCGCGCGCGCCGGCTGCGCATGCGACACGAGATGTCCGGCCACCATGCCCGCTGCGAAGCCGATGCCGAGCAGCGCGGCATGACGCGCGGCACCCGCCACGCACAAAAACCAGCCGGCCTGACAGAGCACGAACATCGCGCCCGCGCGCATCGCACGGGAACCGTCCCGCGCATGCACATCGGACGCCGAGCGCGTCTCGCGGCGGTCCGGTAGCGGGTCGACAGACGGCAAGCCCTCCCTCGCATTCGACGCGGGACGCCGGATCGCGCGCCGGCAGGTCACGGCCCGCCCCATGCGTCGCGCGCCCCGCCGAGCAGATGCATGCGCAGTGCCCGCGCGCGCGTGCGCGGATCGAGCCAGATGCCGAAGAACGCGCGCGCGAACGCGGGATCATCGATTTCAGCGGTCAGCCGATCGTTGGCGTAGAAACGCGCGCCCTTGCCCGGCAGATAAACCCCGCACAGCGTGTCGCCCGCCGCGACGTCGCCGAACGCGCGCGCCATGTCGTCGCGCCACGCAGTGCGCGTGGCGGCAGGCAGCGGTGCGGCGGCGAGCCGTTCGATCTCGTCGAGACCGACGGCGACGAGCCGTTCGCGACGGATCGCGCGCCGGTAGGTGAGGCGCAATGCGAACGGCGCATCGAATCCGG
>NZ_JAAGNW010000471.1 GCF_010645215.1 Burkholderia multivorans | reverse complement strand
TGGACCGGCCAGCCTTTCGTAGACATCTTCGAGCCATAATTTACGGCAACCGAGGAGGTCAGCATGAGCGGCAAGCGGTACACGGATGAGTTCAAGATCGAGGCAGTCAAACAGGTAACCGAACGGGGTCATTCGGTGGCAGAGGTGGCCCAGCGTTTGGGTATCACGACCCACAGCCTTTACGCATGGAAACTGAAGTTCGGCAGGCCCGACGTCGTGCGGCAGGCGGAGCTGGATCAGAGCGCCGAGGTTCGGCGACTGAAGGCCGAGCTCAAGCGCATGACCGAGGAACGCGACATTCTAAAAAAAGCCGCCGCGTACTTTGCAAAGGGATAACGGCAAGGTACGCGTTCATGCGAGCCCATCTCGGCGAGTTCCACCTGCACTCGATGTGCCGAGTCCTTGGCGTGCAGCGCAGCGGCTATTACGTCTGGCAGCGGCAGACAGTCGGAGCCCGCAAGCGCGAGGATGATCGATTGCTCGGTTTGATCAAACATTCCTGGCTAGCCAGCGGCGGCGTATATGGCTACCGCAAGGTTACGGTGGATTTGCGTGAATCGGGCGAAACGTGCAGCCGTCACCGCGTCCCTCGCCTCATGAAAGGCGAAGGTCTGCGGGCAGAAGTGGGCTATGGCAGCAAGCCCCGCTATCGGGGTGGTCCGGTCGGCGTAATCGCCAACGTGCTGAACCGTGAGTTCGCGTCAACCGCACCGAACCGGGTCTGGGTAACGGACATCACGTACATCCGGACTTACGAGGGCTGGCTGTATCTGGCGGCTGTTATGGATCTGTACTCGCGCCAGATCGTTGGTTGGGCTACGCGCTCGACGATGACCAGCGATCTGGTTTTACAAGCGTTGTTGGCTGCGGTTTGGAAACGCAAACCGGGACCCGGGGTCATGGTGCATTCCGATCAGGGCAGTCAATTCACGAGCGATGACTGGCAGTCATTCCTGAAGGCGCACCATATGGTGCCAAGCATGAGTCGGCGCGGTAATTGCCACGACAATGCCGTGGCCGAGAGCTTCTTCAGCGCCCTAAAAAAGGAGCGAATCAAGCGGCGCATCTATCCGAGTCGGGCGACCGCGACCTCGGACCTGTTCGATTACA
>NZ_JAAGNW010000470.1:565-1111 GCF_010645215.1 Burkholderia multivorans | reverse complement strand
CAGGAGATGACGAACATGACACGAAACCACGACACGCCGGTTGCCGTCGTGACGGGGGCGTCGCGCGGCGCGGGCAAGGGCATCGCGCGCGCGCTCGGCGCGGCCGGCATGATCGTCTACGTGACAGGCCGGTCGCAAAACGAAGGCGACGGGCCGCTGCCCGGCACGATTCACGCCGCCGCGCGCGAGATCGACGCGCTCGGCGGGCAAGGTTTCGCCGTGCCGTGCGACCACGCGGACGACGCACAGGTGAAGGCGCTGTTCGAGCGCGTCGCGGAGGAAAACGGGCGACTCGACGTCCTCGTCAACAACGCGACCTGCCTGCACGAGCAGTTGATCGCACCGGGGCCGTTCTGGGAGAAACCGCTCGATCTCGCGGATATCCTCGACGTCGGGCTGCGCTCGGCCTACGTGGCCAGTTGGCATGCGGCGCCGTTGATGGCGAAACGCCGCTCGGGGTTGATCGCGTTCACGTCGTCGTTCGGCGCGAACTGCTACATGCATGGCGCCGCCTATGGCGCACAGAAGGCCGGCATCGACAAGTTC
>NZ_JAAGNW010000470.1:0-555 GCF_010645215.1 Burkholderia multivorans | reverse complement strand
CAAGCCGTTCGATGTCGCGGCGGTGTCGATCTGGATGGGACTGTTGCGCACCGAGCGCACGACGCGCGTCTGGGACGCACACCCGGATCTCTACAAGGAATTCTCGCTCGTCGCGGAAAGCCCGGAATTCACGGGCCGCGTGATTCACGCGATCCACGGCGATCCGCGGCGCATGACGTTGTCGGGGCAGGTGTTGATCGGTGCGGAAATCGCCCGCGACTACGGCATCGTCGATCTCGACGGCAAGCAGCCGCCGTCGCACCGGGAGCGGCTCGGCGGGCCGGCGCCGGCTCACCCGGCAATCGTCGCGTAATGGGCGCGGGCGGGACACCGGCCGCACGGATGCGATTCTCGCGAGGAAAGGCAAGAACGGGCAGGGGACGGCAGCCGACAGCCCGAGTCGTACGACCTACTTTTATCGACATTGAAAGGAGCACGGCATGAATCGACTGGAAGGAAAGGTGGCGATCGTCACCGGCGGCGCTCGCGGGATCGGTGCGGCGACGTGCCGGTGTTTTGTCGAAGCGGGGGCGCGCGTCGTGATCGCGGACGTGC
>NZ_JAAGNW010000047.1:35718-37298 GCF_010645215.1 Burkholderia multivorans | reverse complement strand
ATCGGCGATGCGAAGGATTCGCTGCTGCTCGACCAGGTGATGTCGCACTACGCGCCGCATATCGTGTTCCATGCCGCCGCCTACAAGCACGTGCCGCTGATGGAAGAGCTGAACGCGTGGCAGGCGTTGCGCAACAACGTGCTCGGCACCTATCGCGTCGCGCGCGCGGCGATCCGCCACAAGGTGCGCCATTTCGTGCTGATCTCGACCGACAAGGCCGTCAATCCGACCAACGTGATGGGGGCGAGCAAGCGTCTGGCCGAGATGGCATGCCAGGCGCTGCAGCAGTCGAGCGACCACACCCAGTTCGAGACGGTGCGCTTCGGCAATGTGCTCGGCAGCGCCGGCAGCGTGATTCCGAAGTTTCAGCAGCAGATCGCGAAGGGCGGGCCGGTGACGGTCACGCATCCGGAGATCACGCGTTTCTTCATGACGATTCCCGAAGCGTCGCAGCTGGTGCTGCAGGCGTCGAGCATGGGGCAGGGCGGCGAGATCTTCATTCTCGACATGGGCGAGCCGGTGAAGATCGTCGATCTCGCGCGCGACCTGATCCGGCTGTATGGCTTTACCGAGGATCAGATCCGTATCGAATTCAGCGGCCTGCGCCCGGGCGAGAAGCTCTATGAGGAACTGCTCGCCGATGACGAGACCACGACCCGCACGCCGCATCCCAAGCTGCGTACCGCGCGGGCCCGCGAAGCGCCTGCCAATCTGCTCGACGAGCTGTTGCCCTGGCTCATGCAGCACCGCGTGTTGAACGACGACGAGGTGCGGCGCGATCTGCGTCGCTGGGTGCCGGAATACCAGCCGGCCACCGCGCCGACGCTGCAGAGCGTCGCCGTCCCGCGCTACGACGGCCGCGCGCGCGGAGGCTGAGCGCCGGTCCGGCGCGTGCATCGTAAAAAAAGCGCCCGTAGGGCGCTTTTTTTGCGTGGTGCTGCCGCTCAGCGCTTCGCGTGCCGCTTGCGCACCACCATCCAGCGCGGCGACCGGAATCGCACGATGCTCATATAGAGCCACACATACACCAGCGCGAACACGATCACGAACGCGAACAGGTGCGCCGTGTGGCGCCAGAACAGCGTCGCGGGGATCACCGCGACGAGGCACAGCAGCCACAGATACGGCGAGGTCAGCGAGTTGCGACGGGTCAGCTCGTGAGCGGCGCGCGTCCCCACCGCCCAGCGCATCAGCCGCTTGTACACCAGCATGTGCAGGTGCACGCCGTCCGGAATGCCGGGCGAGATCCCGCGGATGAACTTCTTCCGGTAGATCGAGAAGCAGGTCTCGAAGATCGGATACATGAACAGCAGCACCGGATACCACGCCGACACCTCGCGATGGCGCATCACGAGCAGGATCGCGAGTTCCGCGAGCATGAAGCCGATGAAGTAGGCGCCGCCGTCACCGAGGAAGATCAGCCCCGCCGGGAAGTTCCAGATGAAGAAACCCATGATCGCGCCCATCATGATCAGCGAGCCGGACAGCACGACCGGGTCGCCGACCTGGAACGCGACGTAGGCGAGCGAGGCGAACATCATGAACGCCACCATCGAGGCGAGCCCGTTGAAGCCGTCGAT
>NZ_JAAGNW010000047.1:22778-35708 GCF_010645215.1 Burkholderia multivorans | reverse complement strand
CCGGGTGATCGCGATGCCGAGCAGCCCGAACGCGAGCGCGGCCGCGGCCATCGTGCAGATGAGCCGCGCAAGCGGCGAGACCTTCTTGGTCAGATCTTCGACGAGCCCGGATGCGAAGGCCGGCACGCCGCAGGCGGCCAGCCCGAAGATACTGCCCGCGACCGCCGGATAGCGGCGCGACAGCAGCAGCGCGCCGACCGTGAGGCCGAGCACGATGCCGATCCCGCCGACCCGCGGCACGGGCCGGACGTGGAATTTCTGCACGCCGGCAAGATCACCGTCGATCGAGAATTTCTCGTGCAGGTGCGCGTAGCGGATGACGAGCAGCGTGACGAGCAGGGAGGCGAGGAAACCGGCGGCGAAGCTGAGCATGGATGCGCTCGGAAAATGGACAGCGGATTATACAAAACCCAGCGGGTTGTTTTCCTGCCAGCGCCAATGGTCGGCGCACATGCGCTCGATGCCGAATTCGGCGCGCCAGCCGAGCAGTTCCGCCGCGGCGGCAGGATTCGCGTAGCACTCGGCGACGTCGCCCGGGCGGCGCGCGACCAGTTCGTAGGGCACCGGCCGGCCGGATGCCTGCTCGAACGCGCGCACCACGTCGAGCACGCTGTAGCCCTGCCCGGTGCCGAGGTTGACGACGAAGCTCGCGTCGCGGGCGACGAGCGCGTCGAGCGCGGCGAGGTGGCCGCGCGCGAGGTCGACCACGTGGATGTAGTCGCGCACGCCGGTGCCGTCATGCGTCGGGTAGTCGCTGCCGAACACGCGCAGCCGTTCCAGCTTGCCGACCGCGACCTGCGCGACGTACGGCATCAGGTTGTTCGGGATGCCGGCCGGATCCTCGCCGATCAGCCCGCTCAGGTGCGCGCCGACCGGGTTGAAATAGCGCAGCGTCGCGATTCGCCAGCTCGGGTCGGCGCGCTCCGCGTCGCGCAGGATCTGCTCGGCGATCAGCTTGGTCTGCCCGTACGGATTGGTGGCCGACAGCGGCGCCTGCTCGTCGATCGGCGAGCGCTCGGGCACGCCGTAGACGGTCGCAGACGAGCTGAACACCACGTGCCGGACGTTGCGTGCGTGCATGACCTTGAGCAGCGCGAGCAGGCTGTCGAGATTGTTGCGGTAGTAGTCGAGCGGCTTCGCGACCGATTCGCCGACGGCCTTGAGCGCCGCGAAATGGATCGCCGCGCTGATCGGGTGCGCGTCGAACACGCGCGCAAGCGCGGCTTCGTCGCAGACGTCGATCGGATAGAACGCAGGCGTCTTGCCGGTGATCGCGGTGATCCGCTCGAGCGCCGTACGCTTGCTGTTGACGAGGTTGTCGGCGATCACGACGTCGTAGCCGTCCCCGAGCAGCTCGACCACGGTATGAGAGCCGATGTAGCCCGCCCCGCCGGTGACGAGAATCGTGCCTTGTGCGTTCATTTTTCTGAGTTCCTCAGAGTGAGGCGCCCGTCTGGGCGCAGATCGTATCCTGGTAGCGCGCGACGACGCGCGCCTCGTCGAACTCGTCGGCGACCTTGCGCCGGCCTCGTTCGCCCATCGCGCGCCGCGCGGCGGGGTCCATCGACAGCATCCGTTCCAGCTGCGCGGCGAGGCTCGCGCTGTCGCGCGCCGCGCACAGCAGGCCCGTCACGCGGTCGTCGACCACGTCGCGGCAGCCGGGCACGTCGGTCGCGACGATCGGGCGACCCATCGCCGACGCTTCCATCAGCGTGCGCGGCACGCCCTCGCGGTACGACGGCAGCACCACGCAGTCGGCGGCCGCGATATGCGGCCGCACGTCGTGCGCCTCGCCGAGATATTCGATCACGCCTTCGTCGACCCACGCCTCCACGTCCGCCCGGCCGATGGCGCTCGGATTGTCGACGCCGAGCGGCCCGAGCAGCTGGAAGCGCGCGCGCGGTTCGCGCGCGCGCACGATGCGGGCCGCCTCGACGTATTCGCGTACGCCTTTGTCCCACAGCAGGCGGCCGATCAGGATGAACACGGGCGCGTCGCCGGCGGGCAGCGGCACCGGCGCGAACTGCTCGAGATCGACGCCTTCGCCGTGCAGGAGCCGCGCGCGCGCCGGATGGGCGAGCAGCCGTTCGCGCTCGAAGGTGGCGAGGTCGTCGCGGTTCAGGAACCAGACCTCGCGCGGGAACCGGAACGCGAACCGGTACAGCCGTTTCGCGACCTGGGCCGCGCGGCTCGGCTGGATGAACACGTAGCCGAGCCCCGTGGTCACCGCGATCGACGGTACGCGCGCGAGCCACGCGGCGATCGAGCCGTAGATGTTCGGCTTGATCGTGTAGTGGAACACGAGATGCGGCCGGATCGCCCGGTAGTGCCGGTACAGCGCGGCGAGCGTGCGCAGGTCCTGGCGCGGGTCGGTGCCTTTCGAGGCGACGGGCAGCTCCAGGTAGCGGCAGCCCATCGCGATCAGCGGCTCGACCGTGCGGTCGCGCGGTGCGAGCACGGTCACCTGCGCGCCGCGCGCGACGAGCATCCGCAGCAGCCCGTGGCGGTAGGTGTGGATCGCCCAGGCGGTATTGCAGACGAGGACGATGCGCAATGGCGTGGCAAGGCTCATGAAAAAAATCGCAAAAGAATCGGGTCGCGCATCACGCGGAGCGGTTCGCGCCGAACAGCGCGCGCTTGATCCGCTGCAGCATCCGGTACGGAGTCACGAAGTGCAGCAGGTTCTTCGCGAGCCCGGCCCAGTCGTACGGGTTGAGCAGGTTGAAATGACGCAGCAGCAACGCGAGCGTCGAGCCGACCTGGCGCCGCCGCTTCGTCGCGCTGATCCCGCCCTCGTTCAGCTCATAGTACAGCCCGAGTTCCGGCAGGTTGGCGCAATCGTAGCGCGCCATCAGTCTCAAAAACAGATCGAGATCTTCGGCCGCGCGATAGTGTGCGCGATAGTTGCCGACCGCGCGCACCGCGTCGATCCGCAGCATCATCGACGGATGCACGAACGGCGAGCGGAAGAAGCGCGTGCGGCGCAGCGCGGCGGGCTCGGCGGGCGGCGTGAGCATGAACAGCGGCCGGCCGTCGCGGCTCACCACCTGGGTCCACATGCCGAGGCCCGCGACCCGCGGGTTTGCCTCGAGATACGCGAACTGCCTGGCGAGGCGGCCCGGCGCGGCGAGGTCGCCCGCGTCGAGGCGCGCCGCGTAGCGGAAGCCGCGCGCGGCGAGCGCGTCGATGCCCGCCGCGAGCGCGCGCTCGATGCCGACGTTGTGCGGCATTCGCAGCACGTCGACGACGAGGCCCGGCAGCGCCGGCGCGACGAGCGGCGGCGTGCTGCCGTCGTCGACGATCAGGACGTGGACGCGCGCGTCCTCGCGGAACGAGGCGAGGGTGCGCGCGACGTCGTCGCCTCCGTTGTAGACGGGCATCAGCACGGCGACGTCGTCGAGCGCGGCGCGCGGGGAGGAGGTGGGCGTCATGGGCGCAGCTTGAAACGAATGTAGTGGAAATTGACGGCGGCCGCCGCCAGGTAGCCGGCCGCCAGGCCGACCAGCGCGCCGTACAGGCCGAGCCGCGGAATCGCGACGAGGTTGACGAGCGCGGCGCAGGCGAGCGCGAGCAGCCATTTGGTCAACAGCACGAATTTCGCCTGGTACTTGAGCACGATGAGGTCGCCGAGCGCCTCGATGCCGGCCGGGACGGACAGCCACACGGCCCAGCGGAAGATCTCGACCGAGGCTTCGTAGCCGGGCCCGAACACGCGGCCGATGATCACGCCGGCGAGCAGGTCGAGCACGAGTGCGCCCGCGGCCATCAGCGCGGCCGTCATGGCGATCAGCCGCCACACGTTGCGGCGCAGGCGCGCGAGATCCTGGACCCGGTACACGAACGCGGGCGCGAGGGTCTGCGCGAGCATCAGCGCGAGCGTGATCCAGTTTTCGTTCAGTTGCTGCGCGGCCGCGTAGCGGCCCAGCTCGGCGAACGACACATGGCGCTCGAGCATCAGCCGGTCGAGCTTCAGGAACAGGTACATGCAGATGAGGCCGAGCCAGAACACCGTGCCCGCGGTCGCGAAGTGGCGGAACAGCGGGCGGTCGAGGGTCCAGCCGAGCCTGCCGCCGTGGCGGCGCCGATAGTAGAGCAGCAGCGCCGCGCCGATCGCGGCGGCTTCGAGCGCCCACAGCCAGCCGAACCGCGCGGGCGCGGCGGCGGCCCGCACCAGCAGCCAGACCAGCAGCGCCTTGGCGAGTGCGGCGGCCATGCTCGCGAGCAACTGCGGCTTGCTGTAGGTCATGCTCTGCAGCCACGCGTTGATCACGCCGACGAACGGCTCGCGCAGCACCATCGTCACCGCGAGGCCGGCCAGCATCGCGCCGACGAGCGGGTCGACGAGCCCCGCCGCGATGCCCGCCCAAGTCAGCGCGAGCGCCGCGACCGACACCACGAAGCGCAGCGCGAACGCGCTGCCGAGCACCGCGCCGAGCTGGGCGGGCGGGTGCTGGACGATGGTCGGCACGAGGATTTCCGCGCCGCAGACCCAGGTGAGCGGCGCGAGCACGAGCAGCAGGGTGTTCGCGTACTGCCATTTGCCGAATACGTCCGGCCCGAAATAGCGCGCGAGCAGGCCGCTGATCGCGATCGCGACGCCGATCTGCGTGAGCCGTTCGAGGCCCAGCCAGACCAGGTTCGCGACCGCCTTGGCGACGTCGGGGTTGGCGATGCGCGCGAGCAGGGGTTTCAGCATCGGTGATGGGGCGGGAATGTACGCAAGATGACCGCGCCGGCCGCTTTTGCGCGCGACTTTGCTGCATTGAAGCATCCAGGCATTAGAATGGCGCGATCCGCGTTTCTGAAACCGGCCATTATAAGTGGGATCGGGCCCGCTCCCCACCCGATCCGGTCCGCGCCGGCCGGCGCGCCGGCCAGATTTTTCCATGCACGACAGAGAGTGAATCGATGATTTCGCAATCCATTTTCAAGGCATATGACATTCGGGGCGTGATCGGCAAGACGCTCGACGTGGGCGTCGCCCGGTCGATCGGCCTCGCATTCGGCAGCGAAGTGCGCGCCCAGGGCGGCGACGCCGTCGTGGTGGCGCGCGACGGGCGCCTGTCCGGGCCGGAACTCATCGGCGCGCTGGCCGACGGCCTGCGCGCCGCGGGCGTCGACGTGGTCGATTCCTGCATCGTCGTCACCGGCAGCCACAACCCGCCCGACTACAACGGCTTCAAGATGGTGCTGCGCGGCGCGGCGATCTACGGCGAGCAGATCCAGACGCTGTACCGGCGCATCGTCGCGAACGATTTCGCATCGGGCAGCGGCAGCTACGAGCAATACGACCTGGCCGACGCCTACCTCGACCGCATCGTCGGCGACATCAAGCTCGCGCGTCCGCTCAAGCTCGTCGTCGACACCGGCAACGGCGTCGCGGGCCAGCTCGCGCCGCGCCTGTTCAAGGCGCTCGGCTGCGAGGTGGTCGAGCTGTTCACCGAGATCGACGGCCATTTCCCGAACCACCACCCGGATCCGGCGCACCCGGAGAACCTGCAGGACGTGATCCGCGCGCTGCGCGAGACCGATGCGGAGATCGGCTTCGCGTTCGACGGCGACGGCGACCGCCTGGGCGTCGTCACGAAGGACGGCCAGATCATCTATCCGGACCGCCAGCTGATGCTGTTCGCCGAGGAAGTGCTGTCGCGCAACCCGGGCGCGCAGATCATCTACGACGTGAAATGCACGCGCAATCTCGCGCAATGGGTGCGCGAGAAGGGCGGCGAGCCGCTGATGTGGAAGACCGGCCACTCGCTCGTGAAGGCGAAGCTGCGCGAGACGGGTGCGCCGCTCGCGGGCGAGATGAGCGGCCACGTGTTCTTCAAGGACCGCTGGTACGGCTTCGACGACGGTCTCTATACCGGCGCGCGGCTGCTCGAGATCCTCGCGCGCGTCGCCGATCCGAGCGCGCTGCTGAACGGCCTGCCGAATTCGATCTCGACGCCCGAACTGCAGCTGAAGCTAGAGGAAGGCGAGAACGTGAAGCTGATCGACGCGCTGCGCGCGAACGCACGCTTCGACGGCGCGGACGAGATCGTGACGATCGACGGCCTGCGCGTCGAGTACCCGGACGGTTTCGGGCTCGCGCGCTCGTCGAACACGACGCCCGTCGTCGTGCTGCGCTTCGAGGCGACCAGCGAGGCCGGGATCGAGCGCATCAAGGCGGCGTTCCGCACCGCGCTGACGGCCGCCAAGCCGGACGCGCAGCTGCCGTTCTGAGCGAAGCCGGGCGTGCGCCCGGCGGCCCGCGCCGGTTGCGCGGGCGCAAGTTCGGCCCCGAAAGCGGCGCGGCGCGCGAGCGCGCGCCGCTTTTTGCCGTTCTCCGGGTCGCATCGCGATAAAATCCCCCCTTTCTGCCCCTGCCGGCCGTTCGCCGGCTTTTTTTCAGCGTGCAAAAGATTCTGATCGTGCGGGTGTCGTCGCTGGGCGACGTCGTGCACAACATGCCGGTGATCGCCGATATCCGGCGCCGGCATCCCGATGCGCAAATCGACTGGCTCGTCGAAGAAAGCTTCGCCGACCTGGTGCGGCTCGTCGACGGCGTGCGCAACGTGCTGCCGTTCTCGCTGCGCCGCTGGCGCAAGCGGCTCGGCTCGGGCGCGACCTGGCGCGAGATCGGTGCGTTCCGGCGCCGGCTCGCCGAGGAGCATTACGATCTCGTGATCGATTGCCAGGGCCTGATCAAGACCGCGTGGATCGCGAGCTGGGCGCGCGGCCCGCTCGTCGGGCTCGGCAACCGGACCGACGGCGCGGGCTACGAATGGCCGGTGCGCTTCTTCTATGACCGGCGCGTGCCGATCGCGCCGCGCACCCACGTGGTCGAGCGTTCGCGCCAGCTGGTCGCGGCCGCGCTCGGCGATCCGGCGCCTGCGCCCACCGATCCGATCGCGTTCGGCCTCGACACGGGCGCGGCGGCGCGCGCGCTGGCGGCGCTCGACCTGAACCTGCCGGTGCCCTACGTGGTGTTCGTGCATGCGACCTCGCGCGCCGACAAGCAGTGGCCGGACGCCGCGTGGCGCGAGCTGGGTCAGGCGCTGGTGCGGCGCGGCGCGTCGCTCGTGCTGCCGTGGGGCAACGAGGCCGAGCGGGCCACGAGCGAGCGGCTCGCGGCGGGCTTCGGCGCGGCCGCGATCGTGCCGCCGCGCCTGTCGCTGCCCGCGGTGGTGGGCCTGATCGACGGCGCGGCCGCGACCGTCGGGGTTGACACAGGTCTGGTTCACATTGCCGCCGCGCTGAAGCGGCCGACCGTCGAACTGTACAATTTCGCCACGGCCTGGCGCACCGGCGGCTACTGGTCGCCCAACGTCGTCAATCTCGGCACGGCCGGCCAGCCGGCGTCGCTGGCGCAGGTCCAGACCGCGCTCGCGGCATTCGGCCTCCTGTAATTCACCCAGGCGATCATGAGCGAATCCCAGATCATCGACGTGACGTCCGCGGATTGGAGCGGGCGCAATCTTTCCGTGCCGCGCGAGCAGCTGCTCGCCGCGGTCGAGACCGGCAAGGTGCTGTACTTTCCGAACCTGCGCTTCGCGATCGAAGGCGGCGAGGAAGCGCTGCTCGATCCCGCGCTCGCGGACCCGAAGCGCAAGAACATCAGCCTCGCGCCGAACGGCGGCGCGCTCGCGGGCGTGCTCGGCGACAGCGTCATGCAATCGGCGGTGCGCGCGCTCGTCGCGCGCTTCCAGCAGCAGGCGGGCTCGCTCGTCGACGGCCTCTTTCCCGAGTATCGCGGCCGGCTGCGCGTCGCGCCGACGAGCCTGCGCCTGATGCAGGTCGAGACCCGCCAGACTTCCTGGCGCAAGGACGACAGCCGGCTCCACGTCGATGCGTTCCCTTCGCGGCCGAACTACGGCGAGCGGATCCTGCGCGTGTTCACCAACGTGAATCCGGCCGGCGCGCCGCGCGTGTGGCGGGTCGGCGAGCCGTTCGAGGCGGTCGCGCGGCGCTTTTTGCCGCACATCAGGCCGCAGCTGCCGGGCGCCGCGTGGCTGCTCAACCTGCTGCACGTGACGAAGTCGAAGCGCAGCGCCTACGACCACCTGATGCTGAACCTGCACGACGGCATGAAGGCCGATCTCGACTACCAGCGCAACAGCGCGCAGGAAACCATCCCGTTCCCGCCGGGCAGCGTGTGGATCTGCTTCTCCGACCAGACCTCGCACGCGGTGATGTCCGGGCAATTCATGATGGAGCAGACCTTCTTCCTGCCCGTCGAGGCGATCGCGCGCCCCGAGTGCGCGCCGCTCGGCATCCTCGAGCGCCTGCAAGGCAGGGCGCTGGTTTGAGCGCGCGCCTCTCGATGCGGGCGGGCCTGCGATGCTGAGGGCGATCTATCGCGCGCTGTGGTGGATCGTCGCGCCGCTCGCCGTGCTGCGGCTGTGGGTGCGTTCGCGGCGCGAGCGCGGCTATCGAGAGCACATCGCCGAGCGCTGCGGCCGTCGCGACGCGCATGCGCTGGCCGCGCGCGGCCCGGACGATGCCGCGCCGCTGATCTGGATTCATGCGGTGTCGGTCGGCGAAACGCGCGCCGCGCAGCCGCTCGTCGACGCCCTGCTGGCCGCGCGGCCCGACGCGAAGATCCTGCTGACCCACATGACGCCCGGCGGCCGTGCGACGAGCGAGCAGCTGTTCGGCGCGCGCGTGCTGCGCTGCTATCTGCCGTACGACATGCCGCACCTGGTGCGCCGTTTCCTGCGCGCGTGGCGGCCGGCGCTCGGCCTCGTGATGGAGACCGAGGTGTGGCCGACGCTGATCGACGAATGCCGTCGCGCGGACGTGCCGCTCGTGCTGACCAATGCGCGGATGTCGGCGCGCTCGTACCGGCGCGCCGCGCGCTTCGGCGCGGCGGCGCGCGAAGTGTTCGGGGGCTTCTCGCGGGTGCTCGCGCAGAGCCCGGCCGACGCGGAGCGCCTGAGCGCGCTGGGCGCGCGCCAGGTCGCGGTGCTCGGCAACCTGAAATTCGACATGACGACGCCGCCCGAACTCGCGGCGCGCGGCCGCGCCTGGCGCGCCGCGATCGGCGCGCGGCCGGTGTGGGTCGCGGCGAGCACGCGGGAAGGCGAGGAAGCGTTGGTGCTGCAGGCGTTCGCGGCGCTCGCGACGCCGGGTGCGCTGCTGATCCTCGTGCCGCGTCATCCGCAGCGTTTCGACGAGGTGGCGGCGCTGGTCGAGCGCTGCGGCCTCAGCTGCGCGCGCCGCTCCGCGTGGGCGCCCGGCGCGGTGCCGGCGGCGTCCGAGAGCGCCGCGCCCGCCATGCTGCCGGCCGACGTCGCGGTGCTGCTCGGCGATTCGCTGGGCGAGCTGGGCGCGTACTACGCGGCGTCCGACGTCGCGTTCATCGGCGGCAGCCTGCTGCCGCTCGGCGGCCAGAACCTGATCGAGGCCTGCGCGGTCGGCGTGCCGGTGCTGATCGGGCCGCACGTGTTCAATTTCACGCAGGCCACGGCCGACGCCGTCGCGGCCGGCGCGGCCGAGCAGGTGCGCGATCCCGCGGATCTCGCGCGCGCGCTCGATGCGCTGTTCGCCGATCGCGCCCGGCGCGTCGCGATGGGCGCGGCGGCCGCCGCGTTCGCCGCGCGCCATCGCGGCGCGACCGCGCGCACGCTCGACGTGCTGCTCGCGCGCCTGCCCGATCCCGCGTAAGCGCTCGGCGCGCGGCCTGCCGGCTACAGCCGCAGCAGGCCGCGCCGCTCGATGAATGCCACCACCTCGGCCACGCCGTCGAGCGTCTTCAGGTTGGTCATCACGTAAGGGCGCGCGGCGCGCATCTTCTCCGTATCCGCCGCCATCACCTCGAGGCTCGCGCCGACCATCGGCGCGAGATCGGTCTTGTTGATCACGAGCAGGTCCGACTTGGTGATGCCGGGGCCGCCCTTGCGCGGAATCTTCTCGCCGCCCGCCACGTCGATCACGTAGATCGTCAGGTCCGACAGCTCGGGGCTGAAGGTCGCGGCGAGGTTGTCGCCGCCCGATTCGATGAACACGATGTCCGCGTCGGGGAAGCGCGCGAGCATGCGTTCCACGGCTTCCAGGTTGATCGACGCGTCCTCGCGGATCGCCGTGTGCGGGCAGCCGCCCGTCTCGACCCCCATGATGCGTTCCTCGGGCAGCGCGCCCGCCACGGTCAGCAGACGCTGGTCTTCCTTCGTGTAGATGTCGTTGGTGATCGCGACGAGGTCGTACTGCGCGCGCATCGCCTTGCACAGCATTTCGAGCAGCGTGGTCTTGCCGGAGCCGACCGGGCCGCCGATGCCGACGCGCAGCGGCGGCAGCTTCTTGGTGCGACGGGCGGAGGAGGGAGACGAGGAGGCATTCATGATCGTGGGCTCAGGAGCGGAACAGCCGGGAGTATTGCGCTTCGTGACGCGCGGACAGGATGCCGAGTTGCGGCGCGAAGGTGTTGAGATCGTCGGGCGCGATCGAGAGTGCGCGTTCCACGGCATCGCGGATCGGCGCACGCAGCGCGACCAGGATCTTCTGGCCGGCCAGCTGGCCGAGCGGCACCGCCTTCAACGCGGCGGCCGTCTGGTTCTCGATCCAGCCGAAGGCGTAGGCGGTCAGCGTCGCGTCGGCGCGCGCGTCGTGCGCGGCGGCCGCGAACGCGAACGCGGTCGGCAGCGCGTTCGGCCTGAGCGCGGCGAGCGTCGCGCGGCGCGCCGCGTCGCCCCATTCGAGCGACGCGCACAGCTGCGCGAGCGACCAGCCCATCTGTTCGGTCTCGCGCCGCAACTCCGACGACTCGCGGCTCGCGACGAACTCCTCGTTGGCCGCCGCGAGCGCGGGCGCGTCGTGTTCGCGCCAGCGCGCGAGCTGGTGCGCGACGAACGGCAGCTCGCCGTGCGCGAGCACGTCCGCGAGGCCGCTCGCGATCCAGTCGCGCGCGCTGTCGGCGTCGTGGATCAGCTGCGCATCGAGCGCGGCTTCGAGGCCCTGCGAATAGCTGAACGCGCCGATCGGCAGCGCCGGCGAGGCGAGATGCAGCAGCGCGAGCAGCTCAGCTGTGTCCATGGCCGTGCGAGTGCGAGCACGACGGACCGTGCTGATGGTCGTGATCGTGATCGTGATCGTGCGAGTGCGGGTGCCCGTGGCGTTCGTCGAACACCTGTTGCGCGAGCGCATAGTCTTCCGCGAAGGTCGCGTCGTGGCCGTGGCGATGGCCGCCGCCGTACGCGCCGGCCTCGGGATGGAACGGCGCGTCGATCCGCTCGACCGTCGCACCGACCCGCGCGAGCATGTCGGCCAGCACCGGATCGTATTCGAGCGTCAGATGATCCGCGCCGATCTCGACGGGCGTGTGCCGGTTGCCGAGGTGGTACGCGGCGCGCGTGAGCGTGAGCGGGTCCGGCGCGCGCACGCGCAGTACCGCCTCGGCGGCCGCCGCGACGCGCACGAGGCCGCCGTCGTCCGCGACCAGCACGTCGCCGTCGCGCAGGATGGTGCCGCGCGGCAGCAGCAGCGCGACCTCCTCGCCGTCGTCGAGGGTCGCGGCGAGCCGGCTGCGGCAGCGTGCGTCGTAGGCAAGCGTGAGCACGGGCGCGCGCGCGACGAGCGAGGCGGCGAGTTTCACGTGCGGGGCGATGCGTTTGTCGAGGGTGCGCATGGGCGGAAGCGAAAACGTCAGAACAGGAAATAGCGCTGCGCCATCGGCAGCACGGTGGCGGGTTCGCAGGTCAGCAGCTGGCCGTCGGCCACCACGTCGTAGGTCTCGGGATCGACGCTGATCGACGGCCGCCACGCGTTGTGGATCATGTCGGCCTTGGTCACGGTGCGGCAGCCGCGCACCGGCACCACGCGCTTCGCGAGCCCGTAGCGCGCGGCGCTGCCGGCGTCCGCCGCGAGTTGCGACACGAAGGTGAGCGAGGTGCGCGCGAGCGCGCCGCCGCGCGTGGCGAACATCTCGCGGTAGTGGACCGGCTGCGGCGTCGGGATCGACGCGTTCGGGTCGCCCATCTGGGCCAGCGCGATCATGCCGCCCTTGAGCACCAGCGCGGGCTTGACGCCGAAGAACGCGGGCTCCCACAGCACGAGATCCGCCCACTTGCCGGGCTCGATCGAGCCGACCTCGTGCGCGATCCCGTGCGTGAGCGCCGGATTGATCGTGTACTTCGCGACGTAGCGCTTGGCGCGGAAATTGTCGTTGCGCGCGCCGTCTCCGGGCAGCGCGCCGCGCTGCACCTTCATCTTGTGCGCCGACTGCCAGGTGCGGAGGATCACCTCGCCGACCCGCCCCATCGCCTGCGAATCCGACGACACCATCGACAGCGCGCCGAGGTCGTGCAGGATGTCCTCGGCGGCGATCGTCTCGCGGCGGATCCGCGATTCGGCGAAGGCGAGATCCTCGGCGATCGACGGATCGAGGTGGTGGCACACCATCAGCATGTCGAGATGCTCGTCGAGCGTGTTGATCGTGTAGGGCCGGGTCGGATTGGTCGACGAGGGCAGCACGTTCAGCTCGCCGCACACCTTGAGGATGTCGGGCGCGTGGCCGCCGCCCGCGCCTTCGGTGTGGTACGTGTGGATCGTGCGGCCCTTGAACGCCGCGACCGTCGATTCGACGAAGCCGGCTTCGTTGAGCGTGTCGGTGTGGATCGCGACCTGGGTGTCGGTGTCGTCGGCCACCGACAGGCAGGTGTCGATCGCGGCCGGCGTGGTGCCCCAGTCCTCGTGCAGCTTGAGGCCGATCGCGCCCGCCGCGATCTGCTCGACGAGCGGCTGCGCGAGGCTTGCATTGCCCTTGCCGAGGAAGCCGAGATTGATCGGCCAGCCGTCGGCCGCCTGCAGCATGCGCTCCAGGTGCCAGGGCCCCGGCGTGCAGGTGGTCGCGTTGGTGCCGGCGGCGGGGCCGGTGCCGCCGCCCAGCATGGTCGTGACGCCGGAGGCGAGCGCTTCCTCGATCTGCTGCGGGCTGATGAAGTGGATGTGCGTGTC
>NZ_JAAGNW010000047.1:20996-22768 GCF_010645215.1 Burkholderia multivorans | reverse complement strand
TGACCGAGTTCGTCGATCCGACCAGCGCGCCCGCGATGATCTCGGTGGCCGCGCCGATCGCGATCGTCACGCCGGGCTGGATGTCCGGATTGCCGGCCTTGCCGATCGCCGCGATCCGGCCGCCCTTCAGCGCGATGTCGGCCTTCACGATGCCCCAGTGATCGAGGATCACCGCGTTGGTGATCACGGTGTCGGCGACCTCGGCGGCGTTGCGCTGCGACTGGCCCATGCCGTCGCGGATCACCTTGCCGCCGCCGAATTTCACTTCCTCGCCGTAGATCGTGCAGTCGCGCTCGATCTCGATCAACAGCTCGGTATCCGCGAGGCGCACGCGGTCGCCCGTGGTCGGGCCGAACATTTCCGCGTACGCGCGGCGGCTCAGGCGCAATGTCATGGTAGGAGTTCCGTGGAGAAGCGGGCGCGGCGCTTACAGCGGCCCCGCCACCTTGCCTTGAAAGCCGTGCACGATGCGTGCGCCGGCCAGCTCGACCAGCTCGACCGTGCGCGTCTGGCCCGGCTCGAAGCGCACCGCGGTGCCGGCCGCGATGTTGAGCCGGAAGCCGCGCGCGGCCGTGCGATCGAACGCCAGCGCATCGTTGACTTCGTGGAAGTGATAGTGGGAGCCGACCTGCACGGGCCGGTCGCCGGTGTTCGCCACCGTCAGCACGATCGTGTGGCGGCCCACGTTGAGTTCGTGCTCGCCGGCGTCGGTGAGGATTTCACCCGGAATCATGCGGCCTCCACGGCGGCGGGGTGGCAAGGGTCACGCATGGCGGCCTTCACGGAATCGGATGGTGGACGGTGACGAGCTTCGTGCCGTCGGGAAAGGTCGCTTCGACCTGGATGTCGGGAATCATCTCCGGCACGCCGTCCATCACGTCGTCGCGGCTCAGGAGCGTGGTGCCGTAGTGCATGACTTCCGCGACGGTCCTGCCGTCGCGCGCCGCTTCCATCAGCGCGGCGGTGATGAACGCGACCGCCTCCGGATAGTTGAGCTTCAGCCCGCGCGCCCGGCGACGTTCCGCGAGCAGCGCGGCGGTGAAGATCAACAGCTTGTCCTTTTCGCGGGGCGTCAGCTTCATGAAAGATCGATTATCAGGAAAACGTAATATATTTGCGCGCGCAACGGTCGCGATCGCGCGCGGCTATCGTAGCACCGCAAACGGGGTCGCGGCACATGACGGATCACGTGTATCAGCAAGGGACATGCCATGCCGGATTTCGGCGCGCTTGCGCGTCGCGGCGGTGCCCGGGCGCACCGCGTTGGCGCGGCGCGGCCCGGAACTGCGTCAGCGTGGTGCGGGGCTCAGGTTTGCCACAGTCGCAGCGGCGTCGCGTCGACGCCGTGCACGCGCGGGCGCAGTTGCATCCACAGCTGCGTGAACAGCTGCTGGAGCGCTTCGGTCGAATGCGCGAGCGCGCGTACGATCACGACGCCGGGCGTCACGCAGGTCGCGCCGGCGCGCAGCGCGGCGTCGAACGGCAGGGTGGGCGCCAGCGCTTCGGCGAGCGCCGCGTCGCAGGCGTCGCCGAGCGCCCACAGCGTGCCGTATACCGGGAAGCCGTCGAGCCCCTGCAGCGCGTCGCGCAGCGGATCGTCGGCCTGCAGGTGCGCGCGTTCGACCCACAGCGCGGCGCCGTCGGCGCTCGCGAAGCGCGCGTAGGCGGCGATCCGCCCCGCGCGCCAGGTCTCGCCGGCCGCCTGCCGGCCGAGCTGCGACACGTCCCAGCCGAGCGCACTCGCGCCTGCGCCGAGACGCAGCGTGAATTCG
>NZ_JAAGNW010000047.1:7395-20986 GCF_010645215.1 Burkholderia multivorans | reverse complement strand
GAGCGATGCGTGCGCGGCATCGAAGAACAGGTTGTTCTGCGGCAGCCAGTCGAGCTTCGCGCGCGCACCGACGTCGAGCGCGATGCGCTGGCGTGCGTCGAGGTCGTTCGACTTGTACCACTTGGTCGCGCCCGGCGTGGTCAGCACCGCATGCGTGTCCTTGCCGAGCCGGATCCGCACGTCGAGGCGGTCGCCGCCCGCGACGCCGCCGGGCGGATGCACGATTACCGCATGGCAGACGGCCTCGCCTTCCGGGTAGAGCGCGCGCTGCACGCGCAGCGGGCCGTCGTGCAGCCGGTGCGTGAGGGTCGTGCGCGCGCCGTGCCGCTCGAAACCGAGTTCGAGGCGGGCGCGCCACGACTTCTTGGCGGGGGCGGGAGCGGGCGGGGTGTGGGGATCGTGGGCGGACATCGGCGCAATCGGGACAAACGGCGCGCCCATGCTACAGGATGCGCGGCGGTTCGGCACGAGGGCTTTGCGCGGCGCGTCGCACGCGGCGTATCGTCCCGGGCTCGCACGGCTTACGGCGACAAGCGCGGCAACACCGCTCAAACCGCGATCAGCTCGCGCACCCCATGCGCCTCCATATCGCGGCCCGCGCCGCCCGCGACGATCTCGCCGCGGCTCATCACCCAGTAGTGGTCCGCGATCGCCCGCGCGAAATCGTAGTACTGCTCGACCAGCAGCACCGTCATCCCCGCTTCCTCGACCAGCTGCCGCAGCGTGCGGCCGATGTCCTGGATGATCGACGGCTGGATGCCCTCGGTCGGTTCGTCGAGGATCAGCAGCTCCGGCTCGCTCATCAGCGCGCGGCCGATCGCGAGCTGCTGCTGCTGGCCGCCCGACAGGTCGCCGCCGCGGCGCGCGCGCATGTCCTTCAGCACCGGGAACAGGCGATAGATGCGTTCGGGGATCCGCGCGGGCGCCTGGCGGCTCGCCGCGCCGACCAGCAGGTTTTCCTCGACGGTCAGCCGCGGAAAGATGTCGCGACCCTGCGGCACGTAGGCGAGGCCCGCCCCGACGCGCGCATACGGCGGCAGCGCGCCGAGCGCGCGCGCGCGCCACGCGATGCGGCCGCTCTGCGCAGGCACCACGCCCATCAGGCAGCGCAGCAGCGTGGTCTTGCCGACCCCGTTGCGGCCGAGCAGCACGGTCAGCTCGCCCGCGCGCGCCGACAGGCCCACGTTGCGCAGGATATGGCTGCCGCCGTAGTACTGGTTGAGGCCTTCGATCGTCAGCATCGCTTCATCGTCCCAGATAAGACTCGATCACCGTTTCGTCGCGCTTGACCTGGTCGAGGGTGCCCTGCGCGAGCACCGCGCCCTCGGCCATCACCGTCACGCGGCCCGTCTCGCCCGCGAGCGCGGCGACGAATTCCATGTCGTGCTCGACCACCATCATCGAGCAGGTGCCGCGCAGCGTGTTCAGCAGCTCGGCGAGCGCCATCGTCTCGTGATCGGTCATGCCGGCCGCCGGCTCGTCGAGCAGCAGCAGCGCCGGCCGCTGCATCAGCAGCATGCCGATCTCGAGCCGCTGCTTCTGGCCGTGCGACAGCTCGCCCGCGAGCCGGTAGGCGCTGTCTTCGAGGCGGATCAGCGCGAGCGTCTCCTCGAGGCGGGCCTGCGCGGCGCGATCGAGCCGCGCGCGCAGCGACGCGAACCAGCGCTTGTCGGCCTGCATCGCGAGTTCGAGGTTTTCCCACACCGGATGCTGCTCGAACACGGTCGGCTTCTGGAACTTGCGGCCGATCCCCACGCGCGCGATCTCCGGCTCGTTGAGCCGGGTCAGGTCGAGGGTCTGGCCGAGGAACACCTTGCCGGCGTCGGGGCGGGTCTTGCCGGTGACGACGTCCATCATCGTGGTCTTGCCCGCGCCGTTCGGGCCGATCACGCAGCGCAGCTCGCCCGCGTCGATCGAGAGCGACAGCTTGTTCAGCGCGCGAAAGCCGTCGAAGCTCACCTCGACGTCGTCGAGATACAGGATCGTGCCGTGCGAGGTGTCGATCGCGCCCGGCGTCACCGGCCGCGCGAGCGAGGCGCTGCCGCTGACGGCGCGCAGGTCGGTGTCGGCCGCCGGCGTTCGGGCTGCGCTCATGAGCGGTCTCCTTTGCGGCGCATCGAATCGAGCAGGCCCATGATGCCGTGTGGCAGCAGCAGCGGCACCAGCACGAAGATGAGCCCGAGGAACAGCAGCCAGTACTCGGCGAAGTACGCGGTGAACACGCTCTTCGCGCCGTTGACCGCGAACGCGCCGATGATGGGGCCGATCAGCGTGCCGCGTCCGCCGACCGCGACCCAGATCGCCATCTCGATCGAATTGCCCGGCGACATCTCGCCGGGATTGATGATGCCGACCTGCGGTACGTACAGCGCGCCTGCGATGCCGCACAGCACGGCCGAGACGGTCCACACGAACAGCTTGTAGGCGAGCGGGCTGTAGCCGAGGAACATGAGCCGCGTCTCGCCGTCGCGCACCGCGGTGACGACCCGCCCGAGCTTGCTCGTGACGATCGCGCGCGCGCCGACGAAAGCCAGCACGAGGGTCGCGAAGGTCAGCAGGAACAGCGCGGTGCGGGTGCCGGGCGAGGTGATCGCGAAGCCCGCGATGCGCTTGAAGTCGGTGAAGCCGTTGTTGCCGCCGAAGCCGGTCTCGTTGCGATAGAACAGCAGCATCGCGGCGAAGGTCAGCGCCTGCGTGATGATCGACAGGTAGACGCCCTTCACGCGCGAGCGGAACGTGAAGTAGCCGAACACCCAGGCGACGAGCGCGGGCGCGGCGACCACCAGCAGCAGCGCATAGGCGAGATGGCTGGTGCCGCTCCAGTACCACGGCAGCTGGTGCCAGTCGAGGAACACCATGAAGTCGGGCAGGTCGCTGCCGTACTTGCCGTCGCGGCCGATCGCGCGCATCAGGTACATGCCGATCGCGTAGCCGCCGAGCGCGAAGAACAGCCCGTGACCGAGGCTCAGGATGCCGCAGTAGCCCCACACGAGATCGAGCGCGAGCGCCGCGATCGCGTAGCACATGAGCTTGCCGGCCAGCGTCATCGCATACGCGGACAGGTGGAACGCGCTGGTTTCCGGCGCCACCAGCGCGGCGAGCGGCACGCCGACGCCGACTGCGAAGCACAGCGCGACGAGCGCGCGCCACGCGCGCGGGGACAGCAGCGCGGGGCGCGGCGGCAGGCCGAGCGCGAAGCCGTCGGCGGGAGCGCCGGCGGGCGGCGCGGGCGCATCGCGCGCGCCGGACAGGGATGAAGTGAGGGATGTCATGTCAGGCCTCCGCGCTGCGCCCCTTCAGGGCGAACAGGCCTTGCGGCCGCTTCTGGATGAACAGCACGATCATCGCGAGCACGATGATCTTCGCGAGCACGGCGCCCCAGAACGGTTCGATCGCCTTGCTGACGAGCCCGAGCCCGAAGCCGCCGAGCACGGTGCCGGCGAGCTGGCCGACGCCGCCCAGCACGACGGCCATGAACGAATCGATGATGTAGCCCTGGCCGAGATCCGGGCCGACATTGCCGACCTGCGACAGCGCGCAGCGGCCGAGGCCCGCGATGCCCGCGCCGAACGCGAACGCATAGGCGTCGACGCGTGCGGTGCGCACGCCGACGCAGGCGGCCATGCGCCGGTTCTGCGTGACCGCGCGCACGAACAGGCCGAGCCGGGTGCGGTTCAGCACGGCCCACGCGATGCCGACCACGAGCAGCGCGAACGCGAGGATCGCGAGCCGGTTGTACGGCAGGATCACGTTCTGCATCACGGTGACGCCGCCGCTCATCCACGCGGGATTCTCGACCTGCACGTTCTGCGCGCCGAACAGCATGCGGGTCGCCTGGATCAGGATCAGGCTCACGCCGAAGGTGGCGAGCAGCGTTTCGAGCGGGCGGCCGTACAGGTGGCGCAGCACCGTGCGTTCGAGCACGATGCCGACCGCCGCCGCCGCGCAGAACGACGCGGGCACGGCGAGCAGCGGATACCAGTCGAACGCGCCGGGCAGGTAGCGTTGCACGAGCGTCTGCACGACGTAGGTCGCGTAGGCGCCGATCATCAGGAATTCGCCGTGCGCCATGTTGATCACGCCGATCAGCCCGTAGGTGATGGCGAGGCCGAGCGCCGCGAGCAGCAGCACACTGCCGAGCGAGAGCCCGGCGAACAGCGTACCGACGATCTCGCCGCGGCGCTGGATCGTTTGCAAGGCGTCGAGGCCCTGCTGCGCGGCCGCGCGCACGGCGGCGTCGGGTTCCGCCCAGCTGCCGTCCGCGTTCTTCGCGACGAGCGGGCGCAACTGCTCGATCATGTCGAGATCGCGGCGCGCGGCGACGAGCTGCACCGCGTCGAGCCGCTTCGCCGGGTCGGCGTCATGCAGCGCCGCGATCGCCCACAGCGCGTCGAGGCGGCGCTTGAGCGCGGGATCGGTCTCGCGCGCGCGGGCCGCGTCGATCAGCGGCTTCAACGCCGGGTCGGGATTCTTCAGCAACGCGTCGAGCGCACTGCGCCGCGCGGCGGGATCGGGCGAGCCGAGGTCGAGCGCCGCGAGTGCGTTCGCGAGCTTGGTGCGCAGCAGGTTGTTGAGCAGCACGGGCTGCGCATTGCCCGCCGCGACGGCGGCTTGCGTGAGCGCGTCGCGCGCGGCGTCGCCCTGCTGGATCAGCAGGCGGCCGTCGTCGGTCGCGAGCGCGTCGCCGCTGGCGAGCGCGTGCAGCAGCGCGACCGCGGCCGGGTCGCCGGCGGCGACCAGATGATCGACCGCGGCGGCCTTCGCATCCAAATCGTCGCCGGCAAGCGCGGCGGCGTCGGCCGCCGTGAGCGCGTGCGCGGGCAGGGCCGCGGCGGCGAGCGCGACGAGCGTCGCGAATGCGGCGCACGCGCGGACGACGCGGGAAGAGAGCATCGGCATCGGGGTTTCCTGGCGAACTCGGAGGGCGCGCGCGGCCGGGCCGCGCGCGAGCGGGGCGTCAGGCGACGGCGACGCGGGCGCGGCGCAGGAACGCGGGAATCGAGGCGACCACGTCGGGCTTGCCCTGGTTGCCCGCGATGTACGGGCTCCACGGCTGCGCGCGCACCGCGGTCTTGGTGCGCCACACGACGTTGAACTGCCCGTCGCCGCGGATCTCGCCGATCATCACGGGCTTGTGCAGGTGGTGGTTGCCGTCCATCGTCAGCGTGAAGCCGGACGGCGCGGCGAAGCTCTGGCCGATCATCGCGGTGCGCACCTTGTCGACGTCGGTGCTCTTCGCCTTCTCGACGGCCTGTTTCCACAGATGGATGCCGACATAGGTCGCTTCCATCGGATCGTTGGTCACGCGCTTCGCGCCGCCCGGCAGGTTCTGCGACTGCACCCACGCGGCGAACTGCGACTTGAACTTCGTGTTGGTCGGATTGCGCACCGACATGAAGTAGTTCCAGGCGGCGAGATGGCCGACCAGCGGCTTCGCGTCGACGCCGCGCAGCTCCTCCTCGCCGACCGAGAAGGCGACCACCGGCACCTCGGTCGCCTTCAGCCCCTGGTTGCCGAGTTCCTTGTAGAACGGGACGTTCGAGTCGCCGTTGATGGTCGAGATCACGGTGGTCTTGCCGCCCTGCGCAAAGGTCTTGATGTTCGCGACGATGGTCTGGTAATCGCTGTGGCCGAAGGGCGTGTAGACCTCCTGAATGTCGGCGTCCTTCACGCCCTTCGATTTCAGGAACGCGCGCAGGATCTTGTTGGTCGTGCGCGGATAGACGTAGTCGGTGCCGAGCAGGAAGAAGCGCTTCGCGCCGCCGCCCTCGGCGCTCATCATGTATTCGACGGCCGGCAGCGCCTGCTGGTTCGGCGCGGCGCCCGTGTAGAACACGTTGCGCGACATCTCCTCGCCTTCGTACTGCACCGGGTAGTAGAGCAGCCCGTTCAGCTCCTCGAACACCGGCAGCACCGACTTGCGCGACACCGAGGTCCAGCAGCCGAACACGCATGCGACCTTGTCCTGGGTGAGCAGCTGGCGCGCCTTCTCCGCGAACAGCGGCCAGTTCGACGCGGGATCGACGACCACCGGCTGGAGCGGCCGGCCGAGCACGCCGCCGCCCTGGTTGATCTCGGCGATCGTCATCAGCGCGGTGTCCTTCAACGACGTCTCGGAGATCGCCATCGTGCCCGACAGCGAGTGCAGGATGCCGATCTTGATCGGGCCGCCCGCGTCCGCGGCGTGGGCGAGCGGGAGGCGGTTCACAAGCGCGAGCGCGCCCGCCATCGAGCCGAATTTCAACAGACTGCGGCGTTTCATCGGGTTCCCCTTGACGTGTTGGCTGGGTTGCGCACCGTAACGGACGCGCAACGCTCAGCACTACGCAAGGCATGTGCCAGTTCGCCCGCCGCGGGGTGCGGCGCGTGCGTGGACGGGGAGTGCGCGGAGATCGGCGGGCGGCGCGCGCGACGGCGACGCGGACGCGATGATGCGTCGCGGTGCAGTATCAGGGGCGGAAATGGTGCACGAGGGCGCGGCCTGGGGAGGCGGCGGGCGCGGATCGGGCGGGGCGGCCCCGACGCCGCGCGCCGGCGACGCCCGGTTCAGGGCGTCGCGGCGGTGCGGCGTGAGGGCGGAACGGCGCGCGTGGTGGTGCGTACGGGACGCACCGCGGGATCAGTAGCGCGGAACGGACGGATCGACGTCGCGCGACCACGCGTCGATGCCGCCTTGCAGGTTGTAGAGCTTGGTGTAGCCGCGCGAGGCGAGGAACATCGCGACCTGCGCGCTGCGCATGCCGTGATGGCAGACGCAGACGATCTCCGCGTCGTCGTCCAGCTCCTCGCTGCGCGCGGGGATCTGCTGCATCGGGATCGACACGCTGTTGGCGATCCGCGCGGTCTCGATCTCCCACGGCTCGCGCACGTCGAGCACGACGGGCGCGGGGCGCGACGCGTCGGCAAGCCAGGCGGCGAGATCGCGGGCGGTCAGGATCTGCATCGTCATCGTGCGGCTCAGAACTTGAAGCGCGACGGCTCGACCGCGTTGACGAGGTGATCGACGTAGGTTTCGAACACATCGGCGACGCGGAACTGGGTTTCGTCGACGCGCGTGATGATCTGCGCCTTCATGACCGGCCGGCCGCCGACGAACGCCGCGAGGCGGCCGCCGACCTTCAGCTGTTCGAGCAGCGCCTGCGGCACCACGGGCAGGCCGCCCGACACGCAGATCACGTCGTAGGGCGCCTTCGCGGGCAGGCCTTGCGCGCCGTCGGCGAGCACGACCTCGGCGTTGGTCACGCCGTTGTTCTTGAGGTTCTCGGTGGCGAGCGCCGCGAGCGCCGGATCGATCTCGACCGACACGACGTGCTGCGCGCGATGCGCGAGCAGGGCTGCCATGAAGCCGGAACCGGCGCCGATCTCGAGCACGCTTTCGTGCTTCTTGACCGCGAGTTCCTGCAGGATGCGCGCCTCGACGCGCGGGAACAGCATCTTCTGGCCGCCGGGCAGCGGCAGCTCGAGGTCGGCGAACGCAAGGTTGCGGTGTGCGGCGGGGACAAAGTTTTCACGCTTGATGACCGACAGGAGATCCAGGACTTCCTGATCCAGCACGTCCCACGGCCGGATCTGCTGTTCGATCATATTGAAACGCGCGTTTTCGATATTCATGGTGGTCATGCAGCCGGAAAGGCCATCAGCGAGGGTAAAGAAACGCCGAGATTGTACCAAACGGCGAGCCGGACTTGCCTTCAGAAGGCCTGCGGGGCGGCCGCGGATAGGTCAGCGCTTGCTGTTGCGCATCTGTTCCTCGAGCGCGAGGTCGAGTTTGCTGACCTTGCGCGGCTTTTTGGGGCCAAGTCCGTCGACGAACGCGACGAATTCATCGAGCGGCAGCGGGGTGCACAGCTTCTCGGTCGCGCCGCTCGAACGGTCGGCCAGGTAGAACAGGTCGCCGGGCACGCTGACCGCCGCGTAACGGGTGTTGCCGGTGCGGGTCTTCAGGCGTTCGACCGCGTAGGTCGCTTTGGTGGTGCGCATCGTGCGGAGCAAGCCGGGGGCGGGAAAACCGACACTTTAGCAAGATCCGGTCGCCCCCGCCCGGCGCGTCACACCGTGCTCGAATAGCGCGGCGCGGCGTTGCCGGCCAGATAGGCGTCGAACACCATCGCGATGTTGCGCACGAACATCCGGCCGGCCGGATGGAGCGTCAGGCGGTCGGCGCCGATCGACAGCAGGCCGTCGCGCTCGAAGTCGCGCAGGCGGTCCAGCTCGCGCGCGAAGCGCTCCGCGAAGCGGATCCCGTAGATCGCCTCGAAGGTCTCGAACGGCAGTTCGAGATTGCACATCAGCTGGGTGATGAGGTCGCGGCGCAGCCGGTCTTCCGCGCTCAGGCGGATGCCGCGCACGATCGGCAGGCGCCGCGCGTCGAGCGCCGCGCCGTAGGCCGGCAGATCCTTGGCGTTCTGCGCGTAGACATCGCCGACCTTGCCGATCGACGACGCGCCGATCCCGATCAGGTCGGTGTCGGCCTGGGTGCTGTAGCCCTGGAAATTCCGTTGCAGCGTGCCGTCGCGCTGCGCGCGCACCAGTTCGTCGTCGGGGTGCGCGAAGTGGTCCATGCCGATGTATACGTAGCCCGCGGCCGTCAGCTGCTCGATCGCGCGGCCGAGCAGCGCGAGCCGGGTCGCGGGATCGGGCAGCGCGGCCGCGTCGATTTGCCGCTGCATCTTGAACAGATGCGGCAGGTGCGCGTAGCCGAACACCGACAGGCGGCCGGGCGCGAGTTCGATGATGGTGTCGAGCGTGCGCGAGAAGCTGTCGACGGTCTGGTGCGGCAGCCCGTAGATCAGGTCGATGCTGGTCGAGCGGTAGCCGAGCGCGGGCGCGGCCGCGAGCAGGCGCGCGGTCAGGTCGAGCGGCTGGACGCGGTTGATCGCCTGCTGGACCTGCGGATCGATGTCCTGCACGCCGAGGCTCAGCCGGTTGAAACCCTGTTCGCGCAGGTGGGCGAGCGTGTCGGGCGACGCGGTGCGCGGGTCGATCTCGATCGAGAATTCGCCGTGCCGGTCCGGCGCGAGCGTGAAGTGCTCGCGGATCGCGTCCATCAGCTCCGCGGTCTCGTCGTCGGACAGGAAGGTCGGCGTGCCGCCGCCCCAGTGCAGCTGCGTGACGGTGCGGCCCGGGTCGAACAGCGCGGACTGCAGCGCCAGTTCGCGCCGCAGCTGGTCGAGGTAGGGCCGTGCGCGCGCGTGGTTGCGGGTCGCGATCCGGTTGCAGCCGCAGTAGAAGCACGCGGTCGCGCAGAACGGCACGTGCAGGTACAGCGACAGCTCGCTTGCCGCCGCGCCCGGATCGGTCGCCGCGCGGAGGTAGTCGGCGGGATCGAAGTCGTCGCGGAACTGCGGCGCGGTCGGATAGGACGTATAGCGGGGGCCGTTCGCGCTGTACTTCGCGAGCAGGTCGGGGCGGAACAGATCGGAGGCGGAGGGCGTCGTCATGCGGGACTCGGAGCGTGCTTCAGGACGTTTCCGAGTATATAAACAGCCGCGCGCGCCGAATTGTGTAATAACGTCGCAGCAGACGGGGATGGCACAATGCGGGTTCGGCGGGCGCCGCGTGCGTCGCTGCCGAGGTCGTCGAAACGCAGGGTATCGAAGCAGGGTGGGGATGGATCCGATGGTTGCGGAAGGTCAGGCAGGGTTGCCGGAGCGGGCGGCGCATGCGTGCCGCGAAGGCTGTGCGGCGTGCTGCATCGCGCCGTCGATTTCGACCCCGATCCCCGGGATGCCGGGCGGCAAGCCGGCCGGGGTGCCCTGCGTGCAGCTCGACGCCGACCTGCGCTGCCGGATCTTCGGCCGTCCCGAACGGCCCGCGTGCTGCGGCGGCCTGCAGCCCAGCGACGAGATGTGCGGCGGCACCCGCGCCCACGCGCTCGCCTGGCTCACCACGCTGGAAGCCGCGACGCGGCCCTCAGCCCAGACCCCATCAGCAGGAGATTGCGCATGATCCCATCGAGCGCGCCGGGCCGGCGCCGCTTCCTGTCCGCGTCGCTGGCCGCGCTCGGCGCGGCCGTCTCGCTCGCCGCGTGCGCGTCGACGTTCCCGTTCATTCCCGATCACTACACGTTCTCGCAGGGCGACGTGCAGAAGGCCGTGGCGCGCAAGTTCCCGTACCAGCACACCGTCGCGCAGGTGGTCGAGGTCGCGCTCGCGAATCCGGCGGTGGGGCTGAAGCCCGAGCAGAACCGGGTGGCGGTGCAGCTCGACGCGCGCTTCACGAGCCCGTTCCTGCGCGCACCGGTGAACGGCACCTTCACGGTGTCCGGCCAGCTCGCGTACGACGCGCCGAGCCGATCGGTGGTGCTGAAGTCGCCGGCCGTCGACAGCGTGAATCTCGACGGCGAAGCGCAGGCCTATACCCAGCAGATCGGCGCGGCCGCCGGGATGCTCGCGACCCAGCTGCTGACCAACTATCCGATCTACACGTTCAAGCCCGAGCAACTGCAATTCGGCGGGGTGAACTACGAACCCGGTACAATCACAATTCTTACAAACGGCATACGTGTAGCGATCGTCGAAAAATGACGTGATGCGACGCGCGTGGCCGGGTGGGTCGCGCGTCGGGTGGGCGCCGTGGCCTTTTCCGGGACTTTCGAAACTGGGCTACGGATGGATTGGATCCTGATCTGCAAAGCGTTGTTCCTCGGCGTGGTCGAGGGGCTGACGGAATTTCTGCCGGTGTCGAGCACCGGTCACCTGATCGTCGCCGGCAGCTTCCTGAACTTCAATGACGCACACGCGAAGACCTTCGACGTCGTGATTCAGTTCGGCGCGATCCTGGCCGTGTGCTGGGAATACCGGCGGCGGATCGGCGCGGTGATCGGCGGGCTGCCGAGCCAGCCGCAGGCGCGCCGCTTCACGCTCAACGTCGTGATCGCGACGATACCGGCGGTCGCGCTCGGGCTGTTGTTCGAGAAGGCGATCAAGGCGGCGCTGTTCTCGCCCGTGCCGGTCGCGTTCGCGCTGGTCGCGGGCGGGCTCGTGATCCTGTGGGCGGAAGCGCGTCAGCGCGAGCGCGCCGAGCCGCCGCGCGTACAGACGATCGACGCGCTCACGCCGGTCGACGCGCTCAAGGTCGGTCTCGCGCAGTGCTTCGCGCTGATCCCGGGCATGTCGCGCTCGGGATCGACGATCATCGGCGGGATGCTGTTCGGGCTCGACCGGCGCGTCGCGACCGAGTTCTCGTTCTTTCTCGCGATCCCGATCATCTTCGGCGCGACGCTCTATGAAACCGTGAAGGACTGGCACGCGTTCTCGGTCGACGCGCTCGGGCTGTTCTCGATCGGGCTCCTGGCCGCGTTCGTGAGCGCATTCGTGTGCGTGCGCTGGTTGCTGCGCTATATCGCCTCGCACGATTTCACCGTGTTCGCGTGGTATCGGATCGTGTTCGGGCTGTTCGTGCTGCTCGTCGGGTACAGCGGCTGGCTCAACTGGAATTGAGGCGGCGACGCCGGCTGCCGGCGGCGCGGCAATGAAAAAGGCGGCGGCCTCGGACGAGGGCGCCGCCTTTTTTGCTGTGGACTGCGTGTCGTGCGCGTCAGCCTGCGCGCTTTTTGAACACGAGGTCCCACACGCCGTGACCGAGACGCAGCCCGCGCCGTTCGAACTTCGTCACCGGCCGGTAGTCGGGGCGCGGCGCGTAGCCGTCGGCGGTGTTCTCGAGCGAGGGGTCGGCGCTCAGTACGTCGAGCATCTGTTCCGCATAGTTCTGCCAGTCGGTCGCGCAGTGCAGGTAGGCGCCCGGCTTCAGGTGCGCGGCGAGCTTCGCGACGAACGGCGGCTGGATCAGCCGGCGCTTGTGGTGGCGCGCCTTGTGCCACGGGTCGGGGAAGAAGATGTGCACGCCGTCGAGGCTCGCGGGCGCGATCATGTGCTCGAGCACTTCGACCGCGTCGTGCTGGATGATGCGGATGTTGGTGAGGTTCTGTTCGCCGATCAGCTTCAGCAGCGCGCCGACGCCGGGCTCGTGGACCTCGACGCCGAGGAAGTCGTCGCCGGGGCGCAGCGCGGCGATCTCGGCGGTCGACGCGCCCATGCCGAAGCCGATCTCGAGGATGCGCGGCGCGGTGCGGCCGAACACCTGCTTCCAGTCGGGTTGCTCGGGCGTGTACGGAACCACGTAGCGGGGGCCAAGCTCGTCGAGCGCGCGGCGCTGGCCGGTCGAGACGCGGCCGGCGCGCGTGACGAAGCTGCGGATGCGGCGGTGGCGCAGCGGATTGTCCGAGCTGTTCGTGTCGGAGGCGGTGTCGTCGTCGCTCGCGCCGTCTTGCGGCAGGGCGGGGTCGTTCGGATCGTGGATCATCTTCGCAATCAGTGAGCGGGCGGCGCCTGGTCGCGTGCGGCGGGCAGGACCCGTCCGACGCCCGATACGAAAAAGCCGCCTTCGACGAGGCGGCTTCGCGCGGGCTACACGGTGCGATTCAGGCTGCCTGGCAGCAGAAGGTGGAGCGGGCGATATTGTCCCACATAAGCGGAACTGTGGTCCAGAGAGCGGCCGGCCCACTGGGCGGCCCGGTGCCCAGTGCTAGACGGTCCGGCGAATTTCGCGTTCGAGCTTCGGGCTGGCAATGTCGGACAGGGGCCGAATGGCCTGTTCGAGAATTCCGATGAGCGCAGGCGTCGCCCCTTGGGCTTCGAAGATCGTCCTCCAACCTCGAATCGCACCCCAGACCCGACCGATCACTTCGAGGGCCGAGGGGCGATCCGGCACGAAGGCTGCAAATTCGCTCATGGCATTGTCCAGCGTGGCCAGCTTTCCCTGAGTTCCGACGCTCAGATGCAGGCGCCTCTCCTGGGCCACGGACGGCTGCGGCACGACGTCGTACAAGGGGCTCAAGCGCCAGCCCTGCAACGTCGCGTCATATGAGAAGGCGTGATTTCTCAAGTGATCGTCGTTATTGGTCACGAAGATATTGAGCACCATGCGGGCGAACAACTCGGCGTTGTCGCGTGCGATGCATTCGGGATGAACCTGCTCGCGGATGGTTTGTGCGAGATCCTTGTAACCCTTGGCGCTCGATTCCATCTCCGGGCAGGCCATCAATGTCAGGGCGCTGACCTGCGGGATGCGTCCTTCGGTGAAACCTTCTTGCGGTTCGGTGTCGTAACCCCGCGCCATCGCTGCCGGCGGCTCGCCGGCGGGTGCCCAGTATCGATCGAAGCGGCGGATGAGCAGGACGGGACGGTCGCCTACGGCGACCACCTGCACCGGCGGAACCGTCAGGCCCGCTGCGTGCGCCAGCGCCAGGGTGCCGGCTTCGAGCGTCGCCATGTCGTAGGCGTCGTTCCTCGCGGGAAACTTGGCGAGCCACAACACACCGTTTTCATCTCTCACGGATGCCTTGGGGCGTGCGCCGCCGGCCGATGGGGCGCCGCCCAGGTAAGGCAGGAGCGTGGCAGGGATGGGTTCTCCGGCTTCGACCGCGGCCGCGGCCTGAAGCAGATAGGGGAGACTCAGCAGGTCGCCGGCAGTTTGCCCGGATGGCGTATCCAGGCGCTCTCGTACATCGAGCGCGCCGACCCGATCGCTGCCGGCCTCCAGCAGATAAGTGAACTCATCGAGGCTGTTGGGTGCGGCATTGAGCCTGGCC
>NZ_JAAGNW010000047.1:6140-7385 GCF_010645215.1 Burkholderia multivorans | reverse complement strand
CGCGAATACCACCGAATTCGCCGACCCCGGGCAGCGGATACCATCGCATTCCGGGGTTTTGGCGAGCCCTTGCCAGGCTAAGCGCCCGCGGGTCCACCTCGAATGCCCCTGCGCGTTTCACATAGCGTGTGCCATAGGCAAAACTGAGCGTTTGCTGGTCGGCCGATGCTTGCTCCCGGTCCAGCAGCCCGGCAGGCACGAAGTGATGCAGGCCTTCGGACGGATCTGGAATGTGAGCAAAAACAGCGACTTGACCGGGTGCGGGGCGGTTGACCAAGGATAGCTCCTTAGAAATCGAGCTCGCGAAGCTCGGCCTTGGTCGCCTTGCGCACCCGCTGCGGCAGCTTGCGCGCATGCAAGGCCACCAAGGCGGGGACGTCGCCGGCCAGCAGTGCCTGTAGGGAGACATCCGGCGCCAGGGCATGCACATACCGCAGGACTTGCGCCAAGGTGCGCCCAGGGTCGCCTTTCTCGATCAGGATGGCCGTGGAACGGGAGAGCCCTGCTCGCGCAGCTGCGTCAACTTGGCGAAGCTTCAAGCCTTGCCGCAACTGGGTAATGTGCTCGCCCAGTATCTGAGCCTCAGTCAGGCGCAGGGGCGAGAGGAGGGCTGTTTCGTTCCGTTTCATGATGTCTGCAATCCTAGCCCTTAAGTTAGTTAAGGGTTGTGATTGAAAACATGCTATGTCGCCCAACTGCAGCTGTCAAGGCTGCAATCATGGGCCTTAATATAGATAAGGATTGGGATTGAAGACATTTGCACGTGGGTGCCAACGCCGTGGTTCACGAGACAAATGAGTCTCGGGCACAGTCGGGCCGGGGCGTCCATCCTGTTCATGAGGATCTGATCCTTCGTGCAACGGGAAAATTGGATGAGGGGTGCGTGAGTCGTAGGAATCGACCGGAAGTCGTCAACTCGCGCACGATCTGGAGAGACGCATCGGGTCGGACGATATCGGTTCGATGGTGGGCCCGATGGACGACGTGCGAGGTCGGTCAGATACCGCGGAGGCGCCTTGCAAGGCGTCGTTGCGATGCACGCCGTGATTCACGCACGTCAGGCCGGATACCCCAGCGTATCCCGCAGCCGGTACCAGTTGATGGCCAGTGCGGCGCCAAGCTGCCGGGCGGGATAGAGCGGCAGGCGCGCGATCGGCGTGACGGGGAAGTCGAGTTGGGCGACATCATGTCCACGTACGGCCTGCGCGAGCACGCGGCCGAGCGCCGTACCCATCGCCACGCCGC
>NZ_JAAGNW010000047.1:2577-6129 GCF_010645215.1 Burkholderia multivorans | reverse complement strand
GGCAAGTCGTCGATGGTCATGCCCACCCGACAAACCCATCCATGGGGCCAAGCCACATCGGCGAGCGCGGGGTAGCGCGCGACGGCCGCGTTTCGAATCTGGGCGCGCGTCGCGGGATCGAGCGTCTCGGCAGAGCGTCCGCGGCCGCCGATGACAAAGCGGCCCTCGGGGTCGATGCGGCAGTAGTAGGTGATCTTCCGTGTCTCGGAGATACCTGCGCGGCGCGGCATGATGGCATCACGCAGCGCAGGCGGAAGAGGATCCGTTGCGATCTGCGCACTCGACACGGTGACGTACGATTGCGCGACCGCAGGCCATAGCCGGTCGGTGTAGGCATCGGTCGCCAGAATCACCTGCCGCGCATGCACGAGATAGCCGTTCACGGTCAGCGCGACACGGCTTCCCGTCGGTACGATCGCGCTGACATGCGAGTGCTCATGGATGAGCGCGCCGCACGCGACGGCGGCGTTTGCGAGCCCTCTCGCGTAGGCAAGCGGATGCACGGCGCCTGCGCGCCGTTCGAGCAAGCCCGCGGGCCAGAATGCCGAACCGGTTGCCGCTGCCATGGCATCGCGTTCCAGGTATTCGACGTCGCCGCCGTGCAGGTTGATCGCCTCGGCCCGGGCTCGCAAATAGCGCGCGGACAGGTCGGAATACGCACCCTGGATCCAGCCGCCGCGCGTCGCGTCGCAATCGATCCGATGACGCTCGACCAGTTCGAACAGCTCATCCGCGTTGCGGTAGGCAAATCGCATCATGCGCGCGGCGACCTCCGCCCCGAAGCGGGCGATCAGGGCCGAGGGCGTCGGCTTGAAACCCGGGACCACCTGGCCTCCGTTGCGCCCTGACGCACGGTGAGCGATCTCGTGAGCCTCGAAGAGCGCCACCGTGACGCCGGATTGGGCAAGGTGGAGCGCAGCCGACAAGCCCGTGAAGCCCCCGCCGATCACGGCGACATCGATGGCGAGCGGCGCGGAGATGGAGGGCGCTGCCTGCCGCGGGGGCGTGGTGGCAGCCCAGAGCGTAGACGCTGGAACGAAGGGATGGGGCGTCATGGCAAACCTGTACGTTATGCGGAGAGGGTGAAGGCCTTTCGTTGCTTCAGGCGGCGTGAGTGACGCGCCGCAGGAAATCCCGCGTGCGCGCGTTGGCCGGCGCGGTGAGGACTTCCCTCGATGGTCCCTGCTCGGCGATTCGCCCGCCGTCGAGGAACAGCACCCGGTCGGATACGTTTCGGGCGAAGTCCATCTCGTGCGTCACGACGATCATCGTCATGCCTTGCTCGGCCAGCCCGCGCATCACGGCCAGGACTTCGCCGACCAATTCCGGATCGAGCGCGGAGGTGGGTTCGTCGAACAGGATGGCGTCGGGCTGCATCGCCAATCGCAACGCGTTGCCGGACCAGACGAATTCCAGCGTGTTCGGCGTCGACGCGGATACCTTCCACCGAAATGCTGCCCTCGTCATAGCGTTCCAGCCCGTTGATACAACGCAGCAGCGTCGACTTGCCCGAACCCGACGGGCCGATCAGGCAAACCACTTCGCCCGGATTGATCTCGGCGTCGATGCCGTTCAGCACACGATGCGCGCCGAATGACTTGCCCAGGTTCTCGATCTTGATCATTTGCTGCTTCCCATGCGTTTTTCGAGGCGGCCGAGCGAGTACATCATCGGCAGGCTCATGGCGAGGTACATCAGTGCGACGAGCGTAAAGACCGTCGCGCTCTTGAAGGTCGCCGATGCGATCAGCTTGCTTTGCATCGACAACTCGACCACGGTGATGACTGCGGTCTGGGAAGAGTCCTTGAGCATCATCACGACGTTGTTGCCGTACGGCGGCAGGGCGATGCGCAGCGCCTGCGGCAGAATCACCCGCCGCATCGACTTCGTCCGCGACATGCCCAGCGACTGCGCGGCCTCGAATTGCCCGACATCCACGGCGTCGATGCCGGCGCGAAACACTTCCGCCATGTACGAGGAATAGGCGATGCCGAGCCCCAGGGAGCCGGCCTGGAAGGCGGTCAGGCTGATGCCGATCTCCGGGATCACGAAGTACATGTAGAACAGCACCACGATGATCGGGACGCCGCGGATGAGGTTGGTCAGCACGCGGCTCGCATGCGCGAGCGGGGCGATGCCGCTCACGCGCAGAAGCGCCCAGCACAAGCCGAGCACCGTGGCGATCGCCAGCGCGGCGGCGGTGATGTAGATCGTGGTCAGTGCGCCTTGCAGCAGCAGAGGGAGGTAGGCCACTGCATCGGTCAGAAAGGAATCGAGCATCTGCAACGCTCCTTGGCGTGTGCATGCGTCCTGCCAGGGACAGGCTTCGGGGATGCATGCGTGGTGGGAATGAGCCGATCAGGACGTGACCTGCCACTTCGCGAGGATCGCGCCGAGCGTCCCGTCGCGGCGGAGCTTGGCGATGGCTTCGTTGAGCCGCGCGACCGTCGCGGTATCGCCCTTCTTGACGGCCAGGGCGATATCCGTGGCGATCACCGGCTTGTAGGTATCGACGAAGCGCACTTTTGCGCCGACCTGACGCACCTGATAGGCGACCACGGGACCGTCGCCGAATGCGGCATCGAGGCGGCCCAGCGAGATGTCGCGGACCATGTCGGCCATCGTGTCGTACATCCTGACCTCCTTGAAGACGCCGGCAGCCCTGATCGGTTCGACATAGGTCGTGCCGACCTGGACGCCGACGGTCTTGTTCTTCAAGTCTGCGAAGCCGCGATAAGGCGTGCTGTCCTTTGCCGACACGATCAGCCCTTCGCCGTAGCTGACGACGATGTCCGAGAAGTCGACGACCTGGGCGCGCGCGGGAGTGCGCGCGAATGCGGACGCGATGATGCGGATCTTGCCGGTTTGCAGGGCCGGCACGAGCGACGTGAAGGGAATCGGCACGATGTCGGGTTTGAAGCCCCCTTCCTTGCCGAGCGCGTCGGCGATGTCGATCATCACGCCTTTGAGCGTATTGGTCCGTGGGTCGAGATAGTTGAACGGCACTGCGCTCGGAGTGGCGCCGACCTTCAGGGCCGGCAGGTCGGCGTGTGCCGTCGAGATCGCAGCGGTAGCCGCCAGCAAGGCGACCAACGACTTCATGGCTTTCTGCAACATGTGGACTCCCCTTGTGAAACCGTATCGATGACGCATGGCGCGAGCCGACAAACATCGGCTAAAAAATTTCTCGACGCGTATTGGCATATTGCATAGCGATACTAATGAATCGCAGATTGATCTGATCGTGCGTCGGGGTCGTCGAATCGTCAATAGTCAAAAGACCCGGTTGCGATATGAAATGACGGCGGATAGGATTTCGTATGTATTTTCGAGACTGAAATAGCCGTGAGGTCGAGCGATGAGCGGCTGAAAGAAGGCGAGATGCTCGATCTATTTCTTGTGGCCTTATGCGGTAGATATATATCGAGATTCGATCTCCATTTCTTGAATCGAATTAGCTGGTCGTCAACGCGTGGACCATCATGAACCCCGAAGAATCGACGCTCTATGTGCAATCTTTCGCCACCGGCATCGCGGTGCTGGATGCATTCG
>NZ_JAAGNW010000047.1:0-2567 GCF_010645215.1 Burkholderia multivorans | reverse complement strand
CAGCATGCGTCGATGAGCTTGCCGGAGATTGCCGCGAAGGCGGGAATCAGTCGCAGCGCGGCACAGCGGTTTGCTTTTACGCTCGAAGCGATCGGTTTGTTGATGAAGGATCCGGTCAGCAAGCGCTATTCGCTGTCGTCGCGAACGCTGGATGCGGGTTGTCGCTATCTGCAGTCGCATCCGCTGCTCGATCGCGCCAATCCCTATCTGCTTGAACTCAATCGCAACGCGGGCGAGACGGTCAACCTGGCGGAGCCGGCCGGGGCGGACATGATCTACATCGGCCGATTCCCGAGCCCGATGCGGCTGATGGTGCACATGCCGATCGGCCGCCGGATTCCGATGTACTGCTCGTCGGCCGGTCGGGCGTATCTGTCGTGTTTGCCCGAAGCGCAGGCGCTTCAGATCATGCAAGGCACGCAACGGATGCGTTTCACGCCCAATACGGTGGTCGAGGTGGACGAGCTGCTCGTGCGTTTGCAGAGGGCGCGCCAGGAGGGATACGCGTACTGCAACGAGGAGTACTACCGCGGTGACCTCGCGCTCGCGGTGCCGGTGTTCGATCTCGGTCAGCAGGTGGTCGCGAGCTTGCAGGTATCCGTGCCCGCGTCCAGGTGGTCGCTCAAGCGAGCGGTGTCGCGTTTCGTGCCGATGATGCAGGAAACCGCGCGCCTGATCTCCACGACGCCGCCGACGCAGCGCGCGCCGGCGTCGCGCCTTGGGCCTCATGCCGATCAACCGGCCGCCTTGGGAGGGCGGACGAGTGCCCGGTAAGCAAGTACGGGCCGCCCGCTCAAGCCATTTGCCGATGCGTGCCGATACGTTTTGAACGCTCACCAGAACCTCCGCACCGAGATCGACCACGAACCCGACCTCCTTCGCCATGAGGCGGCCCGCCCACCGGACATCCGCATTCGAGCGCGGCTGCCGCGTCTTGCGAGACGCGTTCCGGCGCGGCGGGCCAACGCGCCCTAGTGGGCAATCCACGCGTCCGTCCAGTTCGATCCCTTGCCGGGCTCGTAGTGCGCGGGAGAGAGCGCGCACCAGCCCGTGTACGGCCACGGCTTGCACTCGTAGATCTTGCCGCCGTTGGTCACGCGATCGCCGGCCTGATAGTTGGTGCCGGGTTGGTACGCGGGAGCGTCGTTTTCACCGCCTTCGCCACCTTCGCCACCGCCCGACTGCGCGTTGACCTTGATCACATGGCTCGCGCTTGCCTTGCGGCCCTGGGCATCGGTGATCTCCACCCGGAACGTCAGGTTCTTGTCCTGTTCGAGTGCAGGCGCCTTGAAGGTGACTTCGGCGCCGTTGGCCTGCAGCGCGATGCCGTCGAGGCTCGTCCACGCGTACTTGAGATCCTTGCCGCTGGAGCCGCCGGCCGACAGCTTGACGAGATCGTTCGCGTCCGCCGTCGCCGGTCCTTCGATCTGCGCGACGGGCGGCGGCACGAGGCCGCACGTTTCCGGCTGCAGCCAGGGCTTGCCGAACTGCGCCGAGTTCAGATCCGGGCGCTGGCCGACATTCCAGAAGTTCTGGCGATACAGCTTGCCGTCGTAGACCACGGTCTCGTGGAACGTCGAGTAGGTCTTCTTGCCGTCCCATGCGGGCGCGTCGAGGCAGGCACTGCCGCTGGACTTGATGCGGAGGTCGTGGCTCGCCTGCGAGTCGCGACCCTGCTTGTCGACCACCTTCACCGTGATCCGATAATCGGTGTCCTGCTGCAGCGTCGGCGCGACGAAACTGGCGCGCGCACCCTGTTGCTCGAACGTGAGCGCGGGCTGGCTGCTCCACGCATAGGTCAGATCCCGGCCGCTCGATGCCTGGGCGGACAGCTCGACGCGTTGCCCGCCTTGCGCGTCGGCCGGCCCGGTCAGATCGGCGATGGGCGCGGGGCCGGCGCCGCCGTCGCGATCGAGCAACTCCGCCGCGCGCACGAGATCGGGCTGCGTGCCGATGTTCTTGGACGGATCGACAATCGGCAGCGGCTTGCCGCTGTCGACGAGAAGCTGGCGCATCTGCTTCGGCGCGATATTGCCGAGCCCGCGCTCGCGCGCCAGGCTTTGCAGCCACGCCACGCTGCCCGCGATGATCGGGTTCGCCGACGACGTGCCGCTGAAGCTGGTCGTATACAGCTGATGATTGTTTTGCGCCCAGGTCGTCGTCGTGACGTTGCTGCCCCAGCTGAACACGTCGACACGGCTGCCGTATTCGGAGAAGCCACTGCGCGCGCCGGTTTCCGGACTGCCTGCGCCGACATAGATCGCGCCGGAATCGTTGCGCCGACGATCGTAGCGGCCCTCATGATAGGGATCGTCGAGGTTGACGTTGCCGTTGGCGGCGGCGAGGATCACGTGCACGCCTTTTTCCTGGGTCAGATAGGAGATCGCGTCGAATGCGAGGTCGACGGTCTCGACGGGTAGGAGGCAATCGAAGTTCGGGCCGCAGCCGCTGCCAATGCTGTATTGCACGCCCACCTGCAGTACGTCGCCGGCCTGCAGCACGTTGCGCAGGTCGACGAGACCTGCGGCGCCGTACTTCGTATAGCCCGCCTGCGCTTTCGGCGCGAT
>NZ_JAAGNW010000469.1:391-1121 GCF_010645215.1 Burkholderia multivorans | reverse complement strand
CAAGGTGGCGATGCGGGAATCGGCGGAAGATCGGCTTCAGAGGCGGGGCCTCAACCGGCGTGGCGGCGGATCGCGGAGTGCACGCTGCACGGTGTTGATGGCCCGCCTTGCAAGAATCACCACGGGTACCGTGTGCAGTTCCAGCGGGCAGGGCTTCCCGGTAGGCAACCGGAAGCCAACGAGAAGTGCTGGGAGCCTTGATTGGCGGAAGGCAGCCGGAGTCGAACCGACCTGGGAGCGGTAGACGCCCCCAACTGGGTTTGAAGCCCAGCCGCACCACCGGATACGAATGCCTTCCCGGGGAACGTGAAACCTGCGCGCGACTACGACGAACCGAGCAGCCGGCTGTCCGCGCGCAACAGATGTAAATCGCGATGGAAGCGAGTATACCCAACCCGATCGAAGAATTCGAGGATCTGGATCGCCCGCTTGCGTCCGAGCCCGGTCGCATCGCGGAACGTCGCCGCATCGACCGCGCCGCCGCGCGCCTCGGCCAGCGTCGCGATCACGCGCGCCAGCTCGGCGATCACGTCGCCGTGATAGAACAGGTCGCGCACGACCTGATGCACGTCGCCGCGCCGCGCGAGCTTGCGCAGCAGCGTACGCACCGGCTCCTCGCCCGCACCGGTGGCCGAGCCGAGATCGCGCACCCACGGCGGATCGAAGCGCCCCGCCTGCACGAGCGGCAGCAATTGCCGCGCAAGCGCCTCCTCGCGCGCATCGACGCGCG
>NZ_JAAGNW010000469.1:0-381 GCF_010645215.1 Burkholderia multivorans | reverse complement strand
GAAGCTCACCGCATGCGACGGCAGGTGCAGCCACGGCCCGCTGCGCACCACCTCGCCGCCCGCGACCAGCGCGTCGACCAGCGCGCGCCACAACGCTTCGTCGGCAAGCGGCACGGCCATGCGCCGCAAGCGCGCGACATCCGGCCCCTGCTCGTCGGGCGAGCGTTCGTGAAACGCCTGCAGCATCGCCAGCACCTTCGCGCGCAACGCCTCCCAATGCCGGCGCGCGACCAGCCGCGCCGCGTCGCCGGACTTGCCCGGCAACGCCACGCGCACCGCATCCGCGGGCACGGCCAGCATCTCGTGCGGCAGCCCGGTCAGATGCACGAGCGTGGCCGTGCCGATCCCGAGCGGCGCCTCGTCGAGCAGCGCATCGAGCCG
>NZ_JAAGNW010000468.1 GCF_010645215.1 Burkholderia multivorans | reverse complement strand
CTGCTCGCCGCGATGCTCAATGTCAGCCGGCCGCGCCTCAATATCATTCTCCAGAAATTACAGCGCGAGGGCTTTATCCGTTTGCATCGGCATGGATTGACGATCGAAGCGCCGGAGCGGCTGCGCTCGATCGTGGCCGGCAATCAATGAATCGAATCTGACGTGCGGCCGTCGAATGCGCGGTGTTACCTGCATAACTGCGCCCCGCATGGCTTCGCCGGGATCCTGTGTTTTCCACCCATCAGGAAAATACAGGATGAAATCCTCGAATCCATCCGAGACTCGGACCGATCCGCTGCTCACCGAGCAACTCGATCGCACGTGGCGGGAAATGCAGGGGAAACTTCGCCGCCGCGCCCGCCTTTTATGCAAGGGAGACATCCACCGCGCCGATGAATTGATGTCGGATACCGCGCTCAAGGTGCACCTCTATCTGCAGCGCTCCCCGGAGCGCGTGCAGAATCTCGCCGGCTTCCTGTTTCTCGCGCTCAATCACGCGTTTCTCGACCACGCGCGTCGCCGGCACCGGGAAAGCAGCGTGATCGAATTCGACGCCGACTGGGACGAGGATCACCTGATCGAACTCGCCGGCCACGCGCCGTCGGTCGAACATCAGCTGTTGCTGCGCCAGCAACTGCTGCGACTCGAACATGTGCTGGCGGCGCTCACGCCGCAGCAGCGCACGCTGTTCTCGCTGAAGTTCGAGGAGGAGCGCCCCTATCTGCACATCGCCGCGACGCTCGGAATCAACGAGCCGCTCGCGCGCAAACGGGTGGAACTGCTGCGCAAGAAGCTGCGGACCGAACTGGGTTGAGGATTGTGCCGCGCGGATTGCATCGCGCGGATTCACAAGCGCCGGCCGGCCGCGTCCGTAATCGCAGAGGGCAACGCCGCTTCGTCGGCCGGCCTGTTTCCTTCCATCCGACGCCGCACCCGAGATCCGAGGAGGCCTCGTGGCAGACAAAGTCAACGAACAGATCACCGATGCGCTCACGCAGACCAACGTGAACGTCGTCGCGGGATCCCCGGCCCAGGCACTGGGCATGCTTTACCAGATGTTCGGCCAGGCGGTCGGCATCTCGGCGCAGAACATGACGCAGCAGCAGGCGGCGCTCAACCAGATTTCCAACGCAGTCGTATCCAAGGCCGT
>NZ_JAAGNW010000467.1 GCF_010645215.1 Burkholderia multivorans | reverse complement strand
CCGATGCGATGGCCGCGTTCGCGCACATGTCGCGCGCAACGTTCTTCAAGCGCTTCACCGAGGCCTGCGGGCAGCCGCCCGCGCAGTTCGTCACGCTGATCCGGATGAAGGTCGCGGCCGAATTGCTGCGCCGGGGCACCGCGATCGCGCGTATCGCCGAGCAGGTCGGCTATCAGTCGGAATCGGCGTTCGCGCATGCGTTCAAGCGCGCGGTCGGCGTGCAGCCGGGCGCGTACCGGCGCGCGAACGGCGAGGCGTCGGCGCACGTCGCGCTGCACTGATGCACTGATGCACTGAGCGGCGGCGCGCGAGACGAATCCGCAGGAATCGCGGATCTTCGCGCATTGCCCGGCCCGGTCGTGTTGCCGACAATGGCTGCACCTGTCCCGGAACCCGATCGACCATGAGCCGACTTCCCCTGTTGACCCCGGCCACCGCGCCTGCCGCGAGCGTGCCGTTTCTGAACCGCTCGCTGAGCGCCAACGGCTATCTGCCGAATCTCGTCGCCGCGCTCGCGAACGCGCCCGCCGCGCTCGAGGCCTACCTGACCGTCGCGGAGATCAACGGCCGCGGCGGCCTCACGCTCGCCGAGCGCGAGGCGGTGCAGATCACCGCCGCCGCGGTGCACGGCTGCGCATTCTGCGTGGCCGGCCACACGGCCGTCGCGTTGAAGAAGGCGCAACTGCCGGCCGCCGAGGTGGAGGCGCTGCGCACGGGCGACGCGCCCGCCGATGCACGCCTCGCGGCCGTCGCGACTTTCACGCGCGCCGTGATCGCGACGCGCGGCGCGGTCGACGATGCGCAGCTCGCCGCTTTCGTCGACGCGGGCTTCACGCAGGCGCAGGCGCTCGACGTGGTGCTGGGCGTAAGCCTTGCCACGCTGTGCAATTTCGCGAACAATCTCGCGCGCAATGAACTGAACTCCGAACTGGCAGCCTATCGATGGGAACCGACGACGCAGTCCGCCTGACGGCGCGCACGCCACTGGGCGCGCATGCCCCCGAGCCGCATCTGGCCGCATGGCTCGCGCGCCATGCGGCCGCGCTCGACACCGATGCGGCGCACGCGCTTGAACTCGTGCCGCGCCTCGCGGCGGCCGGCGCGTTTCGTGCCGGCGTGCCCGCGGCGGAGGGCGGCGCGGGCGGCGCATGCGGCGGACGACGTGCTGTGGGCGATCGCGACGCGCTGCCGGCTGGAA
>NZ_JAAGNW010000466.1 GCF_010645215.1 Burkholderia multivorans | reverse complement strand
CAGTCGCTCGATGCGATGACGCCGGACACGATTCGCTTTCATCGCGCCGATCTCGGCAGCGAGCGCGACGCGCTCATGCATTGGTCCGGTTCGCGCACGCTGCAAAGCACGTCGTTTGCGTCGCGCACCTTCGACTACAAGCAGCCGTCGACGCCGCACAACCCGAAGGGCACGTCATTGCCGACCAAGGCGAACCAGGGCGAGCTGCCGGGGCAGGCCGAAGTCTACGAATACACGGGGGCGTACACCTACGGCGCGCAGGCGAACGGCGACCGGCTGTCGTCGATCCGGCTCGAAGAATGGGAGTCGCGCGCGAAGCGCTTCCACGGCGCGGGCGGTGTGCGCGGCGCGGATGCGGGCCGCCGTTTCCATCTCGCCGGGCACCCGGAGCACGACCGCGACGCGGCGGAGCAGCGCGAGTTCGTGATCATCCGGATCACGCGCGTGATCGAGAACAACCTGCCGCTCGGCGGCGGTGAAACGAACTTCCCGCACAGCCTCGCCGGCGTGATCGCCGATGCGCGCGCGACGGGCGCATCTGCTGCGGCGAGCGTGCCGCATGCGGGCGACGGCGCGCAGGGGTTCTACCACGTCGAGATCGAGGCGCAGCGCGCATCGGTGCCGTATCGCAGTGCGTTCGAGCATGCGAAACCCGAGATGCACCTGGAAACGGCGATCGTCGTCGGTCCGAAGGGCGAGGAGGTCTATACCGACGACCTGAACCGCCACAAGGTGCAGTTCGTGTGGGACCGCCTGAACGCGGGCGACGAGCGCGCGTCGTGCTGGCTGCGGGCGGCGTTCTCGGACAGCGGCGCGGGCTATGGCGCGGTGCATCCGCTGCGGGTGGGCGAGGAGGTGATCGTCGACTACGTGGGCGGCGACTGCGACCGGCCGCTGATTACCGTGCGGGTCTACAACGGGGCGGTGACGCCGCGGTGGCATTCGAACGGGATCCTGTCGGGTTGCCGCACGAAGGAGTACTCGGGCAGCGGCTACAACCAGATGGTGTTCGACGATGCGACGGGCCAGAACCGCGCGCAGCTGTTCAGCAGCCAGGGGAATACGCACCTGCACCTGGGCTACCTGATCCAGCAGGACGGCAACGCACGCGGGCCGTTCCTCGGGCAAGGCTTCGACCTGCGCACGGACGCCTACGGCGCGGTGCGCGCGGGCAGCGGCCTGTACGTGACGACCTATCCGA
>NZ_JAAGNW010000465.1 GCF_010645215.1 Burkholderia multivorans | reverse complement strand
GTTGTTGATGCCTTCGACGACGCTGGTATTGAGCGGGTGTTTGCAGCGAGCCAGAATGCCGTGCCAGTAGCGTTGCAGGCGTTCAGCGAACAGTTTGAGCGGCGCAATGCCGCTCTGCTGAGCCTGCCTGATCCATTGTCCCCATGCCTTCTGAGCCCAGGCGGGTCTCTGGTAGAACCAGAGTCGCTTGAGTTCCTCGCGTAGCAGATAGACGCAGAGCAACGGCTGGTTGGCTTCCAGCAGTTCATTCAGATGTACCGTCTGATCTGCCCGCAAGTTCTGGCGATTGCGCAGCAGCAGCCAGCGGCTCGACTTCAGTACTTTGCGCGCAGGACGGTCGTGCCGAAGCTGATTGGCCTGATCGACTCGTACCCGGTCAATGACTTCACGTCCGTACTTGGCCACCACGTGGAACAAGTCATAGACGACTTCCGCCTGCGGGCAGTTCGCCTTGATTTCCAGCTCATAGGCGGTCGTCATATCGATTGCGACCGCCTCGATGCGCTCGGCAACGCCTTCGGGAAGCTGCTCGAAGAAGGCTCGGGCGGTTTCGCGTGAGCGGCCCTGGCCGATCCATAGCACTTGCCGGCTGATCGGCTCAACAACCACGGTGGCATAGCGATGGCCCTTGTGGAGCGCAAACTCGTCCATGGCCAGATAGCGCACCTGTTCCCAATCCGGCTCAACAATGCTGGCTTGCAAACTGGCTTTGTCGATCGATTTGACAGTGTGCCAATTCAGACCATAGAACGCAGCAACAGCTTGTACGCTGGCGGACTTCAGCAAGATCTCGCAGGCCTTGGCAAAGCGGGCAGTGACCCGTTGGTAACGCCCCAGCCAATCCAGCCTCTCCAACCGAGGGCCGCCGCAGCGGTCGCACCAGACTCGTCGGCGCGGCACATGGAGCACCACCCGGTATTCAAATAAGGGCAGATCCCGCACCCGCCGAACGGTCGTCTCGTGAATCTGCTGGCACCGTTTGCCGCATTGCTCGCAGACCATCACTGTGCTGACCGGCTTGAGATACAGCGATAGGGTTCGGCTTGCCTCCGACGGCCATTCCACTCGCTCAACCCGGTAGCCCGTCCAGCATCCCAATGCCTGTAGTGCTTTGCGATCCAGCAATTTGGCCTCCAACGCCCGTTTCCACTGGCGTCAGATTACCAACTGCACCCAAAGCTTCCACGGTTTCCCGCGATGAACC
>NZ_JAAGNW010000464.1 GCF_010645215.1 Burkholderia multivorans | reverse complement strand
TTCGCGAAGCCGCCGTTCTGACTCATGGCACCGAAGGCAATCTCAAACTGGTCGCCTATGTCGTTGTCGATGCCAATGCATTCGGCAGGGAAGATGCGTCCACTGATCGAGATATCGCCAGCCAGTTGCGAACCTATCTGGCCGAACGCCTGCCGGAATACATGGTCCCCGCCGCGTTCGTTCAGCTCGATGCGTTCCCGCTGACTCCCAACGGCAAACTCGATCGCAAAGCACTTCCGGCTCCCGATCAGGACGCCTTCGTTCGACAAGACTATGAAGCGCCGCAAGGCGAAGTCGAAACCACCCTCGCCGCCATCTGGAGCGAACTCCTCGGCATCGACAAGGTCAGCCGTCACGACAGCTTCTTCGCCCTCGGCGGTCACTCGCTCCTCGCCGTCAAGCTGATCGAGCGCATGCGCCAGCGTGGCTTGAGCCTCGCCATTCGCGACCTGTTCCAGGCCCCGACCCTCGTCGCGCTTGCCCAGACCCTCGGCCAGCACCGCGAAATCGACGTCCCGGCCAACCGCATCACCGCCCAAACCACCGCGATCACACCGGATCTGCTGCCCCTCATCGATCTCACCCAGGCCGACATCGACCGCATCGTCGCGCAGGTCCCCGGCGGCATCGCCAACATCCAGGACATCTACGCGCTGTCTCCGCTCCAGGACGGCATCCTGTTCCACCACCTGCTCGCCGCCGAAGGCGACCCATACCTCCTCGTCGGACAACTGGCATTCGACAGTCGCGCACGACTGGATCGCTACCTCGACGCCGTCCAGAAAGTCGTCGACCGACATGACGTCCTGCGTACCGCGATCGTCTGGAATGAATTGTCCACACCGGCCCAGGTCGTCCTGCGCCGGGCGAAGCTGTTCATCACGGAACTGGAACTCGATCCCGACCATGGTCCCGCTACCGAGCAGCTGGCCCGACGCCTCGATCCGCGCCACCATCGGATCGATCTGACTCAAGCTCCGCTGCTGCACTTCGCCATCGCACAGAACGCCGATGGACGCTGGATTCTCCATCAGCGCCTCCACCACCTGATCGGCGATCACTCCACGCTCGACATTCTCTACAGCGAGGTCCTCGCGTATCTGTCCCACCCCGGCCAGACACTCGCCGCACCGCAGCCGTTCCGCAATCTGATTGCGCAGGCGCGCCTGGGCGTCAAGGAAGAGGAGCACGCACGTTTCTTCGAGTCGAT
>NZ_JAAGNW010000463.1 GCF_010645215.1 Burkholderia multivorans | reverse complement strand
ACGCGGCTCGCCGCCGCGCTGCGCGGCGACATCGCGAACGGCCTGTTCTTCCGGGGCCGCGAGCCGCTGCCGTTCGGCGCCGCGATCCGCAGCGTGCGCGACCTGCTCGACCTGCTGCTGACGGGCGTCGCGCCCGAGCCTGCGGCAAACCGCCCCACGTTCTCGCTCGCTTGATAACCGTCAATATGCAATGGGAACGGTCCCTGGAAAATTGCATCAGTTTCTAGGGGGTTCTAATCATGCAGAAAACAATTCGTCCTCGTCTCGTCGCCCTGTCCGCCATCGCAGCGTGCGTCGCCCTGATGCCTACGCTGTCGCAGGCGGCTTCGCCCGGCGACGGTATCTCACAGGGCGACATCATTGCGCGGGTGCGCGCCATCAGCATCATGCCGCAGGATCGCACCAGCGGCACCTTGTCCGCGCTGAACGTCGGCGTGAACAACGCGATCGTGCCCGAGCTCGACTTCACGTACATGATCCGCGACTACCTCGGGGTCGAGCTGATCCTCGGCACGTCGCGGCATCAGATCAACTCGGGCAGTCTCGGCCACCTCGGCGGCGTGAACGTGCTGCCGCCGACGCTGCTGCTGCAGTACCACTTCAATCATGCGGGCAAGGTGCGGCCGTACTTCGGCGCGGGGATCAACTACACGCTGTTCTATAACAACGGGCTGAACGCCGGCGGCACGGGCATCTCGGTCAGCAACCACAGCTTCGGCCCGGCGCTGCAGTTCGGCGTCGACGTGCAGGTCACCAAGAAGATGTTCGTCAACGTCGACCTGAAGAAGATCTGGATGCACACCGACGCGACGCTCGCCGGCCAGTCGCTCGGCCGCCTGCATATCGATCCGCTGATTCTCGGCGTGGGCGTCGGGATGAAGTTCTGAATTCCGGGCGGGCAGGCGCCCGCCCGCAACAAGTGTTGGGGTTGGCGGCATGGCGTTCTGCATGCCGCTTTTTTTTGGTTCATCGCGGATTGACCTGCCGCTGAGCTGTGGATCCGGGGCAGTGCGTGGCGCGGCCCGATATTCGGGAATCTTGGCAGCGGGGCCAGCCACGTCCTGATCTCGACAAGCGCGGGCAAACGAGGTTAATACGTCAGGGGAGGCTCATGGGTACGTACTCACTGAGCCAGGTGCGCAAACAGCAAAAGGGCAACGTGGGGATCTGCACGTTTTCGTGCCGCTGTCATGCCACCGAGGGAGGGATATCGAGCAACGAGTTCG
>NZ_JAAGNW010000462.1 GCF_010645215.1 Burkholderia multivorans | reverse complement strand
TGATCGCCGGCAATCCGCCGGAACGGCGCGTCGAGCGCCTGCGCGAATTCTGGGAAACGATCTGCCAGCCCGCGTTCTTCCCCGCGCTGCCGGCCGCGTTCGAGTTCGCGCTGTTCAACAGCCACGATTCGGTGCGCACCTTCTTCACGGCAAGCCAGGCGGCCAGCGCGGTGATGCAGGGCCAGCGCGGCTTCTTCACGCCGCGCTTCCCGCCGCCGCTGCCGGGCGCCACCAATCCGCCCGGAAAGGTCAGCTACTACGACACCTCCGCGCTGCGTGCGACGCTGCTCAAGCTGTGCGATTTCGATCGCATCAACTCGGGCGAAACGCGGGTGTCGGTGGGCGCCGTGAATGTCGGCACCGGCAACTTCATCTACTTCGACAACTCCAAGACGACCCTGCGGCCCGAGCATTTCATGGCGTCGGGCGCGCTGCCGCCGGCATTCCCGCCGGTGGAGATCGACGGCGAGTTCTACTGGGACGGCGGCATCGTCTCGAACACGCCGCTCATGGAAGTGCTGCGCGCGTCGCCGCGACGCGACACGCTCGCGTTCCAGGTCGACCTGTGGAGCGCGCGCGGGCCGCTGCCGGAATCGATGAACGACGTCACCGAGCGCACCAAGGACGTCCAGTACTCGAGCCGCACGCGCTTCGTCACCGACACCCTGCAACGCGAACAGCGCTTTCGCAACGTGCTGCGCCGCGTGCTCGACCAGGTGCCGGAAGCGCAGCGCAAGAGCGATCCGTGGTGCCAGCAGGCCGAGGTGCTGTCATGCAGCAAGCGCTACAACGTGCAGCACCTGATCTACCAGCAGAAGGCCTACGAGCAGCACTACAAGGACTACCAGTTCGGCCTGTCCACGATGCGCGACCACTGGAGCGCCGGGCTCACCGACATCCGGCGCACGCTGTCGGTCAAGGAAGGGCTCGCGTTGCCCGACAACGACGCAGGCTTCGTCACGCACGACATCCACCGCATGCGCTGAGCGCCCATGCTTCAGGCCGGCGCGCCCCTGCGCGCCGGCCGTTTCCGACGTTTCATTCCCCGCTTTCGTCTCATCATGCCGATCATCATCGTCCTGCTCGTACTCGTCGCCCTCGTCTGGGGCGCCGTCTATGCCTTCCAGTCGATCGCCGTGCATTTCGGCGCGCCGATCGCGATCGGCGCGGCCGTGGTCGCGGCGGCAGCGCTCGTCGCGCTGGTGTCGTGGTGGCTGCGCCGGCGGCGCGACATCGCGCCCAACAC
>NZ_JAAGNW010000461.1 GCF_010645215.1 Burkholderia multivorans | reverse complement strand
AGCACATCCTGCAGCATGGCCTTGTCCAACGACAGATCGGCCACGAGCCGCTTGAGCTTCGCGTTCTCTTCCTCAAGTTGCTTCAGCCGGCGCAGTTCCGAGGGCGACAATCCGCCGTATTTCGTCCTCCAGTTGTAAAACGTCGCGTCGCTGATCCCCATCTTGCGGCAGACCTCCGCGACAGGCGTGCCCAGCTCGGCCTGCTTCAACGCATATGTGATTTGCTCGTCGGTGAACTTGCTCTTCTTCACGGCATGACCTCCTGGTCTACATGACAACGTCATGCCGGAATTTTCCACTTTCAAATGGGACAGTTTTGTGGGCTAGGGTCAAAACAGCTCTGGCGGGAAATCTCAACTTGGCAGCATTACAAAGCGTGGGGATTCCTATCTTCGTATGCTGCTTGTGCTTGGAGCTCGAAGTGCACTTATGACGGCGGGTCGACGCACTGACCGCTTATCCCGATGGCTCCAAGAAGTTCAGGGCAGGCTCGGCTGGCAAAAAGCCCTAGTGGCCCTCGCTAACAAGCACGCGCGCATTATCTGGGCCCTACTGACGCGAGACGAGTCGTTCAGGCCCGACCACGTGCCGGCATGCTTTACGCCTATGCAACCGCAAGAACAGTAAGCAGCAACAGCAGCGCCTTTCTCTGACGGATTGCAACGGACGAATCGACGACAGGTTGGACCGGCAGCAGGACAGCTCGATGAAACGCTCGGCATGCACAGCGCAATGCCGCTGTCCGGATGGAGCCCTGCTGAGCGGTTAGTATTCTGGCCCGAGCCGAGCGCGCTCGCAGGCCGATTGTAGGTGCGCAGTCCATCTCGTCGCCATCGTGCCGCAATGCAGAGATGTCAGAACGACATTGCAAGAATCCGAAGGTCCTTGTAGGTGTTTCAGGGGGCTGCTCCACTAACTTTTTCGGTCACTTCTCAAGTACGACCCGAACAGAAATCGTTGGACTAGCTGTGAAGCTTCAATAGGTTGTATCGATGGTTCATCCGGACTGAGTCTGGGAGACTGGAAGTCGACAAACACCCAACCTTCCAGGAACCCAGCCGAATGAACACCCATAAGAATGCCCGACTCACCTTTGCGCGTCGACTTGAGATGGTTCAGGAGATCACCGAATCCGGTTCGAGCGTGCCGCAAGCCGCAGCCGATCATGGCGTGACAGCACCGACGGTGCGCAAATGGCTTGGGCGCTATCTGGTCGGCGGCGCACTCGCGCTGGCAGACGCCTCATCGAGACCGGCTCG
>NZ_JAAGNW010000460.1 GCF_010645215.1 Burkholderia multivorans | reverse complement strand
GACGATATCCTCGATCCGCTGCTTGATCTCCGGCGTGAGTTGCGTCGCGCTGTCGGCGGCCCGCATGTTCTCCGCAATCTGCTCGATGCGCGACGCGCCCGTGATCACGGTGCTGACCCGCGGATTTTTCAACACCCAGGCGATCGCGAGTTGGCCGATGCTGCAATCGAGTTCCGCCGCGACGTGACCGAGCTTGTCGACGATACTGTTCTTCGCCACATCGGTCAGCTGCTCGCGCAGCCAGTCGTAGCCCTGCACGCGCGCCCGGCTGCCTTCGGGCACGCCGTGCCGATACTTGCCGGTCAGCAGCCCGGACGCGAGCGGGCTCCAGGTGGTGAGCCCGAGCCCGAGGTCTTCGTAGAGCCGGCGGTACTCCTGCTCGACACGGCGGCGATGGAACAGGTTGTACTGCGGCTGCTCCATCACCGGCTTGTGCAGATGCTCGCGCTCGGCGATGTCGTAGGCGGTCCGGATCTCGTCCGCGCTCCACTCCGAGGTGCCCCAGTAGAGCGCCTTGCCGCGCGCGATCATGTCGCTCATCGCCCACACGGTTTCCTCGATCGGCGTGTAGGGATCGGGCCGGTGGCAGAACACGAGATCCACGTAGTCGAGCTGCAGGCGTTGCAGCGACGCGTCGATCGCGTGCAGCAGGTATTTGCGGTTCAGCGTGTGGTACTGATTCGGCGCCTCGGTCAGGCCCCAGAAGAACTTGGTCGATACGACGTAGCTGAGCCGCGGCCAGCCGAGCGATTTCAGCGCATGGCCCATGATTTCCTCGGACTTGCCGCCGGCGTATACCTCCGCGTTGTCGAAGAAATTGACGCCGGCGTCGCGCGCCGCAGCCAGCGATTCGCGGGCCGCGCGGCGATCCACCTGGTTGCCGTACGTGACCCACGATCCGATCGACAGCTCGCTGACCTGTAGCCCGGAACGTCCCAGTCTGCGGTAGTTCATTGCGCCTCCCGTATGCGTGACCGCTGACAAGCTTAGCCTGTTTGACCGTTGCGCGCGGCCTCGATCATGCACAATAGCGGGGTTGTCCGCGTGCCGGTACGTGCCGAGTGGCCCGGCCCGCGCCGCACATGATGCTTTCATTCACCTGATTGAGGAGACGTGGGAATGGCTTCGAGTTTGGCTGGCAAGACGGCGGTCGTGACGGGCGCGGCAAGCGGGATCGGCAAGGAAATCGCGCTGGAACTGGCGAAGGCGGGCGCGGCGGTGGCGATCGCCGACCTGAACCAGGACGGCGCGAATGCGGTCGCC
>NZ_JAAGNW010000046.1:26564-37503 GCF_010645215.1 Burkholderia multivorans | reverse complement strand
GTACGCGATGCGCTGCGTGAGCGACGGCGTGTGCAGGTCGGTCGCCTGCTTCGCCTGCACGAGCTTGAAGTGCAGTTCCTCGGGCGCGATGATGTAGCCGATCCGCAGGCCGGGCGCGAGCACCTTCGAGAAGGTGCCGAGGTGGACGATGTGGTCGGGCGCCATCGACAGCATGCTCGGCAGCGGCTCGCCCGCGTAGTTGAGCGCGCCGTACGGATCGTCCTCCAGCACCGGGAACGGGCTCGACTGCGCGAAGGCGGCCAGCGCCCGGCGGCGCTCGACCGGCGTGCGGCGGCCGGTCGGGTTCTGGAAATTCGGTTGCGCGTACAACAGACGCGCGCCGCGCGTCAGCTCGGGCGTGAACTGGTCGGGCAGCAGGCCGGCGTCGTCGGTCGGCAGCTGCACGTAGCGCGGCTCGTACATGGAGAACGACTGCAGCGCGCCGAGGTAGGTGGGGGTTTCCACCAACACCGGGCTTTCCGGATCGATCAGCACCTTGCCGAGCAGGTCGAGCGCCTGCTGCGAACCGGTCGTGATCAGCACCTGCGACACCCGCACCCGGTAGCGCTCGGCGATCCATTCGCGCAGCGGCAGGAAACCTTCCGTCGCGCTGTACTGGAGCGCCGCGCCCGGCGCGTCGCGCAGCACGCGCTCGGCGGCCTCGCGCATCCGTTCGGCCGGGAAGGTCGCGGGCGAGGGCAGGCCGCCCGCGAACGAGATCACCTCGGGACGTTCCGTCACCTTCAGGATCTCGCGGATCGCGGAGCTGGTCAGCTTGCGCGCACGCTGGGAAAGCGGCCAGTTGGACGGCTGCAGGTCATTCGGTTTCATAGTCTCCTCTGTCTTCGTCATCAGGGTCGGTCAGGTCGAAGCCGTCATTATCGCTTGCCGGCTCAGCTCGCGCGAGCGGCTTGCTGCGCGGCGGGCGCGGCGGGCGGGGCGGACGGTGCGGGCGCGGCGCCGACGGCCGCGCGGCGGCCGAGCATCACGGTGGCGATCACGGCCGCGGCGAACAGCCAGGTCGACGGCGCGACGCGCTCGCCGAACAGCAGCGCCGAGAAGGCGATCGTGAAGAAGATCTGCAGCAGCTGCACCTGGCCGACGCGGGCCGTGCCGCCGATCGCGAGCCCGGCGTACCAGGCGAAGAAGCCGATGAACTGCGAGAACAGGGTCACGTAGCCGAAGGCGAACCAGATGCGCAGCGGCACCGGGCCGGGGTGCGTGCTGAAGTGCGTCCAGCCGAGCCAGCCGACCGGCAGCACGAGCACCGGCGCGGACACCACGAGCGCCCAGCAGATCACCTGCCAGCCGCCGATCTGGCGCGCGAGGCGCGCGCCTTCCGCATAGCCGAGCGCGCCGATGCCGACCGCGACCAGCATCAGCAGGTCGCCGGGCTGCAGCGCGCCGCCGCCGTCGCGCAGCGCGAACGCGATCACGAGCGCGCTGCCGGTGAGGGCGCTGACCCAGAAGGCCTTCGACGGCCGCTCGCGCGACAGCCAGGCCGCGTACAGCGCGACGAACAGCGGCTGCAGGCCGTTGACGACCGCGCCGTGCGCGGCGGGGATGCTGCGCATCGCCCAGGCCGAGAACACCGGATAGGCGATCACCACGCCCGCCGCGACGACCGCGAGGCTTTTCAGCTGCGCGCGGTTCGGCAGCGGTTCGCGCCGCCAGGCGAGCAGCGCGGCGGCCGGCACCGCGGCGAAGAGGGCGCGGCCGAGGCCGTTCAGCAGCGGATGGAAGGTCTCGACGACGACGCGCGTCATCGGCAGCGTGAGGCTGAAGATCATCACGCCGAGCAGGCCGAGCAGCATGCCCCGGGATTCGCGCGAATTCATGACGGCAGGGTCTCCAATGAGAGGGGGCGTGGATGGGGGGCAGCGCATCGGCGCATCAGCGCAGCGTGCGCGGGCCGTGCGGCGTGTCGAACTCGGCGACGAGCGACGCAGCGCCCGGCGTGCCGGCGAGATCGAGCAGATGGCCGGCGTCGAGCCACTGCAACTGCTCGCGCACCGTTTCCGGTTCCGGATGGACGGCGCGCAGCGCGCGCAACGCGACGCCGTCGTCGCGCAGCGCATGCGACGGGTGGCGCGGGCTGTCCCACTGGATCAGCGACGGCAGCACGCCGTCGCCCGCTTCGCGCCAGGCGGGCCAGCCGCCGTCGGCGGGCACCGTCAGGCCCCAGCCGTAGTCGCCGCGCGTGAGCGCCACGACGGGCGGGATCCGGTCCGGATACTGGCGTTGCCATACCGCGAGCCGGCGCGGCCGCTCGACCTGCGCGACCCAGTGCGCGAGATACGGGCCCTGTTCGAGCCGGGCCCGGGTGGCGGGCGCGTCGAGCGTGAACCAGCGCGGGCGCGATTCGCCGGCGGAGGCCTGCGGGTCGATCGCGATCACTTCCAGATAGGCGCCGCCCCAGAGCCCGAACAGCCGGTTGTGGGTGCGCATCAGCGGATGCGCGCCGCCGCCGGACGGTTCCAGCCCGAGCGCGTCGGCGACATGCGCGACGCCCTCGTCCAGCGTGCGGGCCGCGACGACGAGATGATCGAGTTTCAGCGAATGGACGGCCATGGCAATAAAACGGGGTTGGAACGGACGAAGCCGCCGGAGGCGGCCCGGAGAGACGGCGCGGCGAGACGCGCCGGGATGGAAAAACTGTAATCGCGTGCACCTGCACAGTAACGGTACAATCGGCGCGATACTCTTCGGTACAGTTCAGTTTGGGGTGCACGATGTCCACGGTTCCGCTCGACCAGATTCCCGTTCCGCATGACACGTCGACGCTGACGCTGGTCGACCAGCTGGTCCAGTGGGCGCGCCGCCGGATCGACGAGCGGGTGTTCCGGCCGGGGATGCGGATGCCCTCGATCCGCAAGCTCGCGATCGACAAGAGCGTGTCGCGCTTCACCGTGGTCGAGGCCTACGAGCGGCTGGTCGCGCAGGGCTACCTCGATTCGCGGCGCGGCTCCGGCTTCTACGTGCGCGAGCGCGCGGGCGCGCAGCCGGGCGGGCTGGCGGCGCGCGGCCCGAGCGAGGCGGGCGGCGTCCACAACACGATCGACGTGGTCTGGCTGCTGCGCAACATGCTGCACACGGCGAGCCCCGAGAAGGGCCCGGGGCTCGGCTACCTGCCGGGCCGCTGGCTCGACGGCGAGCTGATCACGAGCGCCTTGCGCGCGCTGGGCCGGCAGGCGGGCGCGCAGATGCTCGGCTTCGGCACCGCGCAGGGCTTCCTGCCGCTGCGCCAGCAACTGCAGACCCGCCTCGCGGAACTGGAGATCGGCGCGACGCCGGACCAGCTCGTGCTGGTGTCGGGGATCACGCAGGCGATCGACCTGATCGCGCGGGTGTTCGTCCGGCCGGGCGACGCCGTGATCGTCGGCGATCCGGCCTGGTTCCAGATGTTCGGCCGCTTCGCGTCGCAGGGCGCGCAGCTGGTGGGCGTGCCCTACACGCCGGACGGCCCCGATCTCGACGCGCTGGAAACGCTCGTGCAAATGTGGCGGCCGAAGATGCTGGTCATCAATTCGGTGCTGCAGAACCCGACCGGCACGTCGCTGTCGGCCGCGCAGGCGTTCCGCATCCTGAAGCTCGCGGAGGCCTACGACTTCCTCGTCGTCGAGGACGATGTCTACGGCGACCTGTGTCCGCCGAGCTATCCGGCCACGCGGCTCGCGAGCCTCGACCAGCTCAAGCGGGTGATCTACCTCGGCAGTTTCTCGAAGACGCTCGCCGCGAACCTGCGGGTCGGCTACGCGGCATGCGCGCCCGAGATCGCGCGGGCGCTCACCGACCAGAAGATGCTGGTCGGCATGACCACGCCCGAACTCAACGAGCGGGTGCTGTACAAGGTGCTGACGGAGGGGCATTACCGGCGGCACGTCGAGCGGCTGCGCGCGCGGCTCGACGGCGTGCGCGACAAGACCGCGCGGATGCTCGAACGCAGCGGGATGCGGCTGTTCACGATGCCGGCCGCGGGGATGTTCCTGTGGGCGGATACCAGCGTCGATTCGGACGCGCTCGCGGCGGCCGCGCACGAAGCGGGCTTCCTGCTGACGCCGGGCAGCCTGTTCTCGCCGCAGCAGTCGCCGTCGACGTGGACGCGCTTCAACGTGGCCAACTGCGGGGATCCGGCGCTCGCGACGTTCCTCGCGCGCTATCTCGACTCGGTGGCGCGGCGCGTGGTGGAGGCGGGTTCAGCCTGAGGACGGCGCGCGCCTGGCGCACAGGGCGCAGGCGCGCTTCCAGATCCGGAGGCCGATGAACGTGCCCGGCGCCGTGGCGGCGAACGAGCAGGTCAGCATGTAGTAGACGTCGACCCGCGCGGAGGCTTCGCAGCAACGCGCGTCGAACAGGTCGTCCAGCCAGAGCGAGAATTCGACGGGCGGCGCCGGGATGGCGCCGGGATGGCGGCCCCACCCGTATGCGATCGCCAGTGTGGCGACGATCTGCCACAGCGCGACGAGACCTAAGCTGGCGAGACGCTTCATCGGACCGTCACCGTGCCCGCAGGCCGGCCGTTTGCCGATCGGTTCACGGACCGAGCGTCGCGTTCGAAATGGCGATGGAGCATGGCGGGCGTTGACGGAAGCGGGCAGGACCGGCCATTACACCGCAAGCCCCGCCGCCGGAACATGAGATCATTCTCAAATTCAGCCTCTTGAAAACGGCGCGCGCATCCTCATCTGGGGCGCGGTCGTGCGTCGCGTGTCCGGGCCTGCCGGTCGACACGCCGCCAGTTTTTGAAATGATCGCAATCGAAGGATAGACAAGATGACTCAGCAAACCATGAGCTTTCAGGCCGAGGTCAAGCAGCTCCTCCACCTGATGATTCATTCGCTGTACAGCAACAAGGAAATCTTCCTGCGCGAACTCGTGTCGAATGCGTCCGACGCGGCCGACAAGCTGCGCTTCGAGGCGCTCGAGAACGGCGCGCTGTACGAGAACGATCCGAACCTGCGCATCCGCATCGGCTTCGATCCCGCCGCCCGCACCATCACGATCGACGACAACGGCATCGGCATGAGCCGCGACGAAGCGATCGCGAATCTCGGCACGATCGCCCGCTCGGGCACCAAGGAATTCTTCTCGAAGCTGTCCGGCGACCAGCAGAAGGACGCGGCCCTGATCGGCCAGTTCGGCGTCGGCTTCTACTCGGGCTTCATCGTCGCCGACCGCATCACGGTCGAGACCCGCCGCGCGGGCCTGCCGGCCTCGGAAGGCGTGCGCTGGGAAAGCGGCGGCGAGGGCGACTTCTCGATCGACGCGATCGAGCGCGCCGCACGCGGCACCACCATCACGCTGCACCTGCGCGCAGACGAGGACGAGCTGCTGTCCGCGCATCGCCTCAAGTCGATCGTGCGCAAGTATTCCGATCACGTCGCGCTGCCGATCCTGATGCAGCAGGAGGAGTGGGACGCCGAGAAGGGCGAGATGGTCGCGAAGGACGAAGACGAGACCGTCAACCAGGCGAGCGCGCTGTGGACCCGCGCGAAGAGCGAGATCAGCGACGAGCAGTATCAGCAGTTCTACCAGCACCTCGCGCACGACCACCAGAATCCGCTTGCATGGACCCACAACCGCGTCGAGGGCCGCAGCGAGTACACGCAGCTGCTGTACGTGCCGTCGCACGCGCCGTTCGACCTGTGGAACCGCGACTATCGCGGCGGCCTCAAGCTGTACGTGAAGCGCGTGTTCATCATGGACGACGCCGAGCAGCTGCTGCCGCAATACCTGCGCTTCGTGAAGGGCGTGGTCGATTCCGCCGACCTGCCGCTCAACGTGTCGCGCGAGATCCTGCAGGAAAGCCGCGACGTGAAGGCGATCCGCGAAGGCGTGACGAAGCGCGCGCTGTCGATGCTGGAAGAACTGGCGAACGCCGAGGACGATGCGGGCAAGGAAAAATACCGCACGTTCTGGAGCGCGTTCGGCCAGGTGCTGAAGGAAGGCGTGGGCGAGGATCACGCGAACCGCGAGCGTGTCGCGAAGCTCGTGCGCTTCGCGTCGACGCACGGCGAGACCGATGCGCAGGACGTGTCGCTCGCCGACTACGTCGCGCGCATGAAGCCCGAGCAGACCAAGATCTACTACGTGACCGCCGACACCTGGCAGGCCGCGACGCATAGCCCGCACCTCGAGGTGTTCCGCAAGAAGGGCGTCGAGGTGCTGCTGCTGACCGACCGCGTCGACGAGTGGATGCTGTCCTCCCTGCAGGAATTCGACGGCAAGCCGCTCGCGAGCGTGGCGCGCGGCGACCTCGATCTCGGCGCGCTCGACGATGCGGAGAAGAAGGCGCAGGAAGAGACGGGCGAGGCGTTCAAGCCGCTCGTCGAGAAGATGAAGGAAGCGCTGGGCGACAAGGCGAAGGACGTGCGCGTCACGTTCCGGCTGACCGATTCGCCGTCGTGCCTCGTCGCCGACGACCACGACATGAGCGGCTACCTGCAGCGCATGCTGAAGGCGGCGGGCCAGAGCGGGCCGGCGATGCAGCCGATCCTCGAGGTCAATCCCGAGCATCCGCTCGTCAAGCAGCTGCAGGCGGACAGCCCCGAGTTCGGCGACTGGTGCCATCTGCTGTTCGACCAGGCGCTGCTCGCGGAAGGCGGTGCGCTCGAAGATCCGGCGAGCTTCGTGAAGCGGACCAACACGCTGCTGCTGTCGCGCGCAGCGTGATTGCACGGATGCGGTTCGACGCGGCCGGCGCCGGCTGGCGTGCGACGCCGCGTCCCGGTTGTTCGGCCGCGCAGAAGGACTGGCTGACGCGCGGCGGTTCGCTGACCGCGCATCTCGCGGGGCTCGGCCCGGTGACGGTGCGCGTGACGCGCGAGATCGTCGGCGTGCCGTGGGCCGACGAGCATGCGGCGCTCGCGCGCGGGCCGCGCGTGCCGATGTGGGTGCGCGAGGTCGTGCTGGCGGTGGACGGCGTGCCGTTCGTCGCCGCGCACAGTCTCGCGCCGCTCGCCGCGAGCAAGGGCGTGTGGCAGGCGATGCGTCGCTTGCGCACGCGGCCGCTCGCCGAACTGCTGTACAGCGATCCGCAGGTCACGCGCTCCGCGCTCGTGAGCCGGCGCGTGATCGCCGGGCATCCGCTTCATGCGCTGGCGCTGCATGCGCTCGCGTCGCGCGAGGCCGCGCCGCATGCGCTGGTCGCGCGCCGCTCGGTGTTCGAGCGGCACGGCGAACCGCTGATGGTGACGGAGTGCATGCTGCCGGCGCTGTGGCGGCATCTGGCCGCGCGCGAGGCCGGCGAGGAACGCGGCCTGCGGTGCGGGGCCGAGTCGGGCGGAAGGGCAGGCCGATGACGTTCAAGCGCTGCTTTCCCCCCGTCGTCGATGCGCACACGCGCGTGCTGATTCTCGGCAGCCTGCCGGGCGAGCGCTCCCTGGCCCACGGCCAGTACTACGCGCATCCGCAGAACAAGTTTTTCAATTTGGTCGGCGACATCGTCGGGGTGCCGCTCGTCGCTCTCGACTATGCAGCGCGACTGCGGGTGCTATTGGATCATCACATCGGTCTTTGGGATGTGGTTGCCGAAGCTCGCCGGGTCGGGAGCCTCGACAGCCGGATACGTGACCACGCAAGCAACGACTTGATGGCGCTTATCGATACATTGCCGAATCTGGCGACCATCGCCTTCAATGGCGGGACGGCAGCCAGGATCGGGGTGAAGGCGCTTGGCGAGCGTGCGGATCGATATCGACTGCTCCGTTTGCCATCGAGCAGTCCGGCTTATGCGTCAGTCCCGTACGCAGAAAAATTGGTGGTTTGGCGGCAGATCTTGCAGCCGGCCTGATGGGCGTCAACGCTTGACGGCGACGGTGGTGATTTTCCGGACCAGCGGATCGAGCTGGTCGCGTTGCGTCGCGTTCAAAACAGACCTTCGCGACGCACGCGGCCGAAATGAACCGATGTGAAAACACCCACGACCAGCATGCCGGCCAGCAGCGCCGCGCTATCGACGTTCACGCCCGGCGCGAATGGATGGCGGACCAGCAGCGCCAGACCGATCAATGCGTTCAGCATGCCCCACAGGAAATTGACCAGCGGCGACGACGGCCCCTTGCCGTGCGGCGTCGAGAACGGAGAAGGGAACACCTCGCCGCGCAAACCTGCGGTGAGATGAGGCATGGCGTTGCACAGGAAGGCACCCGCGAAAAAGATCGCAACGAAGCGCATGGTTTGTCCTATCGAAGACGGAGAAGCCGGAAAGGCTAGGGAAGTGAGGCATCGCCGAGCCGCATGATGAGTGGAATGGCCGCAGTTAGCGTCGCGACCTCCTGTGGATCGAACTGTTCGAGCTTCGCCAGCAGCCATTCGCGTTTGGCCGCCGTGCGCCGCTGACGTTCGTTCAGCCCTTGGTGCGTGATCGCGAACAGGATCTGGCGACCGTCCGTGGGATGCGCTTCGCGCTCGACGCATGCCTCTTCTTCGAGGCCCGCGAGGAGGGTTTTCATGGACTGCGGTTTCATCGATTCGGCGCGCGCGAGATCCGCGGTGGTCATCGGGCCTTCACGTTCCAGCCGAGCGAGCACGCTGGACTGCGACAGGTTCAGGTCGCCGGGATTGGCGTTGCGCAGCCGACGCAAAAGCTGGCCGACAGCCAGCGTCAGATCGGAGACGACGCATTCCAGCGGCAGAGTGGATTCATGGGAGCGGGACATGCGCGAAGCGTAAAACAAGACAGATAGACTTGCAAGTTTATCTGTCTTGTTGTGGGCGCGAGCGTCAACGCGCGCATTCATCCGGAAGGCTTGCCGGATCGTCGTCCCGCTGATTTCGGTGCGAACTTGACGCTCGAATGCCTTATCGAGGGACGTGGAAATAGTAGATGCGGGTCGAATTCTGCCGGCGTGACGGCGGTTTGCCGGATATCACCAAGGCCCGCGCGCGGCTCGACGCGCTGCGCGAACAGCGTATCGGGCGGTGATACGCATACGGCAAGCCGGTCGCGCGCGCCGTCGCGGCCCTCATGAGGCAGGCTGAGGGCCCGTCCCGCCGGGATGCTGTCCCGGTGCTCATCCTTAAGCAAGGCCACGCGGCGCGACCGAGCCCTCGCTTCAGCCGCGCCGCACGAGGCTTATTTCTGCAATTCGGGCGCTTTTGCCAGCGCCGTCTGCAGCTTGGAAACCGCATCGACGGTCGCAAGCTGCCCGGCCAGGCTGAGGTTGTGCTTGAATTCGCTGAACTCCGCGTGGCCGGTGCCCGTCACGTCCTGGCTGACCACGGTTTGACCGCTCGGATCGGCGACGGTGCAGGCGAGCGTGACCGAGAAATCCGTCGGCGGCCAGGTCACGAGGCTCGGGGACGACGACGAGGTCTTGATCGTCGGCGTGACCACGTAATCCAGATGCTTGGCCTGAATCGTGGCTGCGTCCGGTGCGCTCTTGAGCTTGGTCACATTCTTGAACACGTGACCGAGACCGACGTACAGCGGCAATTCGAGGTCGTGGTAGGGGTGATAGCTGACCTTGTCGCCGCCGCCGCCGGGCGTGATCGCTTCCAGCGCCAGCTGCTCGTCGGTGATGACGAGCCCGATGGTCTTGTCGAGCGGCTGGGTCGACAGCGCCGGAATCTTGCTCGTGTCGCCGGTCAGCGAAATTTCATGTGCACAGCCGGCCAGTGCCGCGACCATGCTCGCGGCCGCGATGATTCGAATCAATGTCATTGTTTTCAGGTCTCGTTGAGTGTGGTGGTTGATGCTCGGTGAAGCGGGCGATTTATTGGATCGCCTCGAGGAAGGCCGGATCGGCATAGAGTTCGCCGAGCAGCTTTTGCACGGCGAGCGGATATTCTTCACGCGCCTTCGGCACGGCGATCATGGCCGCGAACGACGAATCCCATTTCGTGCGCGCGGATTTGACCTGGTCGTAACGCACCGCGCCCGATCGCATCACGATGAAACGTGCGGACAATCTCGCCGCGCCGTTTGCAAGGCCGACGTCGATGTCGTTTTCCAGCAAGGTCGCCTTGATCTCGACATCGCTTTGCGGAGAAAGCTTGCCGGCCATCTGCAATTCCTTCGTCATGGCATCGGCGAGATAGGCGCCGAACGAGTCGCCGACCGGCGACTTCATCAGGTTGGCGCGCAACGGCACCGGATAGGGATTCTTGGTATCCGCATGCGATTCGAATGCGCCGACCTTCGCCTGCGCGCCCGCGGCGTTCTTGAGCGATTGAATGTTGTCGACTGCGGGAGAGTAGGGTGGAGCGACCATGGAACAGGCGCTCAGGAGCACGATCGGCGCAAGCAGGCCGGCCGCGCGAATAACGCTGGGCATCGTTGACTTACCTCGTGACTGTTGAAGTCTGCGGACAGGGAGGTCCGGACGGCCAGGCCGCCCGGTGCGCGATCGGCGGGCACGCGCATGTGTCTTTCAAATATCTTTCTGCTTGAATGATTTGACCCCGGTCAGAGATATCGGCTTGAAAGGGCGAATCTTGAATCGTGTGCAAACGATCGATCGAGTTTGCGGCAGAGCGGCTTTTTCGCGGCGAACGCGGATTGATGTTGAAGCAGCGAATCACGATCCATCCGGATCACGCGCGTTGCGTTGCCGGGAAGCGCTTGAAGATTCTCCCGGTCGGTCTGCTGGATAAGCGGCCGGTGCAAGCGGTCCCGGCCCCTCCGTCCCGCCGGATGCTATCCTCTCGTCCGATTCAAAACCAACTACCGCGCCGCCGGCGCAAGATTGCCTCATGACCCGACTGATCAAACGCGCCTCTGCCGAGGCGCGCGCTTTCAAGCGCGGCAAGCCGTCCGCCTACAACGGCTCCGCGAAACTCCAGCCGTCGCGCGCGAAGCGCCGCGCCGACCCCGACGAGCAGGACGACCATCCGGTGCTCGACACGCCGCGCAAGCCGCGCTTCGCGCCCGTCACGTTCTCCGAGGAGCGCGGCGTGCGCTACCTGCACTTCGGCACCGAGTGGGTGCAGGGTGCGA